>CAYTRQ010000797.1:0-1501 GCA_964440025.1 uncultured Polyangiaceae bacterium | reverse complement strand
AAAGTGGTCTCCCTACCGACCACTTTTATGTGGTCGCAGCACTAGTTCGCGTGTGGCGGAAATCGAACTTGGGCTGCCCCGCCGTCAAGCCCTGGGAAAGCGCCGATTCGAGGACATCAGGGCCCTCCCACAACCAGGTCTCCGTTTGGACACGACGCACGAACGGCGCACGAACCAACATTTTCTGGCGGGTCGGCATGGTTGATCGGGAACCGAATCGAGCCGAGCGCGAGGGGCGCGAAGTTGGGCTGCCTATCAGTTCACCAAAGTCCGTGAGGGACGTCCGAGCTCGGCGCCTACCCGAGTCGCGTCTCCACCATGAGGGTGATCGGGGGCGAGCGGCACGGAGGAGTGAAGACGGAAAGCTACAACCGCGGGCTTGGTGGGGTTCGACTCAGCTGACGCTCTCGAGGTCTTCGAACAGCCACTCGAAGACCGGCAACTCTCGGTAGACGCAGAAGAGTAGAGCGCCGACTGACGTTAATCTCA
Source organism: uncultured Polyangiaceae bacterium (assembly GCA_964440025.1). Classification (GTDB taxonomy): domain Bacteria; phylum Myxococcota_A; class Polyangia; order Polyangiales; family Polyangiaceae; genus NIC37A-2. The sequence goes on along the minus strand of CAYTRQ010000797.1, from coordinate 1,012 downwards.
CCGCTCGTTCCGTCGTCGAAACGGACGAGGAGTCGGGCGACACCCCTTGCGGTGGCTTTGGTCAGTCGGGGCAAGACTCTCGAACGCGGGATACGCAAGGATCGCCTTGCGGCGGAATAGGATTTCCCTGTGAATCCAACACCCCTCGTGCGATGCCGTCCCGGAGATGTTCGTCGTGGGACTTCGACCGGAAGTTCTTCATCATCCTCTGGAATGCCTCCTCGGCCTCCCTCTCACGAGGTTAGGGAGAACAAACGTGAAAATCACCGACCTATCGAAGTAGACCCGACCTTGGCGAGAAGGTCCACCTCCTTGAATCCCCCCGGGCGGACGTTCAGAGTGCTCCGCGAGCGGAATCTTCCCCGAACTGCTCCCGCTGCCCTATCTGAAGAAGCACTCCCGCCTGGGCGCGAACCAAACGAAAGCGCAGGTTGCACGTCAGCTCTCTCAGCTGAACCGCCGGCGTGCAGCGCGACAGGTTCGAACCTGAGCAGACCGTATCCATGAGACTCCGTCGAGATCCGACGTTCGAGGTCGGCCCGTAAACGAGCGATTTCGTCGACGGCAGGGCGCGGTGCGATCCGTCGAGGTGTTGTCAGCTTCTGCCGAGTTACTCGTCGGTGACGCAACCTTCGGACGCGGAGCGCACGGTCTTGATGTAGCGATGGAGTGTGCCTCGCGTCGCCTTGTAGGCAGGAGCTGTCCAAGCCTGGAGACGCCGCTCGTGTTCCTCCGCTGTCCAATCCACGTCGATCGTGTTGGCCGCGGCGTCGATGGTGATCCGGTCGCCGTCCTGCACGAGCGCCAAGGGGCCTCCCTCCTGCGCCTCGGGAGTGACATGGCCCACGATGAATCCGTGGCTTCCCCCACTGAAGCGTCCGTCGGTGATCAGGGCGACGTCCTTGCCCAGGCCGGCCCCCATGATCAGCGAGGTGGGCGACAGCATTTCTGGCATGCCTGGTCCGCCCTTTGGTCCCTCGTAACGAATCACGATCACCGAGCCCTTTTCAAT
>CAYTRQ010000796.1:0-1514 GCA_964440025.1 uncultured Polyangiaceae bacterium | reverse complement strand
CCCCTTCTGGGAGTGCTTCGAAACCGCTCGAAACGTGAGTTGCCGAGGCACTAGTCTGTCCCTGCGCAGCCAAGGCAAGCTCACCTCGAAGAACCCCGAGCAGGTACACATCGCTTGCCTGAACCCAGGCGGAAACGTTCCAACCCTTGGACTTCAAGGGACCGCACCCGTGGTTCAAAAATCGTAAGCTGCGGGGCGAGCCCGTGGAACTGACCAGTCGGGAGAGTACCGAGAACATCAAGAGGTCCAAAGATCGATTGAACAAAAGCTACGGGGACGACGGGCACGTGGACGTGCTTTTGGCCAGCAACATGATCTCGGTGGGCGTCGACATCGATCGCTTGGGGCTGATGGTCGTGGCCGGCCAACCAAAAACCACCGCCGAATACATTCAGGCCTCCAGCCGAGTGGGTCGACAAGAAAGCCGGCCCGGTCTGGTGGCGACCTGCATGAACATTCACAAACCGCGGGACCGTTCCCACTACGAACGCTTCACACGCTTCCATCAGAGCTTTTACCGCGGGGTGGAGGCGACGAGCGTGACTCCATTTTCCGGACCTGCCCTCGATCGAGGCCTAGCCGGCACGCTCATGGCGATGGCCCGCTTCATTCACGAAGAAATGACACCCGCGGCGGGAGTGATGTATGTGGCCCGGCACAAAGCCGAATTGGAAGATGCTCTCGAGGCGCTGGCAGAGCGTGCAGAGCGGCAGCCGCGGCAAGGACGCAGCCAGGAGGACGAGCTGATCGAACAAGTCAAACGTCGGGGACGAAACCTGCTCGAGACCTGGGAGTCCAACGAAGAGATCGCCGACGCCGTACAGACCATCCACGGTGGAGAAGACGCACCCCGTGAGCGCCTGCGCACGGCCGAATACAAGGAGTTCTTGACCGCTAACGACGAGATGCCCGGCGAGATCCCCCCGCGCGAACAAGATTTTTTCGCCTCGCGACTGGTGCCGACGCGCCGGCTGCCCGCGCCCCTTGCCGACATCACCCTGGTGAAGAAGCTGCGCAAGGTCACCGCGCAGGTTGGCTTCACTCGCTTGGAGGCGCCGAGTGCCGACTTGCAAGGAAGTTACGCAGAACAAGCGCAGTTGGCGGCGCTCACTTTGAGTCAGGATTGGTTGCCGGCCACGGAGATCTTCGGCGAAGGAGTGCTCTTGCGGTTCGACGAACAGGCCGTGGCCGAGTGGGAAAGTCGGCCAGCGGTGGTGGAGCGCGCCCACGGACTCTTGCGTGGCTATGTGCAAAAGTTCGGCAAAGAGGCGTCTCCAAAAGGCGCTTCGTCGCCCGCCCCTTGCGGGGCGAGGGCGGTCGACTTCGCTATTTCGCCTGTATTGTGACGCTGAACGCTTCCTTGCTTGTTTGGTTCGCGTCCTTTTTGGATGCGAACTGAGTCTAGTTCCCGTCTCCAAAAGGCGCTCCGTCGCCCGCCCCTTGCGGGGCGAGGGCGGTCGACGCGCGCTTTTTCGCCTGCATTGTGACGGACACCACCTCCTTGCTTGTTTGGT
>CAYTRQ010000795.1:0-1515 GCA_964440025.1 uncultured Polyangiaceae bacterium | reverse complement strand
CACAGGAGGGGTCGAGGGAGGGAACATCGTCTAGCTTATCGGCGCTGGGCTGGCGTTCGGTATCGAGCGCGACCAGGTCGTGGACCAAGTTCAAGTACGAGGTGATGCGCTGAGCGCGGGAATCAGGAGCATTTTTGGCGATGGGATCGTAGGGGAGCAAACGCTTGCGACAATGGTGCGCGCGAGCCGCCTCGATCACGTCATCATTAACTAGTGAAATAGCTGAATCGATGCCGAGGGGCGCGAGTCGAATCGGGGTATCGATGGTGAAGCCAATGCCCATGACCGGAATGTGAAACGTATGTCTGGGCGGAGTACTTGTGACTGTCATGCCCGGGGCGCTTTGCAACCTTCGCGCCGAGCGCTTCTCCTTGGTCAAATTTTGCCGTTTGGGCCATTTTAAGCGAGGCGTGGGAACGTTTCAGATCGCCTTTTACGCTCGGAGATGGGAAAAACCTGCACCGGAAGACCGCGCGAGTCGCACCCGATGCGTGACAGAATCCTGACCTTGTGCCGAAGCGGGCGCACGGGCGGTACTGAGCAATCGTCACTTCCGAAGCCCTAAGCGGATCGCCATTTGGTGCAGATTGCTCCGCGCCATGCCCAACGAACGGGCGGCTTCAGCCCAGTTTCCGCCGTTTTGTTCGACGGCGCGACGTACCATGATGCGCTTCGTTTCTTCCACGACTTTCCCCAGCGTCATGCCATCGGTAGGCAGAACGATAGTGCCACCGCGCTGCGCTGCAGGATCGTCCACCGAACCCTTCTCCTGAGCTTGGGACCTGCCGAGCTGAAGGTGCTCCGTCCCGATCAGGATGGGCTCCCCTCGTGCCATCCCGGCGCTAGCGCGCAGAACGGCCCGACCCACGAGATGGTCGAGTTCTCTCACGTTGCCTGGCAAGTCCGCAGCTGTGAGTGCGCTGCGAGCAGCCTCGTTGATTCTTACGGGCCCCAAACCGAGACGCCGTCGATAAAGGTCCAGGAAATACCCGGCGAGCAGGGGGATGTCGGTCCGCCGTTCCCGTAAAGCTGGCACCCGAATCGGATACATGTTCAAGCGATGGAACAAGTCCGACCGAAACCTCCCGGCGTCCACTTCCCGCGCCAGTTCTCGATTCGTCGCAGCCACAATCCGGACATCCACGCGCAGCGGCTTGTCCGAGCCCACGCGCTGGATTTCTCCCTCCTGAAGCACCCTCAAGAGCTTCGGCTGCACGGAAAGCGGAAGCTCGCCAATCTCGTCGAGGAAGAGAGTTCCGTTGTTGGCGACCTCGAACTTCCCAGCTCGGTTCGCTGTGGCCCCGCTGAACGCGCCACGGAGGTGTCCGAAAAGCTCGCTCTCGACGATTGTTTCCGGTAGCGCCGCGCAGTTGACGTAGATGAGCGGCTGCTCACCGCGGCTCGAGCTTTGGTGGAGCGAACGCGCGACGAGTTCCTTCCCCACCCCCGTTTCGCCAGTGATCAAGACTGCGAAATCGGAGGGTGCAACGAGCTCGATCTCTTCGCGAACTCTCT
>CAYTRQ010000794.1:0-1520 GCA_964440025.1 uncultured Polyangiaceae bacterium | reverse complement strand
GTCGCCAAGGCGTCCACAGCTCCAAGGCCCTCCGACACCCCCGCCCCACCGGCGAAACCTCCGCAGAAAACAAAGGCCACACCAGCTTCCGACGAAGTGCATGAGGAGCCTGGCAAAGAAGAAGATGCAGCGCCGGGGAGGACCGATTCCGTGGATGAGTCTGTGGCCTCAGAAGTGGATGAATCCGCGGCTGAAGAAGAGTCCGTGGGGAGGAGCAGACAAGCAGACGAAGGCGACTCAAATGAGTCAGACGTTCAACAAGATGAAGGGACTTCGGAAGAATCGGGGTCCTTTGGTAGGCCAGTGCCATTTGCTCCCGTGGAATAGCTTATGAGGACCTTACTCTTGTCGGCTTTGATAGCCCTGTGTTCTAGCGTTGGTGCTCCTGCGTTGGCACAAGAGGAGACTCCAACGTCTCCGAAGCACGACGCAGAAAAAGCGAGACAGGACGAGGCGCGAGAGATTCTCGAAGCAGCTTTCCATGCGGATGACGCTGGTGAGTCTGAAAAGGCAGTCGAACTGTATTCCAAGTCCTTCGAGCTGTATCCATCCTTTGACGTTGCTTGCAATTTGGGAACGGCAGAGTTGGATAATAGGCAGTATGTGAGTGCGGCAAATCACTTGAGCTACTGTTTGCGGAACTTTCCCAGCGCTGAAAGCCGCAAGCTCAAAAAGACGATGGAAGGGAACTTGGCTGTCGCCAAGAAGCACGTGGGAACCGTGAAGGTTGACGTGGGTGAGTCAGGGGCCCAGGTGAGTATTGCGGGACGAAGCGTGGGCGAGAGTCCTATCAAGCGGAAGATCTACGTCGCCCCGGGAACGCATCGAGCGCTGCTCGAAAAGCACGGCGAGAGCGTCGAGCGCCGTTTCTCGGTCGAGAAAGGCGGGGAGGTGGTTTTGGTCCTCCGCTTGAACAGCGATGCCCCCGAGCCCAGTGGGTCGGGGGCGTACGGCCAAGTTTCAGCGCGGGACGCTGAGACGAGCCGGCGGCCAAGCTGGAGTCCTGCCTACGTGTTGGGGGGCGTGACGGTAGCCACTGCGGCAACGGCCATCATTTTTCGGATTCTGGCCAATAGGAAGGCAGATCGAATTGGTGAGCTCGATGCAGGAGCCAATCAGGATTGTACTGGCGAGTATGGGGAGAACTGTACCGAGCTTCGTCGAGCTGTGGAAGCATACGACGACTACGCCAACGTGAGTAACATGACAATGATTGCAACTGGCATCGCAGCAGCAGCTACGCTTGGCTACGTATCTTTTGCGGCGGTCAAAAGAAGCCAACGGGAGGCCAGAGTGCGAGTTGGTGTTGGTTTCGACCCTGGCGGTTTTTCACTTGGGTTGACCGGGCGATTTTAGGGATGGATAGATGAAGAACTGGGCGATTGGGTTGATCGGCTTTTTGAGTGCTGCCGCTTTCTTGCAAGGCTGTTTGGAAACGTTTGGTGACGATTGCACCAAAACCAACACCTGCCCTCCCACCGGGGGCGCAGCGGGAGCCAGCACGGGTGGCAGCGTCAGTG
>CAYTRQ010000793.1:0-1523 GCA_964440025.1 uncultured Polyangiaceae bacterium | reverse complement strand
TCATGTTGCCGACTACCGCCCCTGCCATGGTAGCTGTTGCGATGCCACTCTCGTGCACCATGGCTTCAGCGAGCTGAAAGATGGCGAACACGACACACAGAACGACCACGTTGCGCAGCTGCTCCGGGACGAGTCCCCGCGGCCGGAGTAAGAGCGCCAAAATCAAGCCGCTGACACCGCCCAGAAGCAGACCAAAACCAAGGCTGGTGACGAGCTCGAACCCCCCGCGGGCAATCGAACTCACCGTTGGTCTCAGCACGATGTCGAGCGCAATCACGGCGACCACTGCGCCCACCGCGTCGGAAAGCACTCCTTCGGCTTCCAGAATGGCGCGCACGCGGTGCCGTACGTTCATTCGCTTGAGCAGAGGGTTGACCACGGTGGGACCGGTGACGATAACCAACGCACCGAACAACACCGAGGTGCCCCAGTCGAAGCGCATCACATAGCGACCAATAAGCGCGCCCAAGGTCGTGACCAGCACGGGACCGAGCAGCACGAGCCGCCGGATCGGCTTCTGTTCTTTTCGTAGACGACCGATGTTCAGACTCAGACCGCCTTCGAACAAGATCACGGCCACGGCGAAAGAGACGATGCCCGAAAGTCCGGCACCGAGTGTTTGCGGGCGCACTGCGTTGGCGACGTCCGGGCCGAGCAGAACTCCGGTGATCAGCAGGAGCAGAATGCTCGGCATGCTGGTGTGGCGTGCCAGCACCTGGCAGAAGATGCCCGCGACTAAAGCTAGCCCGAGCGTCAAATTGGGATTGTCGAGCACGCATGGGCGTACTTGGGTGGCGCCCCGGTTGCAATCACAGCCATCGGGCGTCAACAGAAAAAGGGTCGCGACTGCGTTGATCGAACGCGACCGTTGGACCGGATCCCGAGCGCGTAGGTGGTGGGCGAGTCTTCTTCGCCCTCGAAGAGGACTTCGCGTTGAAAGTGGAGAGTCAGCTCGCCTCCACGGGCGTAGATGCTCGCCGAGCATACTGGGGAATGCCGGTCATTTGGGTTCGGGACCTCGACGGCAATGACCTAGTCTTCACAGACGAAACGGTCTCCGCGGGCGAGGGCGCTCCAACCCAGGGCTAGGACATCGGAGCTGCGAGTTTCACCCGCAGAGCCTTCTTGAAATGCTTGAAGTCGCCGTCGGTTGTCAGGATTGGAAACCCCGTGCGCAAGCTCACGGCGCACAGAAGAAAGTCGGTGTTGGATCCTTGAACGCCTTTGCTTCGGCAGCGGTTGAAGCACCTCGCTGCCTCGACATAGTCTTGTGTGGCCGCCTCCTCATCTGGGAATGCTTCGAGCGCCCCCGCTAGCTTCTTGAACTGCGCAGGTGCCTTGACCCCCGAAAGCAACTCCTGCCGGATACATCCCAGCATCGCCACTCGCCCGTCTTGGATGAGCTCTTGAAGCAGCCACACTTCCGTGGCAGCGCCGGGTTCTTGGCGTCGCAACGCGAGCGACCACACGCTAGTGCCTCGGCAACTCACGTTTCGAGCGGTTTCGAAGCCCTCCCAGAAGTG
>CAYTRQ010000792.1:0-1534 GCA_964440025.1 uncultured Polyangiaceae bacterium | reverse complement strand
CGAGAGAAAAGTGGTCTCCCTACCGACCACTTTTATGTGGTCGCAGCACTAGTTGATCGGCGAAGCTTTCAGCGCCGCTCTCCCCTCTTTGACGTACACGGTGAATTTGACACTGCTCGCCCCATGACGCGCGATCAACGCATCGCGATTTTTTACCAGGGTGCCGCGGAATTTCTCATAGGTAAAACCTTCCGTCGGCTCTCCGCATTGCTGTTTGGTCGCAACAAACTGCTGATAGACTTCCTTCCATTCGGCCTCCGGGTCCTGGGGCGGATGCCCCGGCCCCGGTTGGGGCACTCCAGCTTGAGCGGGCGGCTGAGCCGGCCCCGGCGGCCCAGCAACGGGCGCCGCTCCCGGCGCAGGAGGTGGACCGCGGCGGCCCGGCGGCGGCCCCGGCGGCCCCTTTGGCACTCCAGGAGCCCCCTGCGGCGGCGCGCCACCTTCCGGCCCGTCCCCTCCGGGAACGGAAAAGGCCGCCATCTGCGGTTGGGCGGGCAGATCTCCCAATACTTGAGAAAGATCCGCTGCCTTCCGGGATACGCCACCCTGACTTGCAGCGACGTGATCGATGCCGTCATTGATGTCAGCAGCGATCTTGCGATAGAGGCCGCCAAATTTGCTAGGCGTGAGCTGATCGGTCTCCCCTTTGGCAAGACGACCAGCTTCCTTTTCGAAGCGCCGCAGCGGCCGAGTGTGCTCGAAGATCGTCCACAAGAGCCCGAGCACGATCGCCACCCCAGCCACGCCGAAAGCCAAGATTTTGTCCGCAGCAGCCTTGTCCTTATCGTCAGCGGCCTCAAAGAATGCAAATGGCGAGTCGATCGAGGCCCCCATCTTCGCTACCGCATAGCCGGCTCCTAACTGATACGCCTCCCCTTGAAGCCGCGTGTACTGGACATGGATATCCCTCACACTCTCGATTTCCCGAATCTGGCTCCTTCCCTTTTCCTGGTAGTCTTGGTCCTCCTCTGCCAGCTCCGAAAGATCGGAGACAATCTGATCCAGGTTGGCCTTGGGAAATCCCTCCGGAGCACCCGCGGCGGTCTTTTTTCCTCCCACGTAAAAGGCGACGGCCGCCCCCGTTCTCTTGCTCAAATTCCGGGCGAACCGGTCATCGATAATCCTCGCCCCGAGAATAGCGCCAGCCGGTGCCTCGCCCGCCTCATATTCAACTGGTCGTGCCACCACCCGATAGATGCGATCCCAAACCAACGTATCATCGCGGATGAATCCATGAAGAGCGTCGGCAACAACTGGGTATCCCCCGAGCTCGAAGTCCTTCATTCCTGACGCCTGAGGGTAGCCCATCTGGGCCACGACTCTCCCGTGCCGATCAATCGCGAAGACAGCATCGAACGCCTGATCCTCTGGAATTTCCTCGTTGATCTCGGCAAGGGCCTCGTGCACGTCCTCCCGGTACTTGTCTTTGAGCTTCGTCTCGCTCTTGCTAGCGCCCCGCAGCCCCTTGGCAATATCAGGATCGAGGGCAAACTGAATCAAATGCCCGGCACGCATGCGAGCGTCGTCGCGCAAG
>CAYTRQ010000791.1:946-1537 GCA_964440025.1 uncultured Polyangiaceae bacterium | reverse complement strand
CTCGAGCGTAACCCACGGATTCGGCAGCTCGAGTCGGTCGTGTCATTCTGACTAGAGGGACAAGGTGACCCGATCAGAAAAACTGTCGTCAAGTCTGTATCCATGGCGCAAAGTCCCATTTCTGGCGGCGGTGGTCTTGATTGCCTGGGGAGCCCGTGACTTCAAAGCCCAGCTTCGTGACGCGGGGCAGGAGCCTCTCGCCGCGTCAACGGTAGTGATCTTCGGCATTGCATCGTTGGTGTTTGGGACATTCGTGGGTGCCTATTGGTGCCGCGTGTCCAGGCGTGACGCATATGTTTTGCAAACCGTTGGCTCGCCCTTCCGATACGCCAATTCTTCGCCGTCTATGCTTGCGGTTCACTGCTGGGCGGACTCGGCTTCCTCGGCTACGGGACGATTCGACTGCTCCTGGTCGGGACGCCCTGATGGCATTCTTGTCCGTTCCTGCGATCGGCGGTGACACTCCGCGACCATTCGCACCACGGCCGGTCATCTGTGCCCACTGTTGACCCGACCTCAGTTTGCTGCCCTGATACCCTCGTGAGGTTGCCCAACGCTGATAGCGCCATCGTGGACGAAGCGAAGGTACGC
>CAYTRQ010000791.1:0-936 GCA_964440025.1 uncultured Polyangiaceae bacterium | reverse complement strand
CTTCGAGTTGCGCAGTCAGATGCCGCCGTTGAAGGGCAGCCCAGCGCGTTCGGACGAAAGTTCGAGATCCGTGCTACACTCATCGGGCCGTCAGCGAAGACCGCTCGAATCAACACCGTTTGGATTATTGAAATCGGGTCTACTGTCCCACGTTTCGTCACCGCCTACCCGTCATGACCGCTCAGCTGTACGAAGAAGTCGTCTTGAACCGAGACCTCCCAAAGGAAGGACTCAAGACTGGAGACCTCGGCACCGTGGTTCATGTGTACCAGGGCGGATATGAAGTTGAGTTCTTCACTGCCGCCGGGAAAACCCGGTCGGTCGTCACGCTCGAAGCGGAAGATGTGCGAGCAATTGCCGAAAACGAAATGGTCGCGGTTCGACCTTTGAGCGCCGTCGGCTGAGCCTTCATTCTGCTCCGACCGTTCGTGCGGAACAAGCGAGCGGTGGCGTGCACAGTCAAGAGCCCTCTAACTGGCCAATTCTGCTGGCCGCGAACGGGAAGGTTTTCGCTCCGATGTCGAGGTTGTGGTTCGGCCGCCACTGGGCTGACTCCCTTTGTCGTGGCGGCCGGTGGTCGTATCCTGTGGAGGCCTCGCGCTGCAGCAGATTGGCGAGGCGGTTAGGCAGACAAGATGGTAGGAGCAGCAGTTTCCGTCTCTGAAGTTGATGGCCGGACCTTCTTCTGGAGCGACGATGCGGCAGTCGCGGCGGAGCGGCGGGTGATCCCTGCCGCGGTCGTTCCAATCGTCATCGACCTTGGAGGCGGCGACTGGTCCGTTCTTCGAGATGAGGAGCAAGACGGTCCCTTCTCGTCCTTCATCGTCGGCATACACGGAACTCACGGCCGCCTGGCTATTCCGGCCGGTCCTTCCTGTGTCCAACTCCACCTGCTTCCAACGCAAGCGTTCCAACTACTAGGGCATCCGCTGGACG
>CAYTRQ010000790.1:0-1563 GCA_964440025.1 uncultured Polyangiaceae bacterium | reverse complement strand
GAGGACGGAAAGTATTGTGTGTCTGGCGAATTTTCCGGTAGCGAAGACGACTGGGGGGTCGGCATCGCCTTCGATTTGAACAATCCGGCGGGTGGCGACAAATCTCCCTTTGATCCAACCGGGAAGGTTGCAGCGTTTCGCGTTGGCTTGAGCGGAACGACACCAGGCAGGGCACGCATTCAATACGTCGTCAACGAACCCCAGGATGGAGACCAACCATTCTTGGTGGGGCTGATGAATACGAGCGCCATCTATCCTCTCGATTGGGCACAAGTCCCGACGAGTTGGGACGTCCCCGAGGCCGGACGAGAAGTGGAAGATTCGGTGGTCACGATGCAGCTCTTCCTCGAGGGCGACGAACCAGGGCCATTCGATGTATGCATCGAAGACCTGGCTCCTCTGAGCACCGACGAAGTGAGCTACGAGGCCGAAGCGGCAAGTTCCGGCTACAGCGGCTATCGGACCATCGATGAATCGATGCTCCAAAGCGAATATGAGCTCTGGAAGAGTCGGCACTTTCAGGATTGCGGCGACGGTTCGGCTTGCGTGCCGCGTGATGACGGCGACTGCATTTCCGAAGGGATCGGCTACGGAATGCTCATCACGGTCGGATATGACGATCAAACGGCCTTCGACAAGCTATGGGCCTATTTCCAGAAACACCAACGCAGCAGCGGCCTGATGAATTGGCAAACCAATGCCTGCGGTAGTGGGATCAGCAATGGCGCGGCCACCGACGGGGATCTCGACGCAGCGATGGCATTGGTTCAAGCCGGCTGCAAGTGGGGCGGAAACTACGCGAGCCAAGCTCAGAACTTGATCAACTCCATTTCGACCAGCGCCGTCGCGAACTGCAGCAGTGGCTCGGTCCTCATGCCGGGAGACAATTTTGGAGGCTGCAATGAAACCAATCCCTCCTACGTTGCACCTGGCTACTACAAGGTCTTCGCACAGATCACGGGGAACTCCGTGTGGACCGATCTGACAAGCGCGGGCTACGACCTGCTCGAAGCCAACCAGAGTCGGAAAGCCGGCGCTTTCTCGGACTGGTCCAACGAGTCAGGGCAGGCAGCGACCAGCGGCAACCACAGCGACGACTTTGGCCCGGACGCTTCTCGCGTGCCCTGGCGGGTTGCGACCGACTATGTGTGGAATGGGGAACAGCGAGCGATCGGGATTCTCGATACGTTCAGGGACTACGTGGAGAGCGAGGGCGGGCCGGAACGGGCATTTACCCCCAACAGCAACTACCGTGGGGGCTCGGCCTTCAGTGCAATTCACACCGACCCCTCAACCGCTCAAGAATACACCAATGCATGGCTCATGACCGCTGTGGACGACTCCACCTATTTTCCTGGCACGCTCCGGCCCATCTACATGCTCCTTGCCGCCAACGAGTTTTCTCCAGGCTGCAACTAGCAACGCTACAACGAAAAGCGCTCGCCACATCAGAAAGAAGGCTTCGCCGCGTCGCTCGCACACAAGGCCACCACTCGCGTGCAAGTGGATGAGGCCGAACAGCGCGGAGCAAGGAGCCTACTTGTCGTTCATGACCATGAACCC
>CAYTRQ010000789.1:0-1584 GCA_964440025.1 uncultured Polyangiaceae bacterium | reverse complement strand
GCGGCGACCTGCTCGTGCGCGTCCGAGGCGAGCGTCACGGATGATGGCACGGAGGCGGAGCACGAATTCATCTATGAGTCCGGGGGGCTCACCGGACTGGGCCTCGTGGTCGGGGGCAAGGTGGGCGCAAGTCTGGGGCTGGGCGGTCTCGGGGGCTCTCCCACCGGCGAGCTCGAAGTCGGCTACACCCTTCCTTTTTTGGATCGGAGCTTTCAACTGTTTGCTGCCGGGCAGTACGTGTCTCCAAAAGTCGATGAGACGGAGTTCGAGGATGAGCTCGGACCAGATGGCGAAAGCCGCTTGCCCGGCACCGCTAGCTATACCGTCGTCGAACGCCAGGCGGTCGTCACGGCGGGAGCCATGTATCGGGTCCCCCTAAAGCTACCCCTGTTTCGACCCTACGTTGCTGCTGGCGCTCGGATGTATCTGCTTCGCGCAGATATCTCTGGAGAAGCCGGGGGTGAGCCATTTGGGGAAAATTCCGAGACCGCCACGGATTTTGGCTTCTACGGTGCTGCCGGGGGAGAGCTGTTCCTCGGACCTGGGGCCGTGCTGCTCGAGTTGAGAGCCAGCTATGCCAAGACCCACGGGCTCGTCTTGCGGGACGCCAGCCTTGGCGCCCTGAGCGCAGCACTCGGCTACCGCATCTTTCTCTAAGCCTCTGGACGCGTAGGGCCACACTCGGCGGCATCTTTCTCTCAGCGGTTGGGACGCTTGGGCCACACGCTTGGCGGCGGCATCTTTGTCGCAGCGGCTGGGATGTGTCGGGAACGCACTCGCGCTGCTTGAGTGACCGCATCTGCTGCGCTATCCGGGTGAGTCGGCTGCCCCCGGGGGACTCCGGCTGGAGAAGGCGCGGAACGCCGATCGATCTGGAGACGGCGCGCCTTCCAGGAACTGAACCGATCAATTCTGAAGGAGCGTACCAAGATGACAACACGCAAAGCTTCCGCCGAGTGGAATGGCACCCTCAAAGAGGGGAAGGGCAAGATGAACTACGGCGCCTTCGAGGGCGCCTACACCTATGCGTCCCGCTTCGAGGAGGGAGATGGCACCAATCCGGAAGAGCTCGTCGGCGCCGCCCACGCGGGCTGCTACTCCATGTTCCTCTCTGCCTTGCTCAGCAAAGAAGAACTCACCCCTGAGTCCGTCAAGACCACCGCGTCGGTTGAGCTCGGTCAGGACGACGGCCCCAAGATCACCTCCATCTCCCTGGAGTGCGAGGCCAAGGTTTCGGGCATCGATGAGGCCAAGTTTCAAGAGTTGGCCACCGCGGCCAAGCAGAAGTGCCCCATCTCACGTCTCTACACAGGCACGAGCATTTCGGTCAGCGCGAAGCTCGTCTAGCACTCCGAGGCGTCCAGGGTGGAGGGGGCCGAGCAACGGATCTCGGTCCCCTCACTTGCGCTTGGGGACAACTGGGCGATTCCTTGTCGTCCAGGAACCCCTACGGGCAAAATCCACGTTTTCGAGCTGAGAAAATTCGGGCGGTCGAAGCGACCATTTGGAGACGCGAACGAGCTAGCCGTGAAGCTAGTGCTGCGACCACATAAAAGTGGTCGGTAGGGAGACCACTTTTCTCTC
>CAYTRQ010000788.1:0-1605 GCA_964440025.1 uncultured Polyangiaceae bacterium | reverse complement strand
GGAAAAGATGGGCGAGCGCCTCGTGAAATGCCGATGGCATACCTTTGCATCGGCCCCCGATGGCGCCAGTTGCGTCCTGGCGGGATCTTTTTTGGGGTGCACCGTCGAATTTCTTGCCGAGGGATTTCTGCCGCCGTTTTCACACCTGTTTGCGGAAGCGCGCCGCCGGGTCCCTCAGCCCTTGACGCAGATCACCTGCTTGAGCGTATGAACGACTTCGACCAGATCGCTCTGGGCTTCCATCACCTTGTCGAGGTCCTTGTAGGCACCGGGAGTTTCATCAATGACACTTTTGTCCTTGCGGCATTCGACCCCCTCAGTCGCACGGCAATGATCCTCAAGGGAAAACCACTTCTTTGCCTTGGTGCGAGACATCGCTCGTCCAGCCCCGTGGCTACAACTGCAGAAGCTCTCGGGGTTTCCCTTTCCTCGGACGATGTATGAGCGAGCACCCATGCTACCAGGGATGATTCCAAGAACGCCTCGTCCAGCGTGCACCGCTCCCTTGCGAGTGACGAGTACGTGCTTTCCGTAGTGGAACTCCCGTGACACGTAGTTGTGGTGACAGTTGACGGCGTTTTTGACCGTTTGAAATGGAGGGATCCCCTTGAGTCGACGAACCGAATCAAGGACCGCATGCATCATTAATTCGCGGTTTTGACGCGCGAAAGTCTGAGCCCACTCGACGGCCTCCACATAGTCATAAAAGTATTCGCTCCCTTCCTCGAAGTACGAAAGATTGACATCGGGAAGATGTTGTTGATGGCGCTGCATGTCCTTCTTTGCCAAGGCAATGAAGTGCGAGCCAATGCGGTTGCCAACTCCACGTGAGCCGCTATGCAACATGCACCAAACATTGTCCTTCTCATCCAGGCAGACCTCGATGAAGTGGTTGCCCGTTCCCAGGGTCCCCAGGTGAACAACGTTGTTGCTCTTTTCGATGCTGGGGTGTTTTTGAGCAATAGCCCGAAAGCCAGCTTCCAGGTCCTTCCAGACCTTTCCTACCCGGTTGGGAATGTCGCTCCAAGATCCCTTGTCTCCTCGACGGCCCGAACGGCCACGCCCATGGGGAACGGCACGCTCGATGGTATTTCGCAGGGGACCGAGATTGTCGGGCAGGTCGCTGGCTTTGAGGGTCGTCTCGACGGCCATCATTCCACAGCCGATATCAACACCTACAGCAGCCGGAATCACAGCCCCGACAGTTGGGATCACGCTACCGACCGTTGCTCCAACACCAAGGTGGACGTCGGGCATCGCCGCAACCCACTTGTGGACAATCGGAAGGCGCGCGATATTGGTGAGCTGATCCACCGCCTCTGGTTCGACGGGGACTCCTCGAGTCCAAGTCTTGATGGGAACGCCACCGTGAGGTTCGTGCAGTTCGTAGGTCTTCATGGTCTCAGTCGTCCTCCCAAGAATGCGGCACCGGGAAGCTCCGGAGAGTCTAGGACGCCAGCACTTCGGGTCGAGCCGCCCATCAATCATCCGGCAGGTTGGTGATCAGATTGACCGGCACCCGGCCGCCTTCACTCAGGGACGGCTTCAGACCGACTAGTGCTGCGACCACATAAAAGTGGTCGGTAGGGAGACCACTTTTCTCTC
>CAYTRQ010000787.1:0-1626 GCA_964440025.1 uncultured Polyangiaceae bacterium | reverse complement strand
TTTCAGCATCCATTGTTGCGTGCTTCGTACCAAAGAGGAAATCAGGAGGGGCTCGAACAAGGACTCGCGCAGGGAGTTCGAGAGGACGTCTTCGCCGTGCTCGAAGCTCGGCAGCTGTCGGTCACCCCCCAGCAGCGCAAGCGCATCGAAGAGTGCTCGGATGTCGAAACGCTCCGCCGCTGGTTGCGCAGCGCCGTCACCGTCTCCTCGAGCGGAGAGCTGTTCGAATGAGAAGCTTCCCTCGCATGCCCGATACCGGCATGTGGAGGCTTGCTCATGCCCCACGATCTCCTCACCGGACTCAATCGATTCCGGGACCCTCGACCGGGCACAGCTGACCATTGGTCTCATTTTACGGTGGTGGCTCCAAAGACCGTGCATCAGTAGCTATCAAGAGGTGCTGTAGTCCTCTTTGGATTGTGATGGTTCCAGGAGGTCCACCTGAAGATTTTCCCGTGTAACCACCGAGGTCTGCGATCCATCGGGACGCCTCCGAAATGCTGAGAATGTCGGGCTGCTGCTCCTTTTTCGGGCCGTACTTTCTTCGGAGCAGCCGCAGTGTGGTGAGCTCGTCGGAGGAGAGATGATCCGATGCCGGTGCGTCCGGAGTCGAACGAGAGACATGCTTCAGTTGTTCAGCAAGGAACACCCTTGGGGTCCAGTAGCAAAGCGCTCATGACTTTTACGCCAGTCGCGCTATTCGCATGCGTTCCGATTCTTCCAAAATCCTTGTTCCCAGTGCTATCCCAGAGCTTCAGGCTCGATGCGTCGACAGGAACGAACACAAAATCATGGTCTGAAGCCTCGTGGGCCGTGGCTCGTGCGATACCAGCAACGAGCCGCTCACCATCCACGGCCTGGTTTTCCACGAAATCGTAGGCCCCCTCTCGCTCCGTCCGGCTCTCAAACACGCGAGAAATCCTGCCATGAGGATTCTCTGCCGCTCGTTGTCCCATGCGGGCCAGTCGATCGACCCTCCGCAGATCCCCCAGATCTACCTCTCTAAAAGTACGGCGTGCCCACTCAGAAGTATCGCAATGCATCTAGGCACGAAACACCCCACTCTCGTCGAAGATTCCCCTTCTGCGAAGGCATTTTTGAAGATGGAACCATGGTCAGACTCGCGCGGCTGAGGGTCCCGTACGTGGGTGAACGCTGCGGGGCGATGAATGAAAACCTATCGCGGGCAGCCTCCGAGTGGTGGTGTTGTACCGCGCTCGATAGCGAGTCAATCCGGGAGCGTGCGGACCAGGCGGAAGCCGGTGCGAATGCCGCGGCCGTTCCAGGGTGCGGAGACCAAAGCAGCGGTGCGGGCCACCCAGCTCTTCACGTCGTACTGAGGCGAGAATACGAGCCGACGGGAGTTGAATCGCACCGCCCCGCGCGGATCTTCCCCACCTGGGCTCGAGCTGTAGTGGGCCTCTTCGTTGGTCCACTCGCCTAGGTTCCCAATCATATCATACAGGCCAAAATCGTTCGGGGCGAGCTCCCCGCCAATGTGCGGCCGACCGCCCCAGTTCTTCCTTGCCGCCCTGCTCACCCATTGAGTGCGATGACCGGTTCAACCGTTTGCCGCTCTAGTGCTGCGACCACATAAAAGTGGTCGGTAGGGAGACCACTTTTCTC
>CAYTRQ010000786.1:0-1634 GCA_964440025.1 uncultured Polyangiaceae bacterium | reverse complement strand
CATGCAGATCTGTCGGTGGGTCGTTCTACGAATCGTGCTACCCGGAAACACAGCTGTCCCATTCTGGCAGGTCTGCACGACCGACTCTGCCGGTGGGGCCGTTCTTTCCGCCGCGAGATTCAGCACGGCGCACTGGAGACAAAGATCATCACCGACATCGACCGGCAGAGGGAGTCCCTTCTGCTCACATTGGGCCGACAGCTCCCGATGCACGTCTTCAAGGAAGGTCGCGATGCCCTCCGGTGCATCGAGGTCGAGACAGTAGCCCAGCACGAGCGTCGCCCTCACCACGGATGCTTTTCTCCCGTGACGTTGCTGCGCCCAAAACCACGCAGCATCCGCATTGTTCCAAAAATAGACGCCATGGCCAAGCCACTCACCGTTGCCCTTACTGGGCTCAAATCCGTCGTTCACGATCTTTGGAGCAAGGTCGGAGCATGTTCCGTGAAATCCCACAAGTGAATCACGTCGTGGCTCATCAAAGGAAAGTAGGGCACCTACAGTCCAGCGTATCAGCGCGATGGTCCCCGTGAAGTCCAGCTGAGGCGGACAACATCGTCTACGTTGAAGGTCAGCCCCGGAAACCGCCGAGCGACCAGCATACTTGCTCCCTACGGCGGCCAGGGAAGTACGAGCGCCGATTCGATCTCGCGCGTGTTCTCCCCCCGTGTCACGAAAGCGGCCACGTGTGCTCAGGAAACTCGAACCGTCGCGCGCGCCTCGGAATGGATGTTCGGACCGAGAGCATGATATCCTGGACCTCATGATGATTCGAAAAGCGATGGAGTACCTTGGTAGTGGGGTCCTGGTCTATGTGGGGGTGGCCGCATGTTCTGCCTCGGGAGCCGTGGACAGCATGATGGAGGCCACAGGGGGGATGTTTGGCTCCGGGGCATCTGGGGCCTCGAAGAGCTCTGGGGGTCGCGAAGGTCCGGGAGCGGAGGCTGCTGGAGGACTGGAGAACTCAGGTGGTGATGGGTCCGGGGCGATGTCGGCAGGATCTGGAGCCGAGGGCGCGGGAGCGGTGATGGGCTCGGGCGCCACGCAAGGCTCAGGCTCGGTCGCGGGATCGGGGGCCACCGAGGGCGGTGGTGGATCGATCATGAACCCGGTCCCGGAAGCCAAGGCCGAGGACGGCACCAGGATCGTCAATCTCTACAGGACCACGCCCGGTGGGTTGAAGACGCCAGAGGGGTACTGGGACAAGGAACTCGAGACCCAATGTAACTTCGGAGTCGCCGAAGACGGAAAAACTCGGTGCATCCCGACGTGGTCAGCCTCCATATCGAGCTACTTTTCCGACGCCGCGTGTTCACAGCCAGTGGCAATGGCAACCAAGGGCACCTGCATCAGCGGTTACGCTACCCAGGCGGACAACACCGACTGCGTTGAGGGGACGACTTACAAGAGCTACGAGATTGGGCAAAAACTTACGGACCCAGGCATCTATTCGGGAACGCCCGACGACTGCACGGAAATCAGCGAGAGCTTGTACAATAGCTTGGACTTCTACAGCGTGACCAAGGTCGACCCCAACACATTGGCGGAAGGGAGCCTCGTTCAGGGGGGAGGGTGAGGAGCGGCTAGGAAGAATAAAACTGAAGATCGCCCCTTGTGCAAAGTAGGCCCCCGCG
>CAYTRQ010000785.1:0-1635 GCA_964440025.1 uncultured Polyangiaceae bacterium | reverse complement strand
GTCCAAGTGGAAGAAGTGCCTTCTCGAGCGAGAGCTTCGAGCTCGATCTTCGGGCAAATATAAGTGTCGAGAAAGTCGAGGAGCGAACCCGCCAGGAGGTGGAGCGCGGCGACTGCGTCGTCGTCGGAGATATTTCCCTGCTGATCGAACACGCGCTGTACGCCAGCGATGGAAACGGCTCCTGGCACGACGAGTGCGCCCAAGTGCGCGCAGACGCTCCGCAGATGCTCCAGCGACTTGATCGCTCCGATCCGACCCTGGGCCACGCCGAGCAAGGCTATCGGTTTGCCTTTGAGAACCGATGGAAAGCCCATGTTTTCGAGAATGAGCTTCGTCATGGCTGAGAAGCTTCCATGGTATTCGGGGGTAGCGAGAACGACGGCCGTCGCGTCTTCAATGGCTTCTTTGAGCGCTAGAGCATCCTCGGTTTCTGCTTGGCCGGGGAAGTTCAGCTCGAGCCGGCGGCCGTCCCATCGGTTGACCTTGGCGCCGCGACGTTCAAGATCATCAGAAACGACTGCAAGCGCGCGCGAGGTGTAGTTGTTGGGGCGACTGGTTCCAGAAATGGTCACGATGGTCGGCATGGCCCCTGGAAGTGTGCCCGCTGGGGAGGGGGAGCGCTAGAGCCCGTCTTGCGGAGCCGCGGCGAGCCTCCTCGGGGTGGTGAGGTTGCTCATAGGGGGGTTGACACCGGCCCCTCCCGGACACAATGAGGAGTCAGTTGCTTCTTGGGGAAGGGGGTCGACACATTTTAGCCCCGCCTTCTGCCGTTGAAAGCATTTTCTTGGTGGTTTGCGTCCCGTGAAGACGCGAATGAGATAGGGACAGAGAAGGACCTGAAAATCAATGAGCTTCGAAGAAAAGCACGCCTTTCAAGCCGAGGTGAGCCAGATCCTGCGTTTGGTCGTCGATTCGCTATACAGCAACAAGGAGATTTTTCTCCGGGAGTTGGTTTCCAACGCTTCGGACGCGCTCGACAAGCTTCGGTTTCGTGCGTTGAGCGAGAAGGGCCTTTTGGCGGAGGGCGAACAGCTTAAGATCCAAATCGCTGCCGACCCCGATCACGGCACCATCACGATTTCCGACAACGGCGTCGGGATGACGCAACAGGAGCTGATTGACAATCTGGGGACCATCGCTCGTTCGGGAACGCGTGAGTTTGCCGAGCGCCTCAAGGAGGCTGCGGAAGCCAAAAGCGGTGGGGAACGGCTCATTGGTCAGTTCGGCGTTGGTTTCTACAGTGCTTACCTCGTGGCCGAACGGGTAGAAGTCATCTCCCGAGCGGCCGGTGTGGACGAGGCGTTCCGCTGGGAAAGCGATGCGCAGGAAAGCTTTACTATTACCGACGCACAGCGTGCAGAACGTGGGACAACGGTCGTGCTTCACCTCAAGGAGGACCAAAAGGAATTCGCGCAAGCCCATCGTATTCGCGACATCATTCGTCGGCATTCCGACTATGTAGGGCATCCGATCGAGCTGGAGGTGGAAAAGCCGAAAGCGGAAGGAGAGGAGGACAAGCCTGCGGAAAAGACCTTCGAGGTCATCAACCAGGCGAGTGCTTTGTGGCAGCGTTCCCCGAAGGAGGTCAGCCTCGAGCAGTACCAAGAATTCTACAAGCATCTCTCCCATGACTGG
>CAYTRQ010000784.1:0-1636 GCA_964440025.1 uncultured Polyangiaceae bacterium | reverse complement strand
CTTCTGGGAGGGCTTCGAAACCGCTCGAAACGTGAGTTGCCGAGGCACTAGAAAAGGCCATCAAACACTTCTTGAAAACCGGGGAGAAGCCGACACAGGTAAAACGGAGCCTGAAGAAGAAGGGCTCGAAGGATGTTCATTTAGGGCTGACGTTGAAGCTGCCAGTCGTCAACTACACCAACGATCGCGAAACGAAGGAATTCATCGTTCGGGAAGCGAAGAAGATGGACGCCAACTTCCGGGAGCGTTCCGGAGCAAGATATCGACTCAACCGCTGGCGCGAAGCGCAACTTAGCAAGGGTCGACGTATCGTATATGGTGATTTGGTCAGAGAGTTCGTCCAACTGAACAAGCCAGAGAAGAAGTACGAGCGCATCGCTAGCGGGCGGTATATCAACTTCTTGTCCGACTATTTGAATCAGGTCCCCGGCGCCACCAAGCAGGAAGCCATCGAGGCGTGGAACCAACTCAAAAAGAGGAATGTGCCAAAGACGTTCGCTGGTTGGAAAAAGCTTTCTCGCTGAGCTAACGTGGCGCAGACCATTCGCTAAAAAACCTCGTCCTCGAGCTCACGCAGGAAAGGCGGCCGGGCTCGCAGCCAACCGCAATCACATCTTCTTGGAGAGGTATCTCCGCACTCGTGCCGATCCCCCTCCTTGAGACGCCAACATCTTCCTGGAGACTCAATCCGGCTGGTGGAGACGGACAGCGAGGAGTGAGCAGGGGGCATGCCGGACGACGCTTGCGGCAACGCTACCGAGCGCTACGCGGGCAAGACCGGTACGGCCGCGAGTTCCGACAACCACGAGGGAGGCACCAAGCTGGCCAGCATTCGTGACGATGGACCGGCCGGGAGCGCCATGCGTGACCACGACTTGACCCGGGGTGCCCGTACTCTCGAGCAGTGAAGAAAGAGTCTCTCGGGCGGCGCTTTCCCAAGCTTCGACCTCGGCCTGGGGCACTTGTGGCGGGGAGAAGACAAGTGGACCAAGTGCTTCCAGCGGAGACGGCGGCTCGTAGATGCTATGAAGCAGCACGAGTTGCTCTTGTCGTGCGTTGGCGATCGCAGCGGCCGCGTCAACGGCCGGCGTCGCCTCGTGGGAGAAGTCCGTCGCGGCAAGGACGGGACCGGAAGACGGTGAGGGTCGAGCCACCAACACCGGGCAATGAGCGTAGCGCACGACCTGCTCCGCCGTACTGCCAAACAGCATCTCGGCAACCCCTCCGGCTCCAGACGCGCCGACCACGACCAAACCGGCATCTCGAGCATCGGCAACATCGATCAATCGAGAAGCGGCCGAACCGGACTCGACAACGATGTCAGCCGAACCAGCCGTCGCCTCGTCCACCCGTTGGCGAATGGCGTCGGCGGCTTTTTCTGGATCGAGGTTCGCAAACGTCGATTCGGAAGCCACGTGCACGACGACCAAGCGCGATGAAGCCTCGCTGGCCCAATGTGCCGCCTGCCGTACCGCCTCATCGGCCGTGGTGCTGAGATCCGTACCAACGACTACAGGCTTGCCATGGATCATGGCTTGAGATGTCGCACACTCGCGGAGCAATGTCGAAGCGGATCCCTAGACTGAAGTTCCAATAGGAGAGAAGGCCCTGATTCCGCGCACTGCGCTGGAATTCA
>CAYTRQ010000783.1:0-1650 GCA_964440025.1 uncultured Polyangiaceae bacterium | reverse complement strand
TCTGGGAGGGCTTCGAAACCGCTCGAAACGTGAGTTGCCGAGGCACTAGAACGCCAGCACGGCCCCCCTCGGGGCTCATGATGTGCTGGCGTTCTTAGTTTTTCAGGCACATCATTCCGAAGGGACGGCGAGAGCGCCTCCATCATCCTCCCGAAGGGGGCTCCGAGACTCCCGTTCCTAACCAAAGCGAGCACTTCGATGCTGTCGGCGCTCCCCAACCTGCTCACCGTACTCCGCTTTCCCCTGGCCGGGTTCCTGTGGGTAGCGCCTCACTGCATTCCCTGCGTCCTTTCCCTCGCCGCACTGGCGGCCGCAAGCGATGTTCTGGATGGCTGGGCAGCACGACGACTGCGCGCTCACGCACAACGTCGTGGGGTCTCCGCCGAGGCCATCGAACGTTCCAAGAGGTTGGGAGCTTGGCTCGATCCAGTCTGCGACAAGATCTTCATGGCATCGCTCCTGGCCGTAGCCTGGTACTCGAGTCGCGCCGCCCTCGGTTGGGTCCTTCTGGTCGCCAGCCGAGATCTGGTTCAGGCGATCCTCGTCGCCATCTATCACGCCACCCCAGGGCTCCGCTCCAAAGTGACGATCGATTTCACCGCGGGCCCCCTCGGAAAGGCCACGACGACTGCTCAGTTCGTCGCAGCTACTGCCCTCTTGTTGCACGCTCCCCTGTCTGTTTGGCTCTGCGGACTGGCCGGAGGTCTCGGACTGCTTGCCGTGGCGCATTACGTCTGGCGAAGCACGAAGCCCCACCTGCGCCGTTCATCGAGCTCCTCCTGATTTCCGAGAGCTGTATCCAAAACTGCTGAACAAAGGGTCTGGCGCTGTCGCTCGGTCGTGTCCGGAGCAACTCCAAGAAACGCCGGACAACGCTCCGTCCACCACAGCCCGGTCCGAGGTGCCGAATCGAGCGTCACGGGCATGAACGTTGCATGGTTGTGGGCAGCGAGAGGAGGAAATGCAGCGATGACAATGAGCGAAGACCAGTTCATCACGCGGATCTGTCAGCTCGGGCCCTTTGCGGACCGCAAACAGGCCCGCGAGGCCGCGTCCGCCACACTTTCGGTCCTCGGCAAGCGGCTGATGGCGGACGAGGCTCATTTCGTCGGCCAGGAGCTCCCCCTTTTTGCCGCAGACCGACTCCACCAGCACGCGAGGGGGGCGGATTTCTCGAAACAGGAATTCTTCAGGATGCTTTCTGAATCCGAGAAGGCCCCGCTCGGGTTTTCCATCGAACACGCGGAAGCCGTTTGTCGCGTTGTTGCCGAGGCGCTTGCGAGTCCCACCTTAGAGCGCCTCCAGCGGCACCTCCCCGATTTAGCCGACTTGTTCGACCTTCCCGAGCCCTCCACCAATGTACCGGAACCGAGCGCTCACTATCAGCAGGGTTCTACGCTCGCCGACGGAGTCCCCGGCAGCCGTCGTCCTCTGTCGACGGCTCGCCCAGAACAAATCGGTCACGAGCACTCGATCGCCAATTCGGACGATCCCCATGCCGACACCAAGCTCTCGAGCACTCGGGGGCTGACTCAGGAGAGGGAGCACCACACCTTGGCGGACGGGAAGCCTGGCTCCCGGCGCCCCCTCAACGATAGCCACTAGTGCTGCGACCACATAAAAGTGGTCGGTAGGGAGACCACTTTTCTC
>CAYTRQ010000782.1:1159-1658 GCA_964440025.1 uncultured Polyangiaceae bacterium | reverse complement strand
CGCCGCCTGGAGGTCGGCGAAGGAGAAGTTGGGATCGCAGGCGCCGTCGCACAACACGATCAGACGGACCCTGCGGCGGATCAATTCGTAGAGCCCGAGGTTTTCGAAGTGGCCGCCGTCCGTCAGCTGAAGGAATGTGGACTTTTCGTGCAAGGAACGGAACAGCGCGGCGTTCATCACCGGGAAGAAATAGTTCGCCCGCGGCGGTCCTTGCTTGCAGCTTGGCTTGTGCACCCAATAGCCGAGGTGCAGTCCCAATCCGCACATCAGAAGGGAGACGGCGCGATTCCGGGTCGGTCCCCTTCCTGCGACCCCGGTGTTGGGATTGGCGGCGGCACCCGAGATCGCCATGGCAGTGGCGAGCGTCATCTTACCACCGTTGAAATACTCGGTCTCGCACCAGCCCGTGGCGTTGCTGCCGCAGAACTTTGGAGAAAGCACGAATCCGTCACCGCCGCGAAGCTCACGAGTTCGGTCGTCCGTGTCGAACACGAACAGG
>CAYTRQ010000782.1:0-1149 GCA_964440025.1 uncultured Polyangiaceae bacterium | reverse complement strand
TAGCGGATAAGGACATCGCGTGACGTCGATCTCGGAGAGCGCTTTGGAGTCGGCAGTGACCGCCGCGGGAGCATCTTTTTCACTGATCTTGTCTCGCTCGGGAAGGAACGCTTCCATCAATCGATCGCGATAGAAACGATGCAGGGAAACGTAGTTCGCGTTCACCATCCATCCGTAAACGAACGTACACGCCAAAAGGATCGCCAGCGCGGGCCACGAGTCATATTTTGCGAGCCAGGTGGCCAGCACGTAAGCCACGAGCAATCCGCCATAGAGCAACAGCGCCGCGCCGAGCGGAGCCTGCCAGGCGAACGGAATGTGTGAGTTTCTCGTGTGACGCGAACTCAGGAAGGCCCAAATGCCTGACGCTGCGCCCGCCGCCAGACCGCCAGCCCCGATCTCGATGACCCATGATCCGAGCAGCGCCGCGACCAGCGGTAGGCTGCCCATCGACCCAACACCCACCGCCCATGGAGCGAATTGGCCCAGCTTTTCGACGGAACATCGCACGCGGTACCGACGCGCAGCCTTGCCGGCTTCGAAGTGCGTGAGCAACGAGTACAGAACGGATCCGACGACCGCGAGGACTACAGCACCGACGCAGGTGGTCAACAGACAATCGAACACGAGGAGAGGGTTGTTCCCTTCAGTTGGTAGGTGTCCAGGAAGCCCCGCGAGGTCCCCGTGCTGGCAAGAGCTACGACTCGGATTGATCCACTGGAGCAGGCGGCTGTTGACGGCCATAAACCGTACAGCGCTCCCTCCAAAAAGAAACTCCAACTGGCCCCAACCCCATCGCCCCACCGTGAGCAATAGCAGGATGACCGAGACGGTGAGCGATAACCAGAAAAGCGCGCTCAAAAAGATCCCTCGCGCCGCAGTGCACACAGCAGCAGCGAGCCCCAGACCTTGCCCCGGCGTCAGATAGTTGCCGTGCTGGCGCAGATAGCGCAGACGTTCGTCCGGGGGTGCTTTCGTTGGTCGCTCCTTCCGATCTGGATCGGCGACTCCGTAGGGGAACCCGCCCGGCCCCAGGCCGAAGCGCTCTTCCTGCAACCACCAGGTCAGGCTCGCGCCGATGTAGCCGCCACCCGAGACCGTCGAGAGATAGTCGAAGTGTTTCAACAAATCGTGCTTCGCCAGAGCCTG
>CAYTRQ010000781.1:0-1663 GCA_964440025.1 uncultured Polyangiaceae bacterium | reverse complement strand
ACCGTGAACAAGAGCTGGTTGTACTCGTCCAGGTACAGGTTGGTCAGACTCGCTTGCCCCACCCATTCATTGTACACCGAAGCCGACGGACACGAGGCATGGACTTGGATGTCTCCCACCCACCAAGGATTGAGTTGTGGGCGCGGTACGAAGACATCCAGCGACAGTCGGTTCGATATCCCCTCCAGATCTTGCGCCGAAAATGCGTCGCTCTCGATCTGCATCGACCCGGCCTCGAGACGCAGGGCGCCACTGCCCTCGAGGACCAGACCCGATTCTGGTGCGATGCTCCCCGAGGAGACGTTCCACTCGCTGGCGTCGTCGAAGTCTCCTGGCGGAAGCAAGGGAATCTCCTCGGCCGAGCTACACTCGACGTGCTCGACCGTTTGCTCGGTCACCGAGCCGGAGAAGCGTAGATGGTCGAGAAAGAGACCTCCGCCTCGGTGTTGGTCATCAATACGAACTGGACCGCGCCGACTTCAGTGAGCCCGGTGATGAGATTCGTCCATTCCTGCTGTTTGGAAATCTCGATCAGGGCTTCCATCGCCTCCCCGACGTCGCCCTGGTAGATCTCCTGGGGGACCTCGATGGCCATGTAGGCTTCGAGCCGGAATTGGATTCCGCACTGCGAGAACAGGTCGTCGGGGGCAGCGTAGTTGCCGATTTGGCGCAGCGGCACGCCTCCTGTCTCTCCGGGGTCCTCGGTCGTGGGCTTGTTGACCAGCTGCAGGGTGTAGCTGTCGATCACCCCACCATTGGAAGACCTGATCGCCTGCCGTGGTGAACTCGTTCTACCTCCCATGAGCACCAGGGATCTTTCTTTGCCAAGGCGCTCCGCGGTCAAAGCGAAGCGATCATTCACGAGGTGGCGCCGTTCGTCCCTGCGGCGGGCGAATGTGGTGTGGGGTCGGCACTGGCGCTCCGCCCGTGACTACGGATATCGAGCAGCGCCCGAGCTATCGGATCCAGACGATTTGAACGACTTCTTGGGTTGGTTCTACAAGATTACCGCTCAGTGAGCGGCCGGAAACCGAAACGCGGATTTCCACGGTTTCGCCTAGCTTGGGGAATTCGCGAGGAAGTGATGCCCGCCTGGCGGCGCAGCAATCGGAATGTGATCCATGTATTGATGTTACTTGCTTTCTTGGGCGCTTTGCCCGACGGATGGATGCTGCTGACGTTCTCGACGTCCTCGAAGCTCGCGGCCTCATTGTTTCCGACGACGTACGCCAGCGCGTCCGCTGGGCAGCGCAACCCGTTGAGTTTGGGTTATGCTCGGTGTTTCGGCCTCTGGTGCTGGGGCCAGACGAAATCCCGATTGTCACCGACCCCGAGCAGGCCGACCAAGCTCCCTACTTGGCGCTGCTGTCGGCCGTGGCGCACGGGCGGGACAAGGATATCGACAAGGCGGTCCAAGTGGCCCAAACGGCCCACAAGCCGCATTCCCAATGCGTCGCCTGAGCCAATCGATGCCAAACACCGGCATGTGGATATTGGCCCCTGCCTCACGAGCTCCTCACCGGACTCAATCGATTCCGGGACCCTCGACCGCGCACAGCGGGCGCAAGTGATAGAGATAAGTGATGTCTAGCACAGATGACCCAGGAAGCCATTCATCGAGGCGCCCTGAGCACGGATCAAGAGGGACCCTGCCGCCCGCAGC
>CAYTRQ010000780.1:0-1697 GCA_964440025.1 uncultured Polyangiaceae bacterium | reverse complement strand
GCCACGAGCTCCCCCAACTGCGGTCCCGTTGCCATCCGGACGAGCACGGGAACTAGGTTGACGTAGCAGCCAAGAACATTTCGGGTTTCATAGTCGCGGTTCTCCACAGGAACACCGACCACTAAATCCGACACGCGATAATGTCTCCCGATCACAGCGGCATGGGCAGCAATCAAAGCGGCATTGAGAGTGACACCAACGCGGCTGATCCACTGAGTGAGTCGAGAGAACAGCTCACCATCGACGCGAAATTCGAAAACGCCGCGATCTCGAGTCGCAACATTCTTGCTGCTAACAAATGGTGGCTCTGGTAAGTCTCGCAGCTCCTTTTTCCAGAACCCGAGGCAGTTCTCCAGGATCGACTCATTCCGAGTTCGCGCAGGAACATCGAAGAACGATCGAGTACCCTCCAAAGGAAGGGTTTCTCCCTGATATGCTGCGATCAGTGCAGCAAAGAACAGCTCCAAACCCCGTCCATCAAGAAGGATATGGTGAGTGCAAAGCTCGATGCCCTGGCCATCCGTACGAACGCGAATGAGCGGTCCCCGAGTCAGGTCGAAAGGAGACTTGAAAAAGGTATCCGCGTCGTCGAGTGCGGAAACGACCTGCAGCACGGGCGTCGACAACTCAGTCCGCACCCATCGTGGGCCTCCCTCCCCGGCGTCCACCCGAATGGAGAGGTCATAGGCCTTCACGACGGACTGAAGGCCCTTCTCCAATCGAACGAGATCGAGTCGCCCCTGAGTAGTCAAGCGCGCCGCGACATGGAAGGTTCCTTCGACGGCCTCGAGCTGCTCGGCCATCCAGGCCCGGAGCTGGGATCGCGACAGCAGCTTGGTGTCAGCAGTCTGCGAGTTCGCTTCGGAGTAGGAAGATAGGGCGCCCTCACCGGCTAAAAGCCGAGCAAGAAGAGCCCTCTTCATCGAATCGTCGGGAGAGGACACGGAAATACTGGCTATCGAGAAGTCGGGCTGGGAAGACTTACGTGCGTTTCCGGGGCCTGAAACTCCGGCAACTTCCAATCCGGGTTGGTCTTCGCGGTCAAGATGTGGTCCCTCCACTTGCCGTTGATGAGCAGGTACTGCTCGGCAAAGCCCTCCTTCTTGAACTCGAGTCGCTGGAGTAGACGACCGCTGCGCTCATTGTCGGGCATGTAGTTAGCCATCACCCGATGCATGCCAAGTGTATTGAAGGCGTAGTCAACGACTCGCGAAGCTGCTTCAAACATGATGCCCTTGCCCTGATAGTCTGCATCGATGGAGTAACCGAAAAGGCACGCATGGAACGCACCTCGCACGAAGTTCGAGAGGTTCGTGACACCGATGACCTGCTTTTCTCGGAAAATGAAACAATGAGCGAGGCGGTCCTTTTCAAACCCCTCCTGAGCGTTCCGGAGTGCCTTTTCCCAGTACTTCGGGGTGTAGAACTCTTCCGTTCGGATTGCAGAGGAAGCCAGCAAATGTTCCTTGTTTCGCGAAAAATAGTCGACAATTTCCACGGCGTCGCCGGTCTGACCGCGGCGGACGACGAAACCATCAAACTCAAAACGGGGCTCACGATGCATGTTGGCTGTTCCTTTCGTTAATTGGGTAGTGCTCGAGTGAGTCGTCGGCGCCGATTCGTCCCGCCGAGATCGGGTGGTATGGAGATTGGTTGAAGTGGAGCCTCAGGTGTTCGATGAGCACACGGGGATGGTC
>CAYTRQ010000779.1:0-1711 GCA_964440025.1 uncultured Polyangiaceae bacterium | reverse complement strand
TTTCACCGCCGAGGACCTGGGGCTGCTCCGTCTCGTCAGTGCAAATGTATCGACGGCCGTTCGACTGTTCAACGCGAACCGAACGCGCGAAAGAGAGGAAAGACTCACCAGTATTGGCCGCCTCCTGTCTCAGGTGGTCCACGATTTGAAAAGCCCGCTGACGGTCATCAGCGGCTACGTACAACTGATGGAGGACTCTTCGAATCGCAATGAACGGCGGAAATATGCCGAGGAGATCCTCAAGCAGTTTCAGGCGCTGGGAGCGATGCAGAAGGAGGTGCTGGCTTTTGCCCGAGGAGAGACAAAGGTCTTTGCCCGTAAAGTCATCGTCGATCGCTTTTTCGAAGATCTTCGAGGTCGGCTCGAGGCCGAACTCGAAGGGCGAGGCATAGAGCTCAGCCTGACGGCGGCCCCAAAGCTGGTTGCTTACTTCGACTCGGAAAGGATCACACGAGTTTTGCAAAATCTCGTGCGCAATGCCGCTGAAGCCATGAGTGATACCGGAGGAGGGCGAATTTCCATTTCTGCGGAACGCGACGGCCACGATCTCTCCTTCGAGGTTGCCGACAATGGCCCGGGGATCCCGCCGGAGATTGCCTCCAAATTGTTTCAATCCTTTGTGACTGCTGGGAAGAAGGACGGGACGGGGTTGGGCTTGGCTATCGTTAAACGCATCGTTGTCGAGCACGGTGGCACCATTGGGCTTTGCAAGGTCCCCCAAGGCTCCTGTTTTCGGATCACTTTGCCCCAGCCGACATCGGACGTCACCACAGAACCGCCCCAGCTCGCCGCGCCCAGCAGGGAACAATGAAAGCCGCGAGAGCCGCTGCGTCACCTCGGAGGATGGGTCGCTCCCTCAAGCGGTCGGTAGCCAGTCGCATTTTGCTTTCTTACGTGGTGGTTCTTTCGGCCTTTGCGGCGGCCTCCGCTTGGAGCGTCGCGACCTTTCGCGCCGCCGCGTCTGACGCTGCGCTGCTCCGCCAGGGATACCTTCCGTTGGCTTTGAGTATTCGTGATCTGGTCTCGAACCAGGATACCTGGAATTCACAGCTCAATCATATTACGGAAGCACGGAATCCCGCGGACAAGAAAGTTTGGTTCGAGACCGCGCTTTCTATCGGGCGTCCCAAAAAGCTTGCAGAAGTCAAACGAGCAGTCGATCGGGCCCTTCCTACGGGATCGCCTGAAGCCGCCGTGACCCGGCGGGAGCTCCTGGCTGAGTTGGCGCAGGCCCGTCGTCTGATGCAGCAGGATGCGGAATGGGTGGCGCAGCTGTTCGAAGCACTCAGTCGTGGCCAACAGAAGAAGGCGGACGCATTGCGTGATCGACTCGTGCAACGAGGTATCCGTGTTCAAAGAAGCCTAGTGCGCGTTGAACGCCGGGTGAGCGGCTACATCGATGCTCTTGTCGTCGAGGCGCGGAAACGAGAGCAATTTGCGCTCTCTCTTCTTTCTCTCGTTACCGGATTGACGCTTTTGATTGGTATTCTGATGGCGCTTTACGCTCGCCGGGTAGTAGCTCCGCTATCACGGGTGACGAGCCGGGCGCGGGCAGTGGCGCAAGGTGATCTCTCGCCTCAGCCGGCTATCGATTCGAAAGACGAAATTGGCCAGCTGTCGGTGACGTTCGAGTCGATGGTGCAGGCGATTGCAGATGCGCGGGAGCGGCTTCTGGCAAGCGAGCGACTGGCTGCAATCGGGAAGATGGCAG
>CAYTRQ010000778.1:0-1724 GCA_964440025.1 uncultured Polyangiaceae bacterium | reverse complement strand
GCAGGCCGTGGCGTGTCCCCCCCCTCCGCCCGGTCTGCTGCCTTCTTTTGTGCGGATGCTTTTTCGGGGGATGCGTTCCCAAGCCGAAAACTGGCCCTTTTCGCAAAAGTCAGGGAAATTCGCGTCCATGCGGCAGCTGGGCCTTGTTGTGTTGCTTTCGGTCGTCGTGACCCCGTCTTGTGACGGCTTTCAGCAAGGACAGATTTCCAAGCATGAAGGCGACGTGCCAGCAGATGAGGGGCAGGACGAGCTGGCTCCCGAAGCTGTTTCCGAGTCCCAACCCGAATCGAAGCACGCCGAGACGCGAGCGGAGAGCGAATTGGTTCCGACGCCGGTTCGCGTCGATCTCACCGGAAAATCCAATCCTCTCGCGGTGACGTCGCCAAAGAAGGGAGCTCGGATCTACGCGAGGCATCTTCGTGCCTGGATCTTCGCCCGTCCCGACCGCGAAAGTCAGCGTCTAGGTTACTTGCGAGCAGGGCAATCCTCGCCGACGCAAAAGGAGGCTGTTGGCCACGATGGATGCCAAGGAGGCTGGTATCCCGTTTCACCGCGCGGTTATGTCTGTGTGGGGCGGCGGGCAACCCTGAGCTCGGAGGACCCGATCTACGAAGCATTTGCCCACCACCCCCCGCGGTTTGGGAAGAAGTTGCCTTATCGGTATGGAACCGTGCGCAATCCCGGCGTGGTGTTTCAGCATCTTCCCACCGAAGAGGAACTGGAAGAAGCCGAGCCGGACGTGCGAAAGCGGATGCCGAGGTGGCTCCGCGCGGAAGGAGAAATCGGGGCTAGCTTCCGACAAGAGGTTTGGGAGTGGGGAAAATCGGCGCGAGATCCTCGGCGGGCCTACGAGCAACGGTACACCGGTGATGTCCCTCATTTTCTCCTCGGTCAAAGGCGTCTGCCCAATCCTACTCTGATCCCCAGGCCAGCGACTTTGGTTCTCGAGCCGATGGCCTCGCGCCTTGGTTATGCATTTCTGGATACGTTCTTTCATAATGGTCGGCGCTATGGGTTGACCACTCAGCTTGAGCTGGTCCCGACCGACCGTTTGCGTCCCATTGTTGGGAGCGAGTTTCATGGTGTTCAAATCGGCATCGACGCCGAGCTCCCGTTTGCTTTCGTTCGACGTCCGGGAGCCCAATTCAGGGATGGGAGCGCTGCAGAATACCGTGAGGTGCTACCGCTCACAGGAAAAAAGAAGTTCTTCTCCGGGCGTCTTCACTACGAGACGACCGAAGGGAAGTACATTTCGGATCTCTATGCTTCGGAAGTCCGCTCGGCTCGCAACATGCCCGGATGGGGGAAGAAAGGGCAGAAATGGATCGATGTCAGTATCGCTCGTCAGGTCTTGACCTTGTACGAGGGAGAAAAACCGGTCTATGCGACGTTGGTCTCCACGGGGGAAGCTGGACTCGACTCGCCGGAGGAGACCACGGCGACGAAACGGGGCATCTTTCGCATTCACACTAAACATGTGACAGAAACGATGGCTTCCGACGAGTTGGGGGAGGAATTCGAGCTCCGTGATGTGCCTTATGTCCAATATTTTGCTGAGGGCGGCTACGCTCTCCATGGAGCCTACTGGCACGATCGGTTCGGCATTCCTCGGAGTCACGGTTGTATCAACCTTGCGCCGGAGGATGCTCGACGCATTTTTTGGTGGACCCAACCTGCCGTTCCCCTGGGCTGGCACGCGGCGCTCAGCCCGCTTCATGGAACAA
>CAYTRQ010000777.1:0-1738 GCA_964440025.1 uncultured Polyangiaceae bacterium | reverse complement strand
CCGCCAAATAGGAGGAGGCTCGGATGACTCGGTTGGTCACGGGGACGTCGACATCGACACCGACACCGACGCGCACATCGCCAGGGTCCGTGTAGCGGGAATAATGGCGCAGGGCGTAGTACTGGTCGCGGATTGTGTGTCCAGTGAATGCGCCGTCCTCTCCCCGATCGACGGAGACGGGCCCTTTGTTGGGCCAGACGAGTTCCCAGTAGAGAAATGTCGAGGCGCTTGCTTCCACCAGATTGTTGTGAATCAGCCAAGCCGTCTCGATCCCACCCTTGTAGAAAAAGTTCTGATCGGCATCGTCTTCGGTACCGATCTCGGTTTGAAATACGGGCAGATCGCCGGAGATGTCTTCGACGCTCCGCAAGGGAGAAAGATAACTGTCCGGCTGTTGCCAGTTCTCGTTTGCATACAGGTGATGGGCGACGCCGTAGAGCAGCGAGGTGTCTGCGGCTGCCAGGTAGGGGCCCACCCGGTTGTTGTGAATGCCCAGCGTTTCTCTTCCTAGCCGCGAAGCGGCCAGACAACTTCGCGATGCTGCCCTCGCTTTACCGAGCTCATCAGCCATGCAGGCCATTCCCGCGGCAGTCCACGGCGTCACACTGAGCGGCCAAACCCATCTCATTCATGAAAAGCTCACCAACGATGTCCCCATCCAAGTGCGCACCATGGCCTACCGCTACCTCATGGTCTATGGCCGCCTCGAAGCATTCGAACGGATCAAGGAACTCAGCTCCGACCCTGGCATGGCCGTGGTGCTCTCCTCCGTAGAAAGCCCCCGCCACATGGAGGACTGGACGGCGAACGAGCAGGAGGCGATTTGCCCTTGGGCTGTAACGTTCTTGGAGGACGACCGCGCACCCGTCGCCGGAAACGCCATGGCTGTTCTCAGCAACTGCGCGGGAGAGCAACTCGACGCCCTCTTGGAGCGCATCGACCAGACCCTCGAGGATGAGCAGTTCTCGTTCATCCATTCCACGGCGCTTCGAGAAACCTGCGAACGAAAAGGGAAATCCAAAGAGCGTGATGCGACCGCTCGGCAGTGCAAGCATGTGCGAAAGCTTCAAGAAAGGGCCTCGCTCGCGAGCGAGGTGCAACCCCGGGTGCGAGCCATGAGCCTATCGAACGTTGCCTACACTTGGCCGGATAAAGAGAGTCTGAAACTAGCCAAGGTTGCGCGCCTCGAGCCCCAACTCGAAAGCAGCGCTCGATAAAACTTCACGCGCGCTCATCCCGGGGGTCCGCTAAGTGCTGCCGCACACAGGATGCTCTCATCTACTCTTCAGTGCCCATCAATACTACAGGCTAAAAACTACGGCTCAGCCAGAACTTCAGCAGACAACCAAACGAATGCTGCAGAGCAGCGAGGGATCGAGGACACGCTAGCGAGCGAGCAGCGAGCTGCCCGGCCGCAGTTCGAGGCGGGGGAGGGGGATGAGGACTTCCTGCCGAATTGTCTTACTTCGCGCACAAACACCTTCCTACTTGTTCGCCGCGAAGCATCAGGCTTGGCTCTCGCGCTCATGAGCTGGTAATTTGTAAAGGCGCCTTTCTCGCCTCCCCTTCGGATTGAGCGTGCCACCACTGATGCAATCACCATCTCCTCTCGTCTCCCGCGCCCCATCGATTCATTGGCTCTCGCTTCTTGTCGCTGGGACGCTCGCAATTGGTTGTGGGAGCAATCCGCTCTTCGAACTCGACGACGATAGCCCCAGCGAAGTCCCGAGTGATGGCG
>CAYTRQ010000776.1:0-1750 GCA_964440025.1 uncultured Polyangiaceae bacterium | reverse complement strand
ACCGACTGCTGCTTGTTCGACAGCTTGACGCGGAACAACCGGATGCCGAGGCGACGACCGTCTTCTCCAGAGTCGAGCTCATGCTCATGAAAAAGGCTCCGTCAAACCGCAACCTCGCGCCACCACAAACCGTGCACGATGCACTGCTACACCTGGCCAGACTAAGAGGCCACCTCCGTAATAACGGCAGACCCGGCTGGCAAACTCTCGGACGCGGATACGAAACGCATTCTCCTAATGCTTGAATGATTGGAAATCGCTAATGCTCGGAGCGAGATGTGATCAATCTTGAGCACCGGAGGGGTGACGTTTATGCGGCGGAGGCCGAGCATCTTCTTCGAAGCTCTGAGCGTTCGATGAGCGTGGGGAAGTATTCGATGGTGTTTGCGTCTTTGGTGGCGCTCTCGGGGCTGACGTTCGCGCTCTCTTTCTTCGATCTCGGCCCCTGGGAGTGGCCTGTGGCGCTTGGGATCGCTGCCATCAAGAGCGCGCTCGTCGCAGACTTCTTCATGCACCTCGTCGAGCTCTCGCCCGCGCATTCCGTGACAGGACTCGTAGCAGTGTTCATGTTAAGCGTCCTCGTTCTTTTTGTCCTGGCGGAAGTATGGACGCGAAATGACGATGCCCAAGCTCCGAGAGCCTGCTGGCGTGGGGATGGAAGGCCACAGGGGACGATTGCCCGGTGCAGGGTGAGCCGGACTGCAGGGACATCGCGCACGGCTCCAGCGTTCGCCGCACGCCAGCTGCTTCCAGATTGATGGTTCCCACCCCCGGGGCCTTGGCCCCGATGACGGCACACCCCTCCGGCTCGATCCCTGTCAGGCTCAACGCACCCTCAGCGGTGGCGGAATTCTACAGACGAATTTCTATCCCGACCTGGCGCCAACCCATCGGCGCTCTGGCGTCCCCCCAGTACGCTTGGTACTTTGAGATGCATGTCGAACCGAGTGCGGAGACAGCAAAAAAAGCTCGAACGCCACAAGAAACGACGCGAGGCCAAGCAGAGGAAGCCCGAGACATTCGCGTGGTCCAAGGTGCCGCGGTCGCGGTTCGGTCGTTGTTGGGTGAGCGCCGCTCTCTATGATGACGACGACGGCCTGCCGAGCCTGGTGCACGTGCTGGTGACTCGCAATGTGGGCCGACGATGTGTTGCAGGACTTGCCTTGGTGGACAGGACTTGCTTGGGCGTCAAGGATGCTACGGTGTTTCGATTCGACGACGAGCTGCAAGTCAGCGATCTTGTCGATCGCATCGAGAGGATGGATCCTTTGACCCCCTGTGAACCTTCCGTCGCACAGTCCGTCGTTTTTCATGCTCTCGACTACGCCGCGAGCTTGGGCTTTGAGCCTCATCCCGACTTCGACCAACGGGTCTTCGAACCTCGCCCCGAGGCGCTCGTCGACACGCCCCTTTCGTCTCCAGAAAGGCCCTATTATGTGGCCGGTCCAAACGACCGTGTCTCCCGCAACATCGCAACCCTCAGGGCTTCCGTGGGCAAGAACTTCGACTACTTCCTCCCGGATGAGGTGGATGACACGGAAGCCACCCTCACCAAGCTTCTCATGAATCTCGAGACCGAGGCATGGGACGACGAGCCTGATTCCGAGGAGGCTGGGGAAAAGCTGATCATTGACGCCGCAGGGCACGACACAGACAGTCAAGCCCGCAGTGGCAGCAAATCAGCAGAGGGGCTCGCCGACTAGTGCCTCGGCAACTCACGTTTCGAGCGGTTTCGAAGCCCTCCCAGAAG
>CAYTRQ010000775.1:0-1791 GCA_964440025.1 uncultured Polyangiaceae bacterium | reverse complement strand
TTCGGTGATCGAGCTGACGGAGTGACGAGCTCCCCGCGACGAGCAAACCGCGCCCAGCGTCTCTGCCACCTTTTCTACGGAAAGGTCATCGGTTTCAGCCGCCCCCCTCGCTCGCCGCGCGATATCACCAAGGGAAATGACTCCTACCAACCGACCTCGCGAAATGATCGGCACCCGTCGGACGTGATGCTCTTGCATGAGCTTCTCTATGTTGGCCACGGATTCCTCCGGCGATGCGGTGACGACCTCAGTGCTCATCACGTCTTCGACAGGAATTTCAGCTAGTGAAACGCCTTTCTCCTGAGCCGCAAGACATGCATCGCGGTCGGTGATCATGCCAATCACCCTTTGATTTTGATCCACCACGGGAACAGCGCCACAGTCCCCCTCGCGCATCAATCGCACTGCTCGGTTGAGGTTCTCTTGCCGAGCACAAGTGCGCACATCCATGTTCATCAATTCTGCTACCTTCATCCTAGATCTCTCCTGACACAGCAAAGCGTCATGAGAAGATCTCTGCAATCACCGTGCCGTCTGGTTGGCGGGAAACTCCAGGCCCCTCGTCTTTTTGACGGACCCAAGATGGCCATGCGGGGGCGTCCTCATCCGCGGAGACGCTCTCCAAGGTGTGACCGGGCGCTCAGCCACATCGGTCATGCGAGACAGCATGCCTCAGAGCCCGACTCAATGGCTCAACGCGTCTGCTGGAGTCTGCAGCGCTAACCACTTCATGACATCATTCTGACGCAAAAATCCTCGCACGCGGTCTTGTTCCACGACGGGCAGTTGATCCTGCTTTTGCTCGATCACCTGTTCCAGTGCTTCGTTGGCATCAGCGTCAGGCGTGAGGAGGACGAGGTCCCCCGGCGGAATGGTCACATCCTTGACGGACCGGGAGTCCCACTGCTGTCGAGGCGCACTTCGAATACTTTGGATCGTGACGAGTCCGATCCATCGCTCCCCTTCATCAACGGGAAAGGATTGCTGTTCCGTGTCCATGAATTTTTCCACCAGCTCCGAGACGGGAGCATCGGCACTTCTCCCATAGACGCCACCCCACCAAACATGAACAAGGTAATACCACGTACTTTCACGCCGAGAGCTCTCCCAACGACGGCATGCGACAGCTCATGGGCCAGTACGGACGCGAAGAACGCGACAGAAGCCGCCACGGCAACGGCCCAAACCGTCACAAGCGACCAATTGGGGTGCCAGTTGGGGAACGTCCCCATACCGAGGGTCGTCGCGATCAGGCCAAAGATCACGATCAGACTCAGATCGAGATCGATGTCGATGCCAAACAATCGCCCGAGGCGAAAACTCGAGGTGAACGCAACGCCCGACCTCTTGCCTCTTTGCCCTGTGCCGCCTTGACGGGACTTCGCCAGCTTGCTTCCTAGCTCCACATCACCATCACGATCATCCATAGCCTGGCGATAGGCATCTTCTATGCCGACGAAAAATGAAGCGGTATCTTGGCTTGACCTCAATGAGCGAGCGCGAAAGTCGATCGCTCAAAAACAAGCCACAAACAATGACCTCGAGCAGATTTCAGGCTTTCGAGACTCCTTGCGGACTCTCACCCAAAAGTGGGACCGCAAGGACTGCTCGAGAATCGGGCTCGGTCATTGAGTGCTTTTGCCTCGGCACCGCTCGGGATCGAGATCCTGAGGCAGGATGCCACAGAAACGCGGGGGCGAAAGGAGCTCGATGGGCGCCCCCACATGAGTCGGCTCACCCTAGTGCTGCGACCACATAAAAGTGGTCGGTAGGGAGACCACTTTTCTCTCG
>CAYTRQ010000774.1:0-1800 GCA_964440025.1 uncultured Polyangiaceae bacterium | reverse complement strand
TGTGCTACACTATGATTTGTTGCTTGTTGGTTCGCGTCCATTTGTGGACGCGAACCAAACTTGCGGCCTCCTTCAACTTATCCAGGAAGACCAATGAAGATCAGCCAACTTCTGATTCTGACACCCTTTTCCATTTTTATTGCCTCATCGTGCTCCGTAGATGGGCTGAACACGAACGGCACCGGCGGCGGATTCGCTACCGGCGGGGCGGGACAATCAAACACCGGGGGAGCAGGAAACGCCTCCAATTCGGAAGGAACGGGAGGTACGGGCAGCACGCCAGGGACTGGCGGCACCACCTTGTCGACCGGAGGAAGTGGCAATCAGGGCTCGGGCGGTTCGGGTGATTCGGGCGGCTCGGGTGGTTCGGGCGGAAGCAATGTTGGAGGCACCGCGACGGGCGGCAGCACGGGCGGCGTTGGCACCGGTGGCAGTACCGGAGGAACGAGCACCGGCGGTGAGGGCACTGGCGGTTCTTCCGACGTGCCGGATCCGCCGCCTTTGCAGAACCCGCAGCAGGGACGAGCTACCCATTACTGGGACTGCTGCAAGCCGAGTTGCGCCTGGCCCGATCAAGGGTCTGCCAAGAGCTGCACCATCGACAACCAAACGCACAGCGATCCGAACGTCGGCAGCGCGTGCTCTGGAGGCGCTCAAAGCGGCGATGCCTACCAGTGCTGGAGCATGTCGCCATGGGCCGTGAGTGACACCCTCGCTTATGGTTTTGCGGCTTTTAACGAAGGCTCTTGCGGCCAATGCTATCAACTCGAATTTACGGGCGTCAGTAGCTCGGGCTGGGACGATCCGGGTTCGGCGGCCATCTCGAACAAGATCATGATCGTGCAGACCCTCAACCGCGGAGGCATCGACCAAGGACAGTTCGATCTGCTCGTGCCCGGTGGAGGAGTGGGCGACTTCGACGCGTGCTCGACCCAGTGGAACGCGACCGGCAACCTTGGAGAGCGCTATGGTGGCTTTTTCCTCGAGTGCCGCAATCAGAACGGCGGCAATCACGAGGGCGCCAAGCAGTGTGCGCGCAACAAGTGTAACGAGATCTTCAACGAGGACGACCAAGCGGAGTTGCTTGCTGGCTGCCTCTTTTGGGTCGACTGGGCTCACTTGGCCGATAACCCCAACTTCAACTACGGCCCCGTCGAATGCCCCGAGGCTATTTCATCGGTTTCCGGAATGTAGAGGTGGGGCGGCTGAGCCGGCAGGTCAGTGAGGTGCCGCTTCGGAGGTGAACGCGCTATCTGCTCAGCGTGGCACCCAATGCCCGTGTCCGAGACCCATGGGCTGATGCATGTCTCACGCGTGCCATGCGCTGCGCGCGCGTGCGACGCGCTGCGCTCCGGCCTTAAGCCTTTCTCGACATCTTGTCCACTGCCCATTCAAAGGCTCCCATCATGCGCGAGGGGAGATAGCCGGGCACTTGTGGCGCAATGGTGAACCGTTTGCGTTCTCCTTGGCGAACGAAGTTCTTCGTCGCCCATCGAGCTCGCTGCATCAGATCGTGCCAGACCGGGTATCGCTCCCGACCAAACGGAACGAAGGCCTCGTCCTGCAAGGCGCATCTGCCGTGGTGTGCTTCCGGAAAGCGATGAACCACGCCTGCGATGCGCCGTGCGATCATCTCGGCATCCTGGATCGCGAGGCTCGCACCCATGCCGATCGTGGGAGAGAAGGCATGTGCGGCGTCGCCGATTGCGACGATGTTGCTGGCCGGTGCGTAGGGAAGCGGCAGCGGATCGCTGTCCTTAATGTTCCACAAGTAGACTTTGTAGCTGTTCCAATCCGGCA
>CAYTRQ010000773.1:0-1805 GCA_964440025.1 uncultured Polyangiaceae bacterium | reverse complement strand
TGACGCTGAACGCCTCAGTGCTTGTTTGGTTCGCGTCCTTTGTGGACGCGAACTATCTAGCTCTCATTGGAAGCGAGGCGTCGTTCAATGGCTTCGAGGTGCGCGTTGACTTGCGGATCTGCCTTGCGGAGCTGCTCGACCCGCTTCACCGCACTCATGACGGTCGTGTGATCTCGATTGCCGAATGCCCTTCCGAGCTCAGGAAAGCTCGATTTAAGCCGTCTGCGACACAAGTACATGGCTACCTGCCGTGCAAATGCAACGCTCTTGTGTCGATCCTTGCTCAAAAGATCGGTGCTCGTGACTCGAAAGTGTCCGCAGACTGCCTTTTGGATATCTGCAACGCAGACGAGTTTTTGCGAGGGGGCTGTCACGAGAGCCATCTCACTTTGCATGAGTGCTTCATCGATATGACGCCCGGTGAGAGAGGCCTTGGCAGCTAGCCGGATCAAAGAGCCCTCAAGCTCGCGCACATTGCTTTGAACTTTCTGCGCCAACAATACGGCGACCGAATCGGGCAGATGAATCCTCTCGAGCTCGGCTTTCTTTTTGAGGATTGCGACGCGGGTCTCGAGCTGCGGCGCCTGAACATCGGCCACGAGCCCCGAAGTGAAACGAGACACGAGCCGGTCAGGCATGCGTTGAAGCTGCTGAGGATACTTGTCGCTCGTGACGATGATGGGGACGCCTGCGTCGTGCAAAGCGTTGAACGTATGGAAGAACTCCTCCTGCGTCTGCTCCCGGCCAGCCAAAAACTGGATATCGTCGACGAGAAGGACGTCACAATCGCTGCGGTAACGCGCGCGGAATTCCTCCATGCCGTGGTTCTGCAGCGCCTCGATAAACTCGTTCGTGAAATGCTCCGCCGACACATAGACGATGCGCGCTTCCGGACGATCGGCGAGCACCTTGTGAGCGATCGCATGCATCAAGTGGGTTTTTCCCAGTCCCGTTCCGCCGGCAATGAAGAGCGGATTGTAGCGGGGGCCCCCACCACCGGCCGAGGCGTAGGCGGCCGCATGAGCGAGCTCGTTCGAAGGACCTACGATGAAGTTCTCGAAGGTGAACTTGGCGTTGAGTTGACTCGATGGCCCCGGCAAAACCGAAGGTCGCCGCGGGGGCGTTGAACGTCCTTCACTGGAAAAGCCGAACGAGGACGTCGTCGCCGAAGAACCATTTTCGCCCGAACCATTCGTCCGGGGAGGGGAGCCCTGGCTCGTCCCTCCCCGGCGGCTGCCGAGCTGAGAGTCGGATCCCGGGCGAGATAAACTGGGCGGAGGGCAGACCGGTGCCTCCAGGTTTTTGCTCACCGTCCACTTCACCGAGAGCTCGTCTCCGAGCAATGCTTCGAGACGCTCGACCAGGGTCGGGAGGAAGTGGTCCTCGACCCAGTCCCGGACGAACTCGTCGCGAGCGGTGAGGCGAACGACCCCTGAGTCGACTCCATCGAACTGGACCGAAGCGAACCATTGCTCGAACGTCGCCGGTGAGCGACTCCGCGTGTGTTCGAGAGCCTGGATCCAATACTGCTGAGCGGTGGAGGGAGAGAGCATGATTTTTATGTGCGCGGAGAGGAATCAGCAGGAGGGAAACACAATCAACAAGCGACGACAGGACCCCCCCAAGTTATCCACAAGGTGTGGATAGGAGGGTTTGGGTCGTCGGAGGCGGGCCCCCGGCGCGAGAGGCCAGACCCAGATGCTGGCGCACATCGCGATGCTTGCTGGAACACAAGGTAAAATATCGGGCTAGCCTGTCCTTCGTCCTCCGTCGACGGCTCCGGTCCCAGTGGATAGTTGTTGATG
>CAYTRQ010000772.1:0-1807 GCA_964440025.1 uncultured Polyangiaceae bacterium | reverse complement strand
GGACGCAGGGACGCAGGGACGCAGGGACGCAGGGACGCAGGGACGCAGAAGAGAAGGGCAGTAGGGACGCAGTTCGCGTGCGCGATGATGGGCGCGATGCTGGCATTCGTCTGCTGGCCAAGTTTGGCGGAAGCTCAGACGGCCAATCAGTACACCAAGAGTCACCTCCTACAACAGCGCGGCGGGCATTTTGACGCCGCATGGGGCCACTACTGCATTGCTGGCGAAGACGCCTTGGGCACAGGCAATAGCTCGACGACCTATGATGAGCGGTTCGGGTGGGGAGACGCGAGCGGGGATTTCCATGCTCCCCTAAGTCCTTTGCCTGGAAATCAAGATTGCGCTGTCGGGTACGGCGGCCGAATTTACGCCATCGAAAATGGTGGCCTTTCAGTAGTTATTGGCGATACGTTGGTCCGTTTGCTCGATCTCCCCGAACAGGGGGAAGTGCTCAATACCGTCGTTGCCGACCAACTAAGAGATCTCTCCCCGGGATTCTCCGATGGCGCCGTGTCCATTCTGATGGACACGGGGAATGTTTGGACAGTCGATCTTCGCGAAGGCGAAACACCGTCTTGGGTCTTACGAAGCCAAGGATATGGAGGATCGATAGTATGGATCACCAATCATTTCGTAACGCGGATGCATCTGATCTTGGTCCGGCAGCAGAACGACGGTTCTTATCGAGCATTCGAAGACAGACGACTCAACGTCTACGGTCCGAACTTCCCGCAGCCAACCCTCCCGGTGTCTGCGGACCCGGTATTCGAACCCGTCGGCGGGCACGACGGGGAGCTGGCTATTGGATATGGATCATATATCGGCGCGGGCTCCACCGGCAAGCTCTACTATCCGAATTCCCATCAGGACGTGTATCCCAATCCTGATACCGGCTGGGGCACGCTGCTCGACTATGACGAGATGG
Source organism: uncultured Polyangiaceae bacterium (assembly GCA_964440025.1). GTDB lineage: Bacteria > Myxococcota_A > Polyangia > Polyangiales > Polyangiaceae > NIC37A-2. Next base: position 882 of record CAYTRQ010000772.1, on the reverse strand, counting down.
CTTCCACGGGGTTTGCGGTGGACCATTTTCCACTGGACTTTGCCGACGATGAGGAGGAGGCAGGCGAGTGGCTCTCCGGATATCGTGGCTTCGACGACTTCGGCGGACTGACGCCCCAAAGCGATCCACGTCCCGACGCGATACTTGGATTCCTCCGCACCAATTTCGGTCGATTTCGCGTCATTGCTGTGCGTCGGCCCGCGCTGGCGCCGCTCCCTCAGGAAGCGCCCGCCTGGCTGAAACGAGATCTTCAGCTTTCATTCTGGAGGCCAGCGAATCAGGTGCTACCGGCCACGTACAGCCAATCAGAGCTGATCTTTGGCTGGGACGGAGCGACACCTCAGCTCGTGGAAGACGATCCGCTGGGAGGTCCGGTCTATGAGGTTCCCGTTGGCTGGTCGGAGATCCCGGCCCGGCCACTGGACACACATCGCCTCCCATCCGAAATCGGCGAGCTCCTTGCTGTTGACGTGTTTCTGCCGGAAAGCGAATCCTGGGCAGGTACGATCCAGTTTAGCGGTGACGTGGTAGCAGCGGGCGTCAGTGATACCTACTTCGGCCATGTCGACCTCGACACGCTTCCGCGGGAACAATGGGTCACGGTCCATGTTGGGATTCCGACCCCTGTCCTGAACGCGCTGCGTGAGAATCACCCACGCGCTCAGGTAAGAACATTCGTCAATACGGGTGTGGGGGGTGTGAGGGTCCGTGGCCTGAGAGCGGAAGGTTCCACCGATGACATTGTGCGCCCTCCCTACTCCGAACCATCCTTTGCCCACCAAGCTTCTTCGGCACTTTTTGGGTTCGAAAACGCGGCGGACTGGACGGGAAACAGGCTGGAGATACAGTCGCAACATTCGCTATCAGGGACGGCTGCCAAGC
>CAYTRQ010000771.1:0-1819 GCA_964440025.1 uncultured Polyangiaceae bacterium | reverse complement strand
TCTTCGAGCAGGTCCATCCAGACGATAGAGCGACAGTCCAGGCAGCCTATGACGACTTTATCTCTGGTCGCACGGAACGGTACGCGGTCGAGATCCGCTTGCGTCACAAAGAGGGATACTGGGTCGATGTTGCCGGTTTTGCCAATGCCCTGGAGCGTAATAAGGACGGTCAAGCCACGCATATCGTCGGGGTCATATTGGATCTAACCGAGCGAAAGAGGCTGGAAATGCAGCTCCGGCAGGCTCAGAAGATGGAAGCGGTCGGACGACTCGCGGGGGGCGTGGCACATGACTTCAACAATCTTCTGACCGCGATCTTCAGCTTCGGCAGCTTCGTGTTGGATGAGCTCAGGGAGGACGAGCCGGCTTACAAGGACATGCAGGAGGTCTTCAAAGCCGCCCACAAAGCAGAGACTTTGACGTCGCAACTTCTTGCATTTTCCCGACGTAAGACGATCGAACCCAAGGTCATCAATATCAATTCTCTCGTGGAGGACATGGACCGAATGTTGCGCCGGGTGGTTGGCGAAGATATCGACGTGTCCACGACGCTTCAGAAAAACTTGTGGAACGTGCGCGTTGACCCAGGTTCCCTCGAACAGGTGATTGTCAATCTCGCTGTCAACGCAAGGCACGCAATGCCCGACGGTGGAAAGCTGACCGTTGAAACGGAGAACACGCGGTTGGATGAAGACTACGGTCGGGTCCGGGGTACCAAAGTAGAGCCCGGCGACTACGTCGTCGTCGCCATCTCCGATGATGGAATTGGGATGGATGAAGCCACGCAATGTCAGATCTTTGAGCCATTCTTCACGACGAAGGAAGCCGGCCGAGGAACAGGGCTCGGGCTGTCGACTTGTTACGGCATCATCAAACAGGCAGGCGGACTCATTTGGGTCTATAGCGAAGTGGGCAGCGGCACGACGTTCAAGATCTATTTACCTCGAGTGGTCAGCCGTGCTGAGGGCCTTGCTGTCCCGGAATCGCCGTCCAGTCTGCGAGGCTCAGAGACGGTGCTGGTGGTCGAAGATGACGACCAGGTCCGTCGGCTCGCAGTTCGTGGACTGTCACGGCTCGGCTACCGCGTGTTCGAGGCGGCGAACGGAGGCGAGGCGCTACTGAAGTGCGAGCAAACAACAGAGCCCATCCACCTCTTGCTGACAGACGTCGTGATGCCCGAAATGAGTGGGAAGCAGCTCGTCGAGAGGGTGATGCCTCTGCGATCAGAAATGAAGATCGTCTACATGTCTGGGTACACTTCGAATGCGATCGTTCATCGGGGGGTACTGGAACCCGGCACCCACATGCTCCATAAGCCTTTTACTCCGGACGTTCTTGCGCGCAAGCTCCGCGAGGTGCTCGATGAACGGGAGTAAGAGATTGGAGAAAGGCTAGATGAATCATTGCCGATAATCCTAGTAGGCAATGAATGAGCAGCCCAGAATCGCCCCTTGTTCAAGGGAGACAGCGCTACGGGGTAGGTCGTTGTGAGTTTCTTGAGCTTTTCGTGTGAAGCGTCTTCGAGTCAGTTCGGAACACGAGGTCCTCCGAGCACTGGGGGCATTTTACGGACCAGTGGAGATGGTAGTGGGCTGGAACACCCATTCTGGTACTTTCGACTAAGTGAGAACCGTCGCCAAACTGCGCACGATGTTCTGCGTCTTGTGCGGCACGGTCGCCCATGGTGGAATCGCACTGAGGGCAATTGAGAACAGAGAGCACCCGAACATGCGAACGTGATACACGCCGGGTTAGGGGTACTGCAGCTAGTGCTGCGACCACATAAAAGTGGTCGGTAGGGAGACCACTTTTCTCTGGA
>CAYTRQ010000770.1:0-1828 GCA_964440025.1 uncultured Polyangiaceae bacterium | reverse complement strand
TCTTCACCCTCCTTCATCACCAAGCTTTCCTGGCGCACATGTTTCCTTTTTCCGCAAGGGGGCTCCCTCCAAATGCTCCTCTGCTGCAGACAGCAACTCGTCAAATGTTGCTTCCTCAGACGATTTTCCCGTCCTGAATTCCGTCTCATCTGAGCCATCTGGTTCCTCGCACTCAAAATAGTAGCGTTCGTTCGGCTTCTCGAAGGTTGACACGTATATCAGTCGACGAGGCTCATTCGGTCTCGCAATGCCGATGGCCATGAGATCACTGTCCCAATGATCCACCGTGACCCATCCTCGCTTGTTCAAGTCGAGGCGCTCAAGCAACGACACAATCGTTGGATCCTTGTTCATTTCACGAACCTTCCGTCAGTCAGTAGCTTGCGCACCTTAGTGCTGTGCTTCAGTGCCTGCTCGACCGTCATGTCCATCACCTCCCCGGGCAACTCACGGTTGATGCTTCCTTTTCTGAACTGACCGACAAAGCTGCCCACAGAATCATCAAGGCTGTTCAACACCTGACGAGTCGTCGGACTGTTGACGTTCATCTTCAGCTTTCGCGCCAAAGATTCCGCCCGAGACATCGCACTCAGGCTCTTGGGTATCGCTCCCGATCTCGGCAGTCCCCCCTTTGTGGCATGGGGATACCCCACCGCTTCCGCCGTACTCGCATCGACGTTTTCCTGATGCCCGCTGCTGGTTGCGAGCACGGAAAGCCGGATGCAGGTCTCAGCGGCTACTTCAAAATCCCCGACGCGAGTTTCCGGATGGACGGGCGAGTGGGCTGATGCGATTGACGAGACGATCAGCATCGCCCAGACGCACAGCAGGCGGAGGAAGACTTGGAGTTTCGGCACGCGAGCAGGGTACTCCCGGGCTTCAGGCACGACAAAGCGGCCCGGATGGTGTCATCGGGGCCGCTCAGGCGCAGGGCTGCGACACGAGCTACTCGTCGTCAAAGGCAGGCGGATCGCCTCGGCGAGAGCCCCACACCGTGACGATGCGTACCAAATCTAGCTCCTCGTAGATCACGTAGAAAAGATGCACCTTGCACTTCGGCAGCTGATACTTCCGGACGGGCTTGCCTCCCAGGATCCCGTACACCGCCGTCTTCGGGCCGCTCGCAAGATACTTCCTGGCGTCTTCAAGCTCCTCATCGAAGAGCCCCTTGCTGTCTCGATACTTCCGCCACCGACTTCGCTCCTTGCGGACCAGAGCCTGCGACTCGGCGGTGTAGCGGACCTTCACGGCTCGGACGCCAGCCGACGATGAAACTCTTCCGCATCCATCTCGCGGCCGGCCTCGCCATCGGCGATCCCGCGGAGAATCGACGCATGGAGCTCTTCACGCTCCTCGTCGCTCATCTCGGGCTCATCGAAATGCACCTCTACCTCGTGCCCCTCGGGCAGATTCAGAGGTGGGTCGAAGACCAATTGGCCGTTGTGGATCCGGGCTTTTCTCGCCTGCATTGTCACTGATTCTAGCATGATTTCCTTCGGGCTCACTCGTCTGGGATTTGACGCTTTTCCCGCCGCGGGAGGTCCGAGGAGGGGCCCGCGGCGGGCACTCAGTCTGGGGGCGGGCGGGGAGCCGTCGTTCGGGCTTACGTTTGGGTCGGGCAGTTGCAGTCGAGAGGCTCGGTTGAGTTCAGCCTGGTGAGCTTCGCTGCGCGGAAAAGTTCTACATAATCCTCGATTATGTAAAAGCGAGAGCGAGGGGCGCCCGGAGGCGGGGGCGGTGCTTCTGAGTTGGTTGGCTGCTTTGATTTGCACCGCCCGTGCCGCAGGGCCAGCGCCGATAAGGCGCCTTATCGGCGCTGCCGAGCGGA
>CAYTRQ010000769.1:0-1841 GCA_964440025.1 uncultured Polyangiaceae bacterium | reverse complement strand
GCCATCTTCGAGCCCCACCCGATAGGCATCGTTGATGTCACCACCCGAGGCGGGGGCAATACTCTTGACACTACTGCCGAGGACCTTGCCAAGCTTCGTGCGGAGCGCTTGAGACATGAGAACGGACACGGCTCGAGGGTAACTGAAACGGTCCGCTTCGGGGCCCCCCGGACTTGCGATTTTTTTCGAAAGTCGTCCCCTCGAGGGTCGACGAGTGGGACGTTTGAGGCCGACAAGGGAGACGTCGACGCGGGCCCGGCGGACATCAACGGCCCGCTCTGGCTCTCCTCGGGCCCCTCTGATATGTGCCGCTCGCTATGGAAGCTCAGCTCGTCGTTCTGCCGGGAGACGGAATTGGCCCGGAGATCACCCAGGTCGCCTGCAAAATCTTGGGAGCTACGGCCAAGAAGTTTGGACACAATTTTTCCTTCAATGAGCAGCTCATTGGCGGCATCGCCATCGACTCGGTGGGCGCCCCCCTTCCTCGAGCCACCCTGGATGCCTGCAAAAACGCCGACGCTGTGCTTCTCGGCGCCGTGGGAGGCCCCCGATGGGACAACCCCAGTGCCCAGGTGCGTCCCGAACAGGGCCTTCTGAAAATCCGCAAGGAACTCGGGCTCTTCGCGAATCTGCGTCCGGTGCGCGGCTACTCTCAGCTGCTCGGCGCATCTCCTCTGAAAAGAGAGCTGGTCGAAGGTGTCGACCTTCTCTGTGTGCGAGAGCTCACCGGAGGAGTCTACTTCGGCGAGCGCAAGGAGCCCGACGGATCCGGCGACGAGGCAAGCGCCTTCGACACCATGGCCTACACGGGCCGAGAAATCCGCCGTGTGGTCGAGCTCGCGTTTCGGATCGCGGCTGGACGACGCAAAAAGGTCACTAGCGTAGACAAAGCCAATGTGCTCGCTTCGTCCCGACTCTGGCGCTCGGTGGCCAGCGAAATTGCGGAAAAAGACACTTCAGGCGTCCTCATCGAACACCAACTCGTCGACTCCTGCGCCATGCGCTTGGTCACCAATCCGAGCAGCTTCGATGTCATCGTGACCGAAAATATGTTTGGTGACATCCTCTCCGACGAAGCCGCGGTTCTCACCGGCTCCCTCGGCATGTTGCCCAGCGCCTCCCTCGGCGAGGGACGCATGGGCCTCTACGAGCCCATCCACGGTTCGGCTCCGGACATCGCCGGACAAGGGATCGCCAATCCTCTGGGTACCGTGCTGAGCGCCGCCATGCTCGTGAGGCACAGCCTCGACCTCGAGAAAGAAGCAAAAGCCATCGAGTCTGCCGTCGCTGCCGTGCTCGACCGTGGCGTGCTCTCGAAGGATCTTGGCGGCAACGCATCCACTCAGGAAGTCGAAGCGGCTCTGTTGGCCGCTCTCTGAACTCACGGGCGAGCTCCTCCTCCCATTTCGCAAGCGGCCATTCGCCTTGTCTCAGCCCTTCGAACCTCCGCTTTCTCTCTCCTCTTGGGATCCCGTCGGCGGGCGCATCGGTGCGGATCCCGAGCACTTCGTCGTGGAGGAAGTCCCGGCCTATCAACCGTCCGGGGAAGGCGAACACCTATTTTTGTTGGTCGAAAAAAGACTTCTCAATACCAGCGATGTCGCCCGCGCGCTGGCTCGGGCGGCTCACGTCCCACCAAGGGACGTCGGTTTTGCCGGGATGAAGGACCGACAAGCCATCACTCGGCAATGGTTCTCCCTTCCCCCCGGCGCAAAACTCCCTCGTGATGAGGATCTGCCCCCGGGCATGCGGACGCTTCGCACCGCTCGCCACAAAAACAAACTGCGCACGGGTCACCTCATCGCGAATCGGTTCAGCATCACGCTCGAAGACGTGATGCC
>CAYTRQ010000768.1:0-1844 GCA_964440025.1 uncultured Polyangiaceae bacterium | reverse complement strand
TTCCGGGAGTGAAGCACGCCGAGGGAAGGCTTTCGGCTCACTTTCGTGCCCAAGGTCAATGGTCTGCACCCCTACTTTCGGGAAGCATCGACGTCGATGAGGGGCGGCTCAATCTCTCGGCCGTCCCCACTCCAATCACGGATTTGGACTTGAAGATCGACGTGAACCGAAAGGGGCTCCAACTCGCTGAAGGCTCGGCGCGTTGGGGAGGTGGGCAGCTGATCCTGCGAGGTCACGCGCCGCTCGTGCGCGGCCAGTTGGGCAACGCAGAGCTTTCCATCGCCACGCAAAACGTGTCCCTTCCTTTGAATCAAGACGCGCGGGTGACGTTCAACTCGGATCTACTGCTTGCAGTTCCCGAACGAGATGAGGAGCTGCCCCGCCTCAGTGGCACGGTCACTCTTCTCCGCGCTTCCTACGAGCGCTCCATGAACGTCACGGCTGACATCGGAGCACTCACGGCGCGTGGCAAGAAAAGCCAGATCGGCTCGTACGATGAAGAAGACGACCTCGTCGAGCTCGACATCTTGCTGCGCGCACAGAGGCCCCTGCTCGTGGAGAACGATTTGGTGGACGCCACGCTCGTGCTCGATCCTCAGGGACTTCGCATCACCGGAACGAACCAGCGCTTCGGGGTAGTGGGAAACGTGGAGATCCCCTCCGGCGGACGCATCTTCCTTCGCGATCATGAGTTCGAAATTCAAACCGGCCTGGTCCGGTTCAACGACCCCACGCGGCTCAGGCCCGAGGTCGACGTCTCTGCCGTCACCGAGTTCCGCCGCTATGAAGACCGGAATTCCACCTCGGGAGTCGCCAACACCTCGGCGACGACAACCAGCGGAGCCCCGGTTGCTGGCAACTGGCGCATCCTTTTGCATGCCTATGGGCCCCCCGAGAATCTCCAGGTCGATCTCAGCAGTAATCCCCCGCTCGCCCAGGACGATATCTTCCTTCTGCTCGCGGTCGGCCTCACCCGCACCGAGCTCAACCAATCACGCAGTCAAGGGGTGGGTTCATCCGTCGCTCTGGAAGCCCTGGGCTCGCTCTCAGGGGCAGAAAGCGCGGTCACCGAGACGGTTCCTATCGACGAATTCCGCTTTGGCAGTACCTACTCCTCCCGGAGCGGTCGGACGGAGCCCACGGTCACCATCGGCAAGCGTCTCAGCGAGCGCATTCGCGCTTCGGTCACGACCAGTCTCAGCGACACGAGCGAGGTACGTTCCAACGTCGAGTATCGAGCAACGGGAAATCTTTCGGTCGAAGGAAGCTATGACAACGCCCAAAGCTCCGGCTCGACAACGGTCGGCAACATCGGCGGCGACGTTCGCTGGCGCCTTGAGTTCGAATGAACGGGAGAGCTCCGAGCACCCCAACTCGACCCCACACACCCGCGCCTTCCTTTCCCCACTTGGTGAGACAGGAGCCGGCCTCGATCAGATCCTACCTACTGACGCTGTCTCCCGTCCGGCGTAGTCTCTTCTTATGCGCAAGTTGCTTGCCATCGGATCGTTTCGGAAAAACGAGCTTGCGGTGGCCGAATCGGCCGCTGAGTCGGCTCGCTTTGAACTGGTTCCCGCCCTTCAAGCTCAGGTGAGCTTTCCAAAGATCGAGTGGGGAAGCGCCGTTCTGGTCCACGAAAGCGATTTGGAGCTATTGGTCAAGCTCCGTGAAAACGAATCACTCGCTCGCCTTCCGGTCCTGGTGGCGGCACAGGAAGAATTGACTGGTCTGAGTTTCGCTGCCGCTTTGAACTGGGGAGCCGACGATGTCGTTCCTTTGCAGGACTCGTGGCCCCTGGTGACCCGTCTCCGGGCTTTGGAAGAGCCCGAAGGGCCTCTGAGCGT
>CAYTRQ010000767.1:0-1851 GCA_964440025.1 uncultured Polyangiaceae bacterium | reverse complement strand
TGCAGCCACAGATCGACGCGATTCGCTCGGGCGTCCACGTGATCGCCGGAACCCCGGGCCGGGTCCTCGATCATCTCGAGAGAGGCACCCTCCGGCCCGAAACGTTTCAGATGCTCGTGCTCGACGAAAGCGACGAAATGCTCTCCATGGGATTTCTGCCGCAGATCACCCGCATCATGGAGCAACTTCCGGAACAGCACCAAACGCTGCTCTTCAGCGCCACACTACCCCCCGACGTTCGCCGAATCGCAGAAACGCGACTTCACAACCCTCAATTCATCACACTCAGCGGCGACCATATCGGGGCACTATCGATCGATCATTATGCCTATCGCAGCCGCGGCGCCAAGTCGGAAGAGATCGTTCAACTCATCGAAGTCGAAAATCCCGAAAGCGCCATCGTATTCTGCAACACCCGCGAGCAGACCAAGAGGATCGCCGGCGCGCTGCAAAGGAGCGGGTACGCTGCAGACTGGCTCAACGCCGACCTTTCACAATCCGATCGAGAGAAGGTGATGGCAGCCACGCGCGAAGGACAGCTCAGGTTCTTGGTGGCCACCGACGTAGCAGCCCGCGGCATTGATATTTCACATCTAACACATGTCATCAACGCCGACTTCCCCGAATCCACGGAGAACTACGTCCACCGCACCGGTCGCACCGGTCGAGCGGGTCGCACCGGGACGGCCTTGAGCTTGGTTGCCCCTCAAGACGTGGGCAACCTCTACATGCTTCGACTGACTTACAAAATCTTCCCCATCGAGCGCGAGCTTCCCAGTGCACGAGAGCTGCAAACTCGGAAGGAAGCGGACTTGGTGGACTTCCTGTCGAAGGCGTTCCCTCCCCCTGCCCGTCCGGATGACTTGAGCCTGGCGAGACGCATCCTCCACAGCCCGCACTGCGAATCCATCGTGGCCGGGCTCCTGCGCGACCATCTTGGGGCCCGGCCCCAGGCCGCCGAGGCAGCAGCACAGAAGCGTCGAGACGTCTCACCAACCGCCACTGGCTCCGCAGACCAACGGCCGCGTTCTACCGAAGAGCAAAAAGAAACTCAGAACGGCAAAAAAGACAAAGACAAGAAAAAACGGGACAAGAAAAAGAAGCCCGAGAAAAAGAAAAAGGGAGACAAGAAGGAACGCCTGGGCCAGGCGGAAATCGCTGCCAACAACGGAGGCAGCGAGGAAGATTCCGCCGCTCGGCAGCGCGACCAGAGCCCCCCAGTTTCTCCAGCGGAAGGGAGCCGTTCCTCCGCTCGGCAACGCGACCACAGCCTTCCAGCTTCCGCCGTAGAAAAGAGTCATTCCTCGATGGAAGTCGTCAGCGCGGCGGAGATCCTTGGGGGGAACGTCGACGAACTGATGGATGAGCCCGAAAGCCATGAAAAGGAACGTTCTTTTTCAACCGGCGCCCCGGCCTCCTCCAAGGGCCCCAAGACCAAACCAAAGGGCCCGAAAACGAAGTCCGCCGATCCCGAGACCCGAGACTCCTCGGCCTCGACGGGCGACGTGCCCCACCAGGCGAAAGAACTCGACTCCCCAGTCGGCACCGCCCGCATCTTCGTCAGTCTGGGACGCAACGACGGTGTCAAGCCAGCGAGCATTGCGAAGTACCTCGAACGGCAGGGAATTCATCCCGATGACATCGACTATGTTGCAGTCAAAGACCGCCATAGTTTCGTGGGTGTCGTCGACGACCTCGCCGAAGAAGTCATCACGCTTCTCGACGGCGCGGAAATCGCGGGAGCGACGGCGCGAGCGGAGGAGGCACGCCGTCGCAAACGCAGTCACTCAATGAATGCGTCCTAGTGCTGCGACCACATAAAAGTGGTCGGTAGGGAGACCACTTTTCTCT
>CAYTRQ010000766.1:0-1852 GCA_964440025.1 uncultured Polyangiaceae bacterium | reverse complement strand
CGACCACTTTTATGTGGTCGCAGCACTAGCTCTACAAGGTAAAGGATGATCGCTCGACCCTTTTTCCCAGCTTCCTAGAGTGGGAGAGCCTACTCCCAGCCGGACTCGCCGCCGGTATCGCGCAAGATGGCTTGAACCGCGTGGACTTCACCACCGGCCATCTTGATCATGTGCATATCCAGATGGCCGGTCGTCATGTAGTCGAAGATCGTGAAGCCGACTGCGATCCCGCGTTCGACGTCAGCCAAGAGGAGTCGTGGCTCGAACACGGCGTCGTCGGGGCCCGGATCTCCGGAACTGCACGTTGCGCCAAGGCCGCTGCAGTCGTAGTTGCCGCCACCGTTTTCCAGGCGCTTGCATTCGGAGGTCACGTTGCACACGCCTGACGGGAACATGCGGAAATACTTGTCGACCCAGGCGAGCAGTTCTTCTCGTGTGGCGCGCTCGTCTTCAGGGACGACGTCGTGCCAACCGATGTCGCTCGCTATCGCGATGATGGCATCGGGATCGTTGTCCACAGCAAAATCTGCTGTGTAGTCGCCTTGCCGCACGACAATCGTTTCCACCTCGGTGATATTGGTGCCGTCCATCTTGATGCGGATCCCAATGGGAAGGTCGGTCGTGCCCTCGGGGATGACGGCCTGTGCGGCGGCTGTGCATTCGACCGTATCCAGGGCTCGCTGCGAGTACTTGGCTTCCCCAGCATTCATCCAAAAGTCGGTGCTCCCGATGGTGGTCTCTTGGGCGTTTTCGGTGAACTTGACGTCAGGTGCGAGCGGCAGGGTCGAGGGGTCACCTGCGCTCAGGGCGGAGAAGTAGTCGTCGAGGGTGTCATCCAGGAGGGAGCGAGTGCACTCACCATTCGAGGTCCCACCGGAACCGGGCATCCCACCGCTCGATCCACCTGTGTCATGACCACCAGAGGCGCCTCCGGTGGCCGCTCCTCCGCTTTGATTGCCGCCGCGAGGGAACGTGCCCCCGCTAGCACCACCCGACGAGCTTCCTCCCGTCTGACCGGCCTTGCCTCCGCTTTGATTGCCGCCGCTCTCGTGGCCTCCGGTCGAGAAGTGAGCGCCCGTCGAGGCTTGGGCGCCAGTTCCCGTCTGGCCTCCTGTGGTGCCACCACTCGCCGTTCCGCCGGCGTTTCCCGCGGGACCGCCCCCCTCGCTACAGGCGCTCAGGATCAGGGACACGGCCAAGGCAACGCTGGAGTGGCTGAGGAGATTGCGGTGAGGGACTGTCATGGCGTCAGCCTAACAGAGGTCCCCTAGAGCGGCGACCGGTTTGACCGGTCGCCTGGACCCAAGGGAAACGAGAGGGTCGATTTCGTGCAGCAAGCGGAAGCAGAGCGGGCGAGAAACGCCCCCTCGCAAGAGGGTCGGGGCGTTCTCAGGAGCTCTTTGTGGCAAACTGATCGACGCTCTAGCTAGTTCGCGGCGCGAAATGGCCACTTCGTCGCCCGCCCCTTCGGGGCGAGGGCGGGCGACTCCGTTTTTTGCCCATTTTTTGCCGTCGAACGCTTTGTTGCTTGTTGGTTCGCATCCTTTTGTGGATGCGAACTAGCTAGGGAGCAGCCCTTTGAGACGACATCGACGGGGACGATGCGCCGCCTCAGGTGAGAAGTTATTCAATGTTTTGATGGTTCTGGAAAGGTTCTTGCCCGAAGAATGCCAGCGCATCGCCTCGAAAGCCCCTGCCGCGCCTCGGCGGTTCGACCTGACCCGCAGCGCCGATCAGGAGGCCGACCAGCAAAACACCCTTTCGGTATTGTCCCTCGTTTGCCCACCAAAGGATGAGATCCTAGTGCCTCGGCAACTCACGTTTCGAGCGGTTTCGAAGCCCTCCCAGAAGT
>CAYTRQ010000765.1:0-1854 GCA_964440025.1 uncultured Polyangiaceae bacterium | reverse complement strand
GGTTTCGAAGCCGACCTCACCCACTTCTGGGAGGGCTTCGAAACCGCTCGAAACTATGTTGCCGAGGCACTAGCTTAACCCCGTGACCCTGCAGCCCCGTATTCTCGTGGTCGATGACGAACCCGGTGTCCTGTCATCGCTCAAAATGGCTCTCTCCGTGGAAGGCTATCTGGTCGACGTCGCTGGCGATCTGACTCTCGCTAAGAAAAAGGCCGAAAAGGAAAGCTACGATGCGGCACTTCTCGACGTTTCCCTCCCCGACGGCAGCGGCGTGGACCTTCTCGCCGCGCTCAAGGAAAGCGAGCCCGCGATCGTCTGCATCATGATGAGCGGGCAAGCCACCATCGAGGTTGCAGTCGAAGCGACCAAGCGCGGAGCCGTCGATTTCCTGGAAAAGCCCGTCTCGACTGAACGTTTGCTCACCACTCTCCACAATAGCCTGCGACTGCTGCGAGCCGAACTCGAGGCTTCTGAGCTGAAGGCACAGAGCGGCGAACTCCAAGAGCTCCAAGGACAGTCCGCAAAGATGACCCAGTTGCGAGATCTGGTAGCACGCGCCGCGCGCTCCTCCGCCAGCATTTTGGTTACGGGCGAACGAGGGACAGGGAAAGAGCTCGTGGCCCGCGCCATCCACGACTCCTCCCCACGAGCCAAAGCTTCGCTCGAAAAACTCAACTGCGCAGCCGTGCCAGAGAACCTGATTGAAAGCGAGTTGTTCGGGCACGAGGCCGGCGCATTCACCGGCGCCACGAAAAAACGCATCGGCAAGTTCGAACGCGCCCACCGGGGCACGCTCTTTCTCGACGAAATCGGAGACATGCCGCTTGCCATGCAGGCCAAGCTACTCCGCGTCCTGCAAGAGCAGGAACTCGAACGGGTTGGAGGAAGTCAGCTCATCGAGATCGATGTCAGGGTCGTGGCAGCTACTAATAAAGAACTGCCAAACGAAGTCGCAGAAGGTCGCTTTCGCGCCGATCTACTCGACCGGCTCAATGTTCTCGTGATTGAAGTTCCACCACTCCGAGAGCGAAAGGACGACATTCCACTACTGGCCTCGCAATTTTTGGATTGGGCCCGTCAGCGCAGCGGCCGTCCTCAAGCCCAGCTCAGTGACGAAGCACTTGCTCTGATCAGCAGCCTCCCCTACCCGGGTAACGTTCGGGAACTGCGCAATCTCATTGAACGGCTCGTCATTCTTTCCCCTGAGGATCGCATCGAAAAGGACTTCGTGCTGCGCTCTGCTGGCCACTCGGCGCCTTCCGGAGCTACCACCGGGCTGTACCGACCAGGAGCAACCTTCAAGCAGCTGGTGGAGGAAGCGGAAGCCTCGATCCTGAGCGAGGCCCTTGACGAGAGCGGGGGCCAGATGACCAAAGCGGCTCGGGCGCTCGGCATGGAACGCAGCCACCTCTACAAAAAGGCGCGGGCCCTCGGCCTTCGTCCCTCCGGCAACGATTGAGCGCAAAATCGCCCATTTTTTCTCCCCAACGCCGAAAATGCCGATTTCCATGCGCCAAAGCCAGTGATAGGTTGGCCGTGATGGCCGAGGCCGCGGTACAGCTGAAAGTCGCAGGACAGACCTATCGAGTCGTGACTTCGGCCGCCCAGGATGAACTCCACCACCTCGCCAACATGGTCGAGGAAGCGCTGGAGAACGTGACCCCTCAGGGGCGTGAGCCTTCTCCGCAATCGCTGGTTCTGGCAGCCATCACGCTGGCCCACGACCTCGAAGAGGAACGCAAACGTCGCAGTGAACTGGAAGCGAAGCATCGCGAACTTCTCACACGCGTGCTGAAGACACTAGATGGAGTTCTCGAGGAAACTCAAGTGACCCAAACCGCTCCTGCCAAGGCC
>CAYTRQ010000764.1:0-1859 GCA_964440025.1 uncultured Polyangiaceae bacterium | reverse complement strand
TCGCGATGCCGACGGTTCTGCGCAGCGGCCCGTACCGCTTCTTCTTCTACTCCGGCGACGCGGGCGAGCCGCCACACGTCCATGTCGAACGCGACGCGTGCACCGCGAAGTTCTGGCTCAAGCCGGTACGGCTGCAAGAGAGCGGCGGATTCGGCGCCGTGGAAATCCGAAGGATTGCGGCTACAATCAACGAGAACGCAGAAGCTCTGCTGAGGTCCTGGGATGACTACTTCACCAATTGACGCGAGAAAGCCGTGCGCGGCCCAGGTCGATGTTAGCGATAGCACGCTCAGCGTGGAACTCGTCGACGGTCGCACGATCACCGTGCCGATCGATTGGTTCCCGCGACTAGCAGCTGGGACCCCGGCGGAACGCGGCAACTGGCGTCTGATCGGACGGGGTGAAGGCATCCATTGGTCCGATGTCGACGAGGATATCAGCGTGGACAGTCTCTTGCTCGGGCTACCGTCCCAGGAATCACAGACTTCGCTTGAGCGTTGGCTAAAAAGCCGTCTTGTCGCAAGCTGAAGGCCCCCTCGCCAGCTAACAAACGCTGCGGGCTGTCCGCAGACAGGTGGGTTGCTGCTTTGGTGCCGGCGCTATCGCTCGGGCCTTTGTTCATTCCTTGTTCAAGGAAGGGGCCCGGTCTGGGTACTGGGTCGAGGTTTGTTGCGGCAGCCGAGCGTTGATACGTTGGGCGGACCAGAGGCATCTCTCAACGTTCCTGTCGAATTAGGAGTCTCCGGTCGTCTAAGGACATGAGCCGAAGCTAACGTGACGGATCGAAGCTGGTCGTCCATGACTCAACGGAGGTGGAAGTCAGCCCATGGGTTCGAAGGAGGTCGCTGACGACTCGTACGGCGAGAGCCGGAGTTCTCGCTGCTCCTGGGCCCGTCCAGACCTCAACGAGTTCAAGTGATTCTGTCAGAATGAACGGTGTGATACCTCTCGTGCTGGTTCGATACTGAAGCCTGCTGGGGGGAACGGTGACCAGAAGCCGCCATTCTTTCTCCTCCCTGAAGTGTTCGTGCTTTGCTGCGAGAGCACAATCATGAACGATGGAGGAGGCGCCATCGATGAGCGAACTTGTCCTCGCCTCGGGGTTAGGCTCCATGTTTGCGAGCTCGACCCGGCGGAGAACTTTGGAGCGTGTCTCGGCTACTATGCATTCTTGTCCGTAGACACACTTGAGCAGCTGGTTGCTCCAGAATGTGTCGCCTTCACCGCCACCTTGAAGTCGTTCCTTGGCCCGCAAGCCAAGACAGTAGCCCCGTCCACCGTCAGCATACGCGCGCCACTGGGAAAGAACATCCGGGTCTTTGAGAAGCATGCAACAAAAGCATCCGTATCCAAGCAGCGATCAACGGACTGCAGTAGGCGGCTCGTGGTTTCGCCGCCTAGTTCTTGCGCTAGATCACGGACCGTGCGCTTCGCCAGCTCGCATCCATATGAGAGCTCTGCGGAGTCGTTCAAGAACGCGTGCGAGGTTGCCTGTAGCCGGATCGTCATATCTCGCAACCTCGCGCCAAGGTCCGGCGGACCAGAGAATGAGTTCATACTTCACGCTGGTGGAAAGAGGAGGGGGTTGGTGGAATTTTGCCTTTCGTGTGTCGGACAGGTGCGCCGATGGTTGGAATCGCGCGGGGTGGCTCGGGGTCGCGTTTCGGCGTCAGGTCGTCCTTGGCTCATTCATCGTTGATTTCATGGCCCCAGCTGCCGGCCTGGTCATTGAGGTCGATGGTGACGCCTACCGTGCGGACCGTCTCGCCGCGGATGCCCGCCGCGATGCGGCGCTGCGGCGGGCAGGCTACGCCGTCCTGCGGCTACCGGCGTCGCTGGTGGAACGCCGCCTGGATGAG
>CAYTRQ010000763.1:0-1885 GCA_964440025.1 uncultured Polyangiaceae bacterium | reverse complement strand
GGATCGCGGCGAAGCGCATTTCGACTCAGGTTTTTGTGATTATGGGCCCTATGTACACGATATAGAGCTCCTCGTCCGCTTGGATGGGGTAGGAGAAGTGAACACGCAACTGGGGTGTTTGAACCTTGCCGTGCCAAGGACAAAACAATGTTTCCTGGGCGTTCGATGGGTGAGAGAACGTAAGTTCTTTGCGGAACTGATTCTTTTCTGAGTCTGACGAATCGGTGAAGAGCGCTCCCCGACCGCCACCACCCCGCTGGCCCGTGAAGAAATTCTGATAGAGTTCATGTCCTTCTGACGTGCGGTTCCCGCTCGAATCGAAGCAGCCTTTCAGTTTGTCGAGGGTCTTGAGTAGAAAAAGGATCCGTTCCGCAGCGGCTCGCGAAAACGGGTGACCTTGAAGCGCTCCGAACGCGTCATCGAGAAAAGTTAGCCGTTCGAATCTGCTGACGACTGCCGCAAGATCATCCCACGAACCGATGGGAGATGGCGATGCCTCCAACTCACGTTCCAGGGCCGAGCAAGTCCAATAGTTGTCGACATCGACGTCCCTTGATGACGACACCTCACCCCCTGTCTCGAAGACCCATCGGACTCTTACCGGCGTATAGTTCCACGTGGATGGAACGACGCTAAATAGCGCTCGATGGTCAGTTTGGAGGCAGGACCAGGCAGCTTCCGCGACTGCTGAATCCGTCACGACCTCGCTCTTGCATTCAAACCACTCGCTCCCATCGTGCGCGCGAAAGTCCTCCCAGAAGGGCCCCTGCCGTTGAATCCAGCTCAAGACCGCACGTTGTTCGTCGCGAGAAAGCCATTTGTGAACAGCTTGTCGCAGAACCACATCGCTTCCTGCAGGGCGTTCGCCCAACGCTCGATGGCAGTAAAGCTCTCGTCCGTATCGCCGTGCAGTGGTACGAGCCCTCATCAGCTCCCGGAGCGCCGACCTAAAGCCGTCTGGTCCGTTGAACTGTCCGTGCAAGGACTTGTCGTTGACGAGAAGATGCACTTCTTAGCTGTCCCACCCGGCGAAATGGTTCATGTCCTTGTCGAACTGATCGAAGAATCCTTCGGGCCAGTGATCGATATTTCCCTGTGCGTCCAGAACGGGGCTGACTACTTGTGACGCGACTTGATCTCGAGCCCGGAAAAAGTGAAGTTGCGTGCTCTCCGCAGGAAGTCCACCGGCCTTTACGGAGCGACGTACGCCGTTCAAAATATGGTCGCTATGCGTCTCGACGATGACCTGCACCCCGGCATTGGCGACGCGTGCCAAGAACCCTCCCATGAGACCTTGGCCTGCCGGATGAAGATGAACCTCTGGGTTCTCGACCAAGAGCATGTCACCCGTTTTTGCTGACAGCGCAGCCACGACGATGGGGAACACTTGTGTAAGGCCAAAGCCGACGTGGATCGGACGGTGAAAGTCGGTTGAGGGGTCCGTGCGAAGGCCCAGCGTGACGGCGTTGGCGTTGGAGATCTGCTGCACATCCACACCGCAACCAGGAAAAAACTGGTTCATTGTCGCCTCGACCTGGCGCAACAGAGTTGGTGGTGTCCCTTGAACCAAAAGATCTTCAAGGACCCTGTCATCTCGAGCCCAGTGCAGAACCCCAGCCGCATTCTCCCCCGTTCGACCGACGACACCGGCGGCTTGGCGGTCTTGGAGAGGGTACACTTCTCTGGGGCCCACACGTTCGGCCGCGATGTAGGAGAGAGTTCTTATCTTCTCCGCCAGTGCTAGCGCGTCGGGGCCCGCAGTGGGCGGCAGCAGGTAGCGCAGCTTGTTGGTTTCGTAGCGATCATCATCAATCGCTACCGATGTGGCTTGCGCGGACATTTCCGCACGATCACCCTCGAACTCCCAACGTACATGGCAGTTTTC
>CAYTRQ010000762.1:0-1890 GCA_964440025.1 uncultured Polyangiaceae bacterium | reverse complement strand
AGAGAAAAGTGGTCTCCCTACCGACCACTTTTATGTGGTCGCAGCACTAGAACTCCAGCACACAACCTCGAAGACCCTCGCCGACGCTCACCGGGGAAAGGGTGAGGCGAGTATCGGCGAGGCCTTTCCAGAGTTTTGCTGGCGTTTTAGACCTTCTTGGCCAATTTCGCCCAGCTGTCTCGGAGACCGATGGTGCGATTCAAGACCGGACGCGATGGAGTGCTGTCTCGATCGACGCAAAAGTAACCCGTTCGTTCGAACTGCACGCGTGTTCCTTCCTTTGCTTGGCTAAGATCTCGGTGCACCAGCGCCGTCGTGACCACTTCTTCGGATTGTTCGTTGAAGAAATCGGTGAAGCTCGTCCCCTCGTGTCCTTCGGGATCTTCTTCTGTAAAAAGCCGATCATAGAGCCTCACTTCGGCGGGAACGCAGTCGACCTCGCTGATCCAGTGGAGTGTACCTCGTACCTTTCGACCGTCCGGGGCAGCTCCACCTTTGGATTCAGGGTCCCAGGTACAAACGAGCTCGACCAAGGTACCGTCCTCGTCATAGATGGAGCGTTCACATTGAATGAGACAAGCTCCGCGTAAGCGGACTTCTCGGCCGGGTGACAGCCTGAACCATTTTTTGGGGGCCTCTTCCTTGAAGTCCTCCTGCTCCACGAAGATTTCTCGGGTGAGGGTGATGGTTCGCTCGCCTCGTTCAGGAAACTCCGGGTGTATTGGTACGGAAAATTCCATAGCCTCTTGCTCGGGGAAGTTCGTGAGGGTCACTTTGAGGGGAGCGAGCACTGCCATCGTGCGGTTGGCGTGTGCGTTGAGATCCTCCCGGAGCCGATGTTCCAACAAGGAGACGTCGACCCGACTGTCCTTTTTGGCGACGCCGATCCTTTCACAGAATGCACGCAATGACTTCGGGAGATAGCCTCGGCGCCGCATGCCAGCGATGGTTGGCATACGAGGGTCGTCCCAACCGTGAACGTATTTCTCCTCGACAAGTTGCGTCAGCTTGCGCTTGGACAGCACGGTATAGCCGAGCTGCAATCGAGCGAACTCGATTTGTCGTGGGACGGGGTCGAACCCGCCGACCTGCGCGATGAACCAATCGTAGAGGGGGCGATGGGATTCGAATTCGAGGGTACACAGAGAATGGGTAACCCCTTCGATGGCATCACTCAGCGGGTGCGCAAAATCGTACATGGGATAAATGCACCAGCGGTCTCCCGTACGGTGGTGGCTTGCCTTCCTGATCCGATAGATCAACGGGTCCCGCATCAGTACATTTTTGTGGTCCATCTGCGTTTTTGCCCGCAGCACGCACGAGCCCTCCTCGAACTTCCCCTCGCGCATGGCCGCCAGCAATTCGCGGTTTTCTTCGGGGCTCCTATTTCGATAGGGGCTGTCTTTTCCAATTTGATGGTAGTTGCCACGGTTTTCCCGGATCTCCTCGGGAGTTTGGCTATCGACGTAGGCGAGTCCTCGGTCGATCAGCCTGAGCGCGAACTCGTAGAGCTTTTCGAAGTAGTCCGAAGCGTAGAAAATTCTATCTCCGGGATCGAAACCCAGCCAGCGCACGTCCTCTTCGATGGACTTGGTGAAGAGCTCGTCTTCCGCGATGGGATTGGTGTCGTCCAAACGTAGGTTGCAACGACCTTGCGGGGCCTTTTCGGCCATTGTGAAGTTGAGGCAGATGGCTTTGGCGTGGCCGATATGGAGATAGCCATTGGGCTCGGGGGGAAAGCGGGTTTGTAGTCTCCCTCCGTGATTTCCGGCCGCTAGGTCGGTATCGATGATTTCTGCAATGAAGTTCGACCCAGCACTGCGATCGTCGGGGCCTGGCTGGCTTTCGGCCGGCTTCTTTTGGTCAAGTTTGGTCATGGGCTTGGATTGC
>CAYTRQ010000761.1:0-1903 GCA_964440025.1 uncultured Polyangiaceae bacterium | reverse complement strand
AACATGTGCGCCAGGAAAGCTTGGTGATGAAGGAGGGTGAAGATGTAAGCCTGAAATCACAATTGGGATCGAGTGAGGCAACGGATCTCACCCGGGAAAGGCTGGCCACCCCCTGAGAAGCGAGTCTTGCGTGGTCGTCGGGCAACCGGCGCTGCGAAGCGTAGACAGCGTGTGCATAGGCCGCGTGATGGAGCCTCGAAAGTTCAATTGCAGGTGCCGACGCCGTATGTTTGGCGGAAGGCAGCACCGACGCGTCAGTTTGGCCCGGCGCGGAGGACCTGCCGGGGTCTGAGAGCGGGGCATGTGCACGGACCGATCCCCCAGGAACCTGGGAGATCCATGAGCCTCCCTGCGGGGTACCGCCGAGCGAGGGACGACCGAAGCAGGCGGGAAGGGCGCATGGAAGTCAGAGCGAGCCATAGTACCGGTGAAGTCGGGGAAGCGAGACCGAAGCGACCCGATGGAGGGAAGGGCGAGCCGAGGAAGAGAACTTGGAGAAAGCAAGATGGCGAGGACCCGAACCTCGGAAAGCATCTCAACAAGACTCGCCAAGATAGCCGAGCTGGCGAGGAAACATCAGACGACGGCAATGTACTCATTGTCGCACCACCTCGACGCGGAGCTCCTTTTGGAGGCATACCGCAAGACGCGGAAGGACGGAGCGGTGGGGGTCGATGGGCGGACGATGTCGGACTATGCAGAGCATCTGGAGGACAATCTGGAGGCGCTGCTTGGTCGGGCGAAGTCGGGGAACTATCGAGCGCCAGCGGTTCGGCGAGTGCATATTCCGAAAGGAGATGGCCGCCGGACCCGACCGATCGGGATCCCGACGGTGGAGGACAAGATCCTTCAGCGAGCGGTGTCGATGCTCCTGACACCGATCTACGAGGAGGAGTTCATCTCCGACTCGTACGGGTTCCGCCCGAAGCGCAGCGCGCATGACGCGTTGCACGCGCTCCGGGAAGGACTGAGCCGAATGGGTGGCGGCTGGGTGTTGGAAGGAGACATCGAGGGATTCTTCGATGCAGTCGACCATACGCAGCTGCGTGAGATGTTTCGCCAGCGGGTGAGTGACGGAGTGCTGGGCCGTCTCGTAGGCAAGTGGCTGAAAGCGGGGGTACTGGAGGAAGGCAAGGTAACGCGCACGGAGACCGGAACACCGCAAGGAGGGGTCATCTCGCCATTACTGGCGAACATCTATCTGCACGAAGTGCTGGACCGATGGTTCGCTCAAGAGGTGGTCCCGAGGCTGCGCAGCGAGGCAAAGCTCATTCGTTATGCGGACGACTTCGTGATCCTCTTTCGAGAGGAGGCGGACGCCCGGAAGGTGCTGTCAGTACTCCCGAAGCGATTTGGGAAGTACGGGCTGCGCCTGCATCCGGAAAAGACGAGGCTGGTGGAGTTTCGGAAACCAAGAGCCGGGGCGGCCGGCCCAGGCTGTTTCGATTTTCTTGGTTTCCGGCACTACTGGGCGAAGTCGCGGAGCGGGTACTGGGTCATCAAAAAGAAGACCTCGCCAACACGAATGAGTCGGACGTTGCGGGGGCTGTCGGAGTGGTGTCGAGAGAATCGGCACCGACCAGTTAGAGACCAGCACAGGGTGCTGTCGGCGAAGCTGCGAGGTCACGCGAACTACTTCGGAGTGACCGGGAACAGTCAGGCTCTGACAGCGGTCCGAAGCTGGACGAAGAGGATCTGGAAGAAGTGGCTGAGCCGTCGCAACAATCGTTCCCTGACGTGGGAGCGCTTCAGCGCGATGCACAGGGTCTACCCCCTTCCGCATCTTCGAGTCATCAGCTGATCGTCACAGGCGAATCTCGACCTTGAGGAGCCGGATGCGTGAATCGCGCACGTCCGGATCTGTGGGAGCCCCGGGGGAGTAATCCCCTGGGGCCACCCGATA
>CAYTRQ010000760.1:0-1916 GCA_964440025.1 uncultured Polyangiaceae bacterium | reverse complement strand
CGGATCTGCTTTTTCTTACAGTAAAGCGCCATGTGCTGCGGTAGATAAGTCACTCCACGCCACTTGGACCAAACAAACTGCAAACCTTCAGTCACAAAAGGGACCTATGGGCGGCAGGGCCACGAAAAAGTGGAGTCGGCCGAGCGTTACCACGGAAGACGTGACCGGGTTATACGACGAACTTTACCGTAGCCACCCTGAATT
The DNA here is from genome assembly GCA_964440025.1 of uncultured Polyangiaceae bacterium. Lineage (GTDB taxonomy): Bacteria > Myxococcota_A > Polyangia > Polyangiales > Polyangiaceae > NIC37A-2. Next base: position 1,712 of record CAYTRQ010000760.1, on the reverse strand, counting down.
GCAGGAGATGTCACGCAACATCGTGAAGGGTCAAGGCGCGCCACAGCCTGTGCGCGTTACTCCATCGGGTGCTCGTTCAGCCTCAGAAATGAAACCCGAAAAAGGAGCGAAGACAGGAGCGCCGCTAGAGACGGGGGGAAAGGCGACTTCGGGATTCAAATCTGGGATAGGCACTGGCAGCGCAGCCATATCGGCTGGGGGGGACAAGGAGCGAGTTAGAGCGGGCGTCGAGTTTGACGAGGCAAGCGGTAAGCTAGTCGTCAAAATCCAGGACATCAACGTCGCGGATTATCCGCCTGATAAACGAGGGCCTGTTAGCCGATTTTTCAAGGATCGCCCGGCGCTCGCACAGCTATCGGTTGCTAGTGCCTCGATGTCCTTGCAATACTTGAAAGGTAAAGCGTTTGAAAAAATTCAGGAGTACTTCGAATCCGCTCTTCACGACGCGCGTGAGGAATTTGAGCTAACTTTCCCGGCTGCGAAAAGCCTCCTTGCTGAAGGGGGCGTCACACAAGCTCAAAGGGATTACCAGGCAGCACTGGCATCGCTTAGGGCTCCAAATATCAGGCGGGATCTTCTGCTCATATTGGCGGCATTCTCGCCCCCGGAGCATATCGAGGAGGCTGTGCGCACTGCAAAAAGGCTGGGTGCAAAACACAAGATCCGCGGCAATGATATCCAGAATTTCTTGATAGCTTCCGATGCATACGTTGAGGCGATAGGAGCCGTGCAGAATACATTGTACGAGTATCTCGAGTATCGGCCAGTATTGCCGGAAATAGCGAAGGGACTCTTTCTGCGAGCGGAAGTGCTCACGAGCATTGGGGCAGATCTGAAAGATATTTTTTGGAAGCTGGCTCCATTGGCTGTGTTTCCCAGCGCAGAAGAGGCCCTGTTAGATATCTATTGGGCCGCTGTGCTCTTTGCGGACCTGGGAGAGCGTCTTCGGAAATTTGGTGTAGAAGTCGAGCAGCGACACCAAGAGTATCGCAACCTCATCAAATCCTTGAACTGGGCGTTTGCACAGGTCAACCGCGAAGTTCTCAAGTGGGACCAATGAGCACCGCACAAGGGAAGGCTACGCGGATGCTGCAATGTCACTGACATGTCACATCACCTCGACCGGAGGTTCGCTATGAAACAGACAATCGTAAGCGGCAAACCAACCGTGATCAGGCCTGACCAGGGTGATTCGTTCGACTTCGGTGGGCTCGGTGTACACTGGAAGATCGAAGGTCCGGACACTGGCGAGCGCTTCGCCGTCGTCCATCACCCGATCGCACCGCGTGCGCTTGCCGCGCCGCTTCACCGTCACCACAACGAAGACGAGTATTCCTACGTTCTCGAAGGCACGCTCGGGGCACTCCTCGGCGACGATGTATTGGAGGCCAAGCCGGGAACGTGGGTCTTGAAGCCGCGTGAGCAGTGGCACACGTTCTGGAATGCTGGGGACACACCCTGCCACATCATCGAGGTCATCTCTCCTGCCGGGTTCGCAGCCTACTTCCGCGAGGTGGCTGCCGCTTGGGGAGACGTAGAGGCATTCGCCCGGATCAACAAGAAGTACTCGCTGGATATGGACCTCGAGAGCGTGCCCGGTCTTTGCGAACGCTTCGGGCTGACGTTCCCTGAGTTGTAGAAGACCCAGTACAAACGTTGAATCGCATAAACGTTGGAAGGGAGGAAGAGAAATGAGTGCTATTGATCATCTT
>CAYTRQ010000759.1:0-1934 GCA_964440025.1 uncultured Polyangiaceae bacterium | reverse complement strand
TCCGCAGTCTCGCGTATTATCTCACGATGTCGTTCGCCGACCGGCTCCGTTGGGACTCGTTCCTTGAGTACGCTTTCCTTCGGTGGGTCTTGGAGCCGGCCGCGTACCCGTCAATTTGCGACCTGATCGAACCTCAGAAAGAGGTTCAGTGCGGCGAGCGAACCTATCGTCTGGACTACCAGATCAACGGCGGGGAGATGACTTACGCGGTGGAGCTTGATGGCTTTGAGTTCCACAGCTCGCGACGGGCTTTCACGTATGATCGCTTTCGTCAGAACGACATCGCTGCCAGCGGGCGAGTCGTCGTGCGCTTCTCCTACGATGCGATTCGTCGGGAGACCGCGCGCTGTGTCCAGCAACTCCAAGAGGTCCTCCGCAAGGATTCGGCCCTGGCCTCCCATCTCAACCCAACTCCCGTTGTGGAGACGCCCGAGATGGATCCGGACCCATTTCTGGCTCTTTGCTCCACCCCTACCAAGGTTCCAATGTCTGATAGATTCTCGTTTGATCTTGCCCGCGCGAAACTAAACCGCGCGACCCTGAGAACATGCCAGCGAGAGGCCTTAGAGGCTCTGGCCAACTACTACTTGTCGGGAGGGCAGGCGGCGGCATGCGTGATGGCCGTAGGCGCAGGAAAGACGGCTCTGGGAGTTGCGGCATCTTTGGCCTTCTCCCGACGACGCGCGCTCGTCATCACTCCTGGACGGGTGATTCGTGGCACCTTTGCTCGAGCATTCGACCCGGATTCCAGCAGAAATGTGCTTTACGCCCTGCCGAAAGGGCCGATGCTTCCTGGCTGCCCGCCACCCGAAACTAGAACTCTGGACCGAGAAGACGGGGCCATCAAAGACGTTACGCGCGATGACCTGTTGAGTGCGGACGTGATCATCACCAACTTTCACTCCCTTGGGACTGGAGAGTCGGAGACCGACCTCCTCACAAAGCTCGACCCGGAAGACGTCGACTTCATCGTGGTCGATGAGGCGCACATTGCGGCATCTGAATCCTATCAAAGGTGTTTTCGCAGGTTCCACGGCGCGAGAACGCTCTTGATGTCAGCGTGCTTCAGTCGTCTGGACGGAAAGCCCATCGAAGCTGACGTCGTCTACCGATACCGGCTCATTGATTCCATTGCCGATGGCAACGCGAAGACCCCGTGCATTCGCCGCTTTGATCCAGACCCGACAAGGACGGTCTACGAAATGGTGTGGCCAGACGGATCGCGTGAGGAGATCGTTGGGCGCGAAGCAATGCTCGAACTGCTTGGCGACGAGCGACGTCTAGCTCGCGTTACCGCAAAATCGGATGAACCGATCAACCAGATCATGGCAACGGTCCGTGATGCACTGAAAGAGCAGGCAGAGCAGCTAAACCCAGTGAAACCGAGAGCGCTGTTCGCCGCACTCGGTGAGCGACACGCCGAGCAAATCTCGCGAATTGCCAACGAGCATGGGATCCCCTGCGACTACATCCACCACTCGATGACTGAAAGTCGCATCAAGGCTGTTAGAAAGCGCTTTGAAAGCGATTCAGGAGACCTCCAGGCCGTTGTTCAGCTGAAGATGCTTGGGCAGGGATACGATCTGCCGGCGATAAGCGTGGTGGCCCCGATGCGCTATTACGGTAGTTTTAGTGAATTTTATCAGTTTATCGGGCGGGGAATTCGTGCCATCCACCACCCTGCCCTTGAGGGTAGGGTGACTCCCCAAGCCCAGCGCCTACAGATTGTCTATCACGCAGAGATGGGACTCGATGAGCACATCGAAACGATCTACGCGGAGAATGATATGGATCCGGCTGAGGTGCACGCGGTGCCTGATGCATGGAAAAGCCGTCCGACTGACCCGACCGAAGGCATCTCGACCGGGCGCGACTCCGCAGAAAGGCCGGAAGCCCTTGTCATGTTTTCTCCTGGTTCGATTGCCGAGCGAGTG
>CAYTRQ010000758.1:0-1936 GCA_964440025.1 uncultured Polyangiaceae bacterium | reverse complement strand
CTCCCAAATGCCCTGTTCCGTAACGGCTCGTTCCATCACCATGGCAAGAGAGCGTGCGCTTCGGGCCCGAAAATGAAGGCCGTCGACGTCGTGACGCACCTTTTCGGCCATTCCACCGATATCGCTACAAACGACGGGCCGGTCGTGCAGAAATGCCTCTTGAATGACCATGGGTGAATTCTCCCACCAAATCGAGGGCACGACGACCCATCCGCAGGCCAGCATCAAGGTGCCCAGTTGAGAGCGCTCGTACGGTCCGTGCAGGGTGACCGCTCTTCCCGCCTTTTCCACGAGCAGGCCGATTTTTTCCCGAAATTCCGGCGCTTGAAGCTCCAGGTTGGCGCCGTGGATATCGACGTGAATTCGTTTTCTCACGGACTTGGGGAGGAGAGTGACCGCCTCAAGCAGAACGTGCAGCCCCTTGAAAGGATTGATTTGCCCAAAAAAGCCGAATGAGGCTTGGATATGATTCGCCTCGATCTCCTGTTCCTCAACTGGAGGATGGCCGTTTTCGAGCACGACGATCTTGTCGCCATCGAGTCCCCAGTGGCGGTAACGCTCCGCAAGGAAAGCGCTCGGCGCGATGAACATATCAACGCATTTTAGTATCGATTTAACATACTTCTCTCGCAAGAAGAAATCCCCCGGTGAACGCTCCGGGAAGCAGCGATGACAAGCCGCAGGGCTCGACTCATGGCATAGCTTCAATGAGCCACGCTTGAGCATCTGGCCATTGTGATGGCAGATCGCTATAAACTCGTGAAGAGTCAAAAGGATCTTCGCGCTTGGACAGCTAAGGCGCGCCTGCCTGATGAGCTCGAGCCCCAGATGCAGGTAGTGGTGGACATGAATGACCGTAGGCTGGAGACGCTCGAGAAGCTGGCGGAAGTCACGCCACACGTGAGAAGGATTCGCGGAACGCAAATTAAAAAAGTCCGCCATCTTCGTATGAAAAAGAAGTTCTCGCTCGCCGTCGACGGAAGAAAATGTGCTCCCGCCGTGAGAGAGCTCATCAGAACGGGCCAAGAGGTAGGCGTCGTGACCTCGCGCCACCAATTCCGTAAACTGATGGTGCGCCACGAGTTCGGCACCTCCCTTGTTCATCTCGGGGTGACCATGGGCCACGATGAGAGTTCGCCCGCTCACCTCGCACCTCCAGATGTCGCCAGTTCCGCGAGTTGGTGACGCCAACGCCGGCTGTGACGCCAAGCGTTGTACAACGTCAGCTTGTGCTTCCAGCCCTTGTCCGCCACCAAAGACTGAGACTGCCGCTCGAGATGATAGAGCGTCTCCGACCGAAGAATATAATTTCTATACCCTTGCTCTCGCGCGGCAAGGCACAAATCCGAATCCTCGAAGTCACCCATGATATACCCCGAATCCAACCCCCCAAGGTCATGATAGGTCTCCCTCGCTATCATCGCGCACGCGGCCGTGACAGCGGGAATTTCTTCTAGAGGGGTGCTCGGCGCCAGGTGCGCGGGCAAACCTTTTCCAGGGTGATCATTGAGGTACAGCCCCGGAAGCTCTGACCTGATCTGAAACCGCAAGCCGTCGTGCTGGATGGTGCCGTCCTCGAAAAGCAGCCGAACACCCAAGACACCTGGCCGCTCCAGTCGCTCATAGGCATCTCTCATTCGACCCAACCATCCTGGGTGAGCCGGCAGTACGTCAGAGTTGAGCAGCACGACGAATCGACTCTGGGTGAGCTCAACCCCATAGTTGTTCGCTCCTGCAAACCCCAAATTCCGCCCTGGATACGCCAACCTGAACGGCACTGGGAAAAGGGGCGCCATTTCGCCAGCGAGCCGCCTCGCCTCGACCACCAGCTGGGGATCGTCCACGACATAGATCAGTTGCGCATCCCGAAAGTCATCGTCGAAGACAAACTGCGACAATTGATAGAGAAGAAAGTCGCACCTGCCGTAAAGCGGCA
>CAYTRQ010000757.1:0-1941 GCA_964440025.1 uncultured Polyangiaceae bacterium | reverse complement strand
GAGAGAAAAGTGGTCTCCCTACCGACCACTTTTATGTGGTCGCAGCACTAGATGGCTATAGATCATTCACGGAATCTAAAGACTGCTGGGGGATCTACTATGCAACCGTCAGGGTCATCGCTGTGCGTGGCTAGATCACCGTCTTCGTTGTTGAGCGGTCTCTCTGAGCGGTGGCTCGAGAGGTGCTTGAAACATCTTGAGTGCGACGCCCGCGGCTGGTGTGAGGCAGATGCGATATTCCGTCTAATCGTAACAATAAGCCGTCTCTTTCACGGATTGCCTTGATGAGGCAGAGCCCACAAAGGCACGGATTTCTGGTAGCTTTGTGAGGTCGATGCTGTCTTTGAACACCAGATGCGACACGAGACACAGGAGTGCCATGTCAAGGTATCTGACGTCGAACCGCGAATCGGCGCTACGTCGACCCACGTAGCTCTCAAGCCAGCGTAGACTTCCGTCGAGGCTTTCCTGGAGCTTGACGCAATAAGGTGATGTCCGCTCCACTCCCCCTCGACTCGCCATGATCTGCGAAACCCCCGTGGACATCGCCTGAAGGACGACTTCACAGGCGTTTCGGTCCTCGACCTGAGCAAGATCCTCCGGCCATTCGATGCTCACATGGGGCGACATCTCAGAAAACCGGCGGCAGATGTTGAGCGAACCGAAGTAGTTCTGCCCATCCAGCATGAGCACGGGGATCCTCAACGCCGGATTCCCGCCGTACGTCGCCAACTCCCGGTCGAGAAGGTCTTTGACAACGCGGAACGAGTACGGCACCCCGAGCTCTGCGGCGAAGATTCTCGTCAATCGAGTAAAGTGGGAACTCGACCTGCCAACTATCGTCGGAACATCCCCAGACTCTGCTTGCTGGTCATTGGTCATGACGCGGGCACCTCAATCTCGCCGCCCATGGACCGGATGTAGTCATCATAGATAGCGAGAGCCGGAGCCTGGAGCGCAAGGGTTCTCAACCGGGAGACGGCCGGAGACGACTCCATCGACGCCGCATAGGCTTGAAGCCCGACGGGTAGCTCGATGCCATAGGTCCGGAATCGAGTGAGAACCGGGTAGTACATGGCGTCGACGATGCCGAACTGACCGAAGAGAAAAGGCCCACCAGACGCTGACAATGATTGCCGCATCAGTTCAAACACTCGTTCGATCTCAACGCATGTGGGGCCATCCGGCGCGAAGTTGAGCACTCGAGCAAAGACATGTACGCTCATTCGATTTCGCAGATTGACGAAGTTGCTGGCCATCTCCGCGCAGAGAGCTCGAGCCTGCGCACGTTTGACGGAGTCCTCCGGCCAGAGCTGAGCTCCAGGATACTGCTCCGCAGTCCATTCACAGATTGCGAGCGCCTCGTGGATCCGGTTGCCGTCGATTTCCAGAACGGGAAAGTATCCAGTGACGCTTCCGAGAGCGCGGCGTAAAGCTAGGCGCTCAGCGGCATACTGAACGTACTCGTTCGGGGTCAGGTCGGGCTCAGCGTCGCCCTGCCGAATCATGTCAAGTGTCACCGTCCTGACCTCAACATCGGCTCCGACATGAAGAAGGGGGAGGAGCGCCCTCATCGACCACGACGAGTATCGAAGCGAGATGACAGATAAAACAGGACGAGCCATGGGCGAGGAATACCGCCAACGCCCACCCTCGCCAATGCGAATTTGACCGGTCTCTGTCCGTGTCTCGTGATCGTGGGGGACCTGGAACTCCCAAGGGACGATATTCTCGCCTTCAACAACAAGCTGACGAAAGCAGGTGTCGAGGTTGAGCTTCATGCGGCGGCAGGAATGCCACACAATCCTCCAGCATTCGCGGGACTCCACCCCGAAGGAGACGCTTCAATAGAGAGGCTTGCCCGCTACGCACGTGACCAGCTGAGATCCTAGTGCCTCGGCAACTCACGTTTCGAGCGGTTTCGAAGCACTCCCAGAAGTG
>CAYTRQ010000756.1:0-1944 GCA_964440025.1 uncultured Polyangiaceae bacterium | reverse complement strand
CGACGTAGAGGCATTCTGGGACGCCACGCTTGTAGAGCGCCGTCTTGAATGCAGCGAGCATCGCGTCTGTGTTCTCAGCGGGAAAGAATTGTCCGTGACAGCAGACGCGGCTGGCATCATCGATGAAGGCGATGAGCTTGGCTTGGAGCTTCTTGCCGTTGTGGCTCACATAGGGACCACACATGGTATCGGCTTGCCAGAGCTGATTGGCGTGGGCCTTCGAAAAGGCGAGCCGTGCCTTGTTCTCGTTTTCGGCGGCCGGCTTCATCATCTCGTAGCGGGCAACGATGCGGCGAAAGGTGTTGGGAGCACATTGTTCGCGCCGCAGGAGGTTTTTCTCGATGCAAGCGCGGTAGATGGCAGCGAGGTTGGTGGGGCCGCGAAAGTGCGGCAGCACTTGATCGATGGCTTCTTGGACGAGCTCGGGCTCGACTTTGCGGGTGTGACCGCGATCGGAGCGCGGCTTGGGCTTCATGGTGGTGATACCATCCTTCTTGTAGCGGGAATACCAGGTTTGGATGGTGCGCCAGGTAAACTGCAGGGGATCGCCTTCCTCGTCTTTGAAAGTGAGTCCGGAGACGTGATCGATTTTGGCTTTGATGCTGTTTCCAGGTGCGAATTCGATGGCGCCGAGGACGCGCATCTTGGTCGCAGGGCTGACTCGTTTCATGAGTGTTCCTCCTCGTTGAGGGTTTTGGGTGACGAGGAGGGAGTAGGCTTCGCGGCTTCGTGTCGAAACTGACGTTTGCTGTTGTTGGTCGGATACGGGGAATCGACCACATGATCGTGTGATGAGAACGCGGCCAGGGAAAATTCGTGGTGGCGAGCCGAGCGCGGCGGATCAGAGCACCGACGTGCCCGAAACGAGTTGAAAGTTCTCGAGCTGTGGCTCGCCCAACATGCACCGAAAATGTTCCACGACCTGTCCGAGCGGGTGACGGGCTTGGCTGGTTGGTGCCGGTACTCTCGCATTCAGCCAGGCTTTCCAGCGCGGCACGTGCCGCTGCAGCCGCACATTGAGGCGGTAGGCGCTCCGCATGGAAAACGGCCAGTGGCAGGCGCGAGCAGCCCGTTCCGACCCCTGATGTCGAGCAAGTCCACAGACAAACGCCCCCAGCGTCCCGACGGTCAGGGTGCACCGGGCGATGACGTTCGCGAGCAGCACCGACCACGTGCGCCCGCAGCCCTTCTTCAGCCCGCGATTCGAGCAGAAGAGCCGACGCCCCCGAATCACCACATCGCTGGTTTGCTCGGCGTAGCCACGCAAAAATCCATGGCCGATGAGCGTGCCGTGGGCTCCGCAGTGGGGACAGGCGAAAGGCACGCTTCTCTGCGACAGGGCATCGAGAGCCCGTCGGTCAGGGACAAACCGCGGAGGAGCTTCTTCGTGCATCGGCTAAACGCCGGCATTTTACTGAAGTGCCACCACGCAGGGCCAAGTTGTCGAATGCGGTCCCTTCTTGCCGAGGTCCACTTGGCCGAATTGACGCTGTCTTCGCTGTCCCCGATTTCGACGTCAGTTCGGTAGCTGCGACCTCGTATTTACGACCGAGAACTGGGATTCAACACCTAGGTGCCAACCAAGACACTTCGCTTCCCTTCAGCGGGAGCAACGTGCCAGAGGCGATTGAGTTGGTTGACTCGAGCGGTGCGGTGACGCAGACGCTGATGCTGTCGACGAATCAGGTGGGGACGGTCGAACTCGTCACGGATGCTGCCACAGGCGAGATCGTGCAGCGTCTTGAGTATGATGAGTTTGGGCGCGTACTGTTTGACTCGAACCCCGGAGCGCAGCCATTTGGGTTTGCGGGTGGCCTCGTGGATGCTGAGACCGGGTGGTGAGGTTTGGTGCGCGGGACTACGATCGCAAGGCTGGACGATGGATGACACGCGATGCGATTCGTCCTGATCGGGCACAGCCCCAAACAAATCAGTATGTATATG
>CAYTRQ010000755.1:0-1961 GCA_964440025.1 uncultured Polyangiaceae bacterium | reverse complement strand
AAGACTGCTATCAAAAATAGTAAGAACTTGGTTTTCATCAGATCGTCTCCTTACTGCACGGTTTGTTCGACAGAGGTGGTTGCGGGAAGTGTTTCGGTTTGTCCGCCTGCAACGAAGTAGAACGCACTTTCCTGAGTTCCACCTGGATAGGCGCGGTGGACCACGAGACTGCCGCCCGCCAAACTGTTCCAATTGCCCAGGTCGGGCCCAGCCAGGAGCTCGCTCGAGGAATCGCTCGCGGAAAGTCCGCCGGAGGTGTCACCGCCGAACACGTAGAGGAAGCCGCCCCCCGAGGCATGAGCCGTTGCTCCGCGCGCAGGGGTCAGCCCCGTTTCACTATCCAGGACGGCAGGAGTGGTGGTGTTGTCCGTGACGAGCTCTCCCGTGCCGGTGTCGGCCAAGGTTCCTGAGAAGATGTCTCCGGTGAAGCCTCCTTGCGTGGTGCCGGTTCCGACGAAGAGGAAGACCTCGTTGTCGGGGACCAGCTGTGATTCCGTGGGAGGCACGGCCCACGCTGCGGTATCCGCCTTGGCACCACCGATGGATTGACTGCCAGCCGTCCAGCCGGACACCGTCTGGGTTCCATCGCCAGAAATGGTGACCTGTGCCCACTCGTAGCTGTCCAAATACGATCCATCATCGGTCCGACCGCCGAAGGAGTAGAGGTACCACTCTTCGTCGGCGGTGGTTTCCGGGTTGGGGGCGGCTACCGTGGCGTGTCCTTCGCGAGGCACGGTCATCGGCGAGCCGGTGATTTCGTGCCACACCCCGAGTGAGCCGGGAGGCAACGGCGTGCTCGAAGGATCCGTGCTGTCCGTTCCATCATCCGTGTACTCACAGTCGAGATTGACTCCACATTCGCAAACCGTATCGGCGCCGCAGGTGAACTCGGCGAGCAGCTCGAGCTCGTCCACGGGACCGTCAGCAGCCGGAGAACGATAGAGCCGGTAGCCATTGGCTCCGGTGACCTCCTCCCAATCGAGCGTTAGAATAATGTTTTGGGGGTGAGCCGGGAGATCGACGTTGAAGAGATCGCCTGCAATGGACTCCCCGCTTGGATTGGAGTCGTGGCTCGAGGGGAATGTCGCGGCGATTCGATATTGCCACCGCCCCTCGGTCAAGCCGTTGGTTCCGTTGCCGAGGGCCGCGTCGAGGTCGAGGATCTCCGGCCCGGCCAGTGGATCGAGCACCTGGCTGCGCAGCAGCGCGTCCACGGCCGTGCTGCCATTGTAGCCCCCCGTGAGATACAAAAAGCCTCCCACGCGAGCGACGCCCGCCGAGGTTCGGGCGGCCGGGAGGGAATTTTCCTGCAGTTGCCAGGTTCCCAGATCGCCGAAGACGTCCACACGCGCCGCCTCGACGCTGGTCTTTGCGGTGTCGGTGGTGCCTTCGTCCCCGCCGATCGCATAGAGAAAGCGGCTTGTCTCGGTGGGGCGTGCTGCTTCCAAAGACAGGGCACGTCGTGCCTCCACCATCGTCGAATCCGATTCCGACCAGGGAAACAGATTCTGGGCGGGATTTTTGACTGAAATCGCGGAATACTGGAAGTTGCTTCCGTCGAAGTTGGTGAGCTCGACCAGACAGACCGTCCCAGCGGTAATGCTGTCTGTCGCGATGGGGAGAGTGGCATCGACGCTCGTCGTCGTCAGGGTGCCACCATCCACGGTAGCACTGTGGCTCGAGCTCGTGCCGTTGGGATCCTCACAGAGAAGGCCCACCGTCACGCCGTCGGTGGCGTCAAAGTTCTCACCAGTGATGGTCACCGTTGGATCACTATCAGTGGGGACCGAAGCGGGGGAGACCGACGAGATGAGCGGCGGTTCTTCGCTGGTGACCACGACGTTGTACGGCAAAATTCCCACCTCGCCGCTCGGGTTGACCGCGAGCATCTGGTAGTTCCCTGGGGTCAACCCACCAGGAACGACGGCGGTGAGCGTCATCTCGTCCTCGAAGACGACCGC
>CAYTRQ010000754.1:0-1970 GCA_964440025.1 uncultured Polyangiaceae bacterium | reverse complement strand
GTTCAAGCAACGTCCGATCCAACAAGACGGCACCGGACTTCGAATACCCGGAAGGTGTCCGCTTCGCACCGCTTCCAGCCATCATGAAGGCCAAGAAAAAGCCGCTGGAAGTCAAAGCCCTCGAGGACGTCACAAGCGAACCTTTGACGACGAAGTACGTCAAGTTCGAGCTACCTCAAGGACGTCAGGCTGGGATTAAGGTCTCGAGCGCAGCAGAACTGGTCGACAAACTGAAAAACGAGGCGCGGGTGCTCTGAGCCCGGGAAAGGAACACGAAGATGGCAAATGGACTCGTGATTGCGGAACTCGGCCCCGACGGCTCGACCCTCAAAAGCGGCACCTTGTCGGCGATCTCCTTTGCAAAAAAGGCAGCGCCAGCTGTAGGGGGAGGTTTCGATATCCTCGTTGTCGGCAAAAACACTAGCGATGCGGCCAGCGAGCTTTCAGCTCATGGCGCTCATCAGATTATCACTTGCGACAGCGACAGCTTTGAAAGCTACGTGGCAGAGCAGTTCGCTCCAACCGTCGCAGAAGTCGGCAAGAAGTATTCGTTGATCTGCGCCACGGCCAGCAGCTTCGGCAAGGATCTTCTGCCGCGGGTCGCGGCCAGATTGAAGGCCGCCTACGCGGGGGATTGCGCGGACGTCAGCAGCGGGAGCGACGGCAAACTGGTGTTCAAACGACCTATGTTTGCGGGAAACGCTTATGGCTACTGCGAGCTCACCACGGACGTCCAGGTGGCAACCGTCCGTCAAAGCGAGGTCGAGCCGAGCGAGCCAGGAGACACCAAAAGCCCCATCGAAAAGGCCGAAAGGGTCGAACCTCGTGGTGACGCGGCGAGCCGCGTCGAATTCGTTTCCCTGGATGCGGTCACTTCGGAACGTCCCGACTTGACCGAAGCGTCAGTGGTGGTCTCGGGCGGCCGCGCTCTCAAGGATGACTTCTTCAAGATCCTCGAGCCCCTTGCAGACAAGCTCGGTGCTGCATTGGGAGCCAGCCGCGCCGCCGTCGACGCAGGGTACTGCCCTGGGGACTTCCAAGTTGGACAAACCGGCAAGATAGTCGCCCCACAGCTTTACTTTGCTATCGGCATCTCTGGAGCCATCCAGCATGTCGCGGGCATGAAAGGGTCGAAGGTGATCGTTGCCATCAATAAGGATCCGGACGCGCCCATCTTCCAGATCGCTGACTACGGTCTCGTTGAAGATCTCTTCAAGGCCGTTCCGGAGCTCGTCGAATCTCTGCCCCAATAGTTCCTTCCCGCCCGCAAAAAAAGAGCGCCCATAAAACAAGCTCCCCGTCGCTCGCCCCACTTGCGAGGCGAGGACGGTCGACTTCGCTTTAAGGGCTCCGCCGCAGCTCGCCTCCCCCGCCTACGGGGGAGCGGGAGGCACTCGAGCGACGACCGGTTGAGCCGGTGGTCGCGACCCAAGGGAAACGAGAGCGTCGATTCGGGCAGCGAGCGGAAGCTGAGCGGGCGAAAAGCGCCCTCTCGCAGAGGAGTGGGGCGTTTTTCAGGAGCTCCTGACGGCAAACGGATCGACGCTCTACAGCGCGCTCTACGGACGTGCAGCGCGCGAAAACCAGAAAAGAAGGCCAAGGACACAAATGGGTCTGCCGAAAGCCCTGCGAAGCCTCACTTCATGAGGGCTTCGAAGGGCGAAAGGCTGGTGCATGTCATTGAAAAGCCGTGTAGGCAGGCTCCGGGACCTGGCGGATCCTGGCCCAAGCATCATGGCCTTGACAGAAGCCGGATGGCGCATCATTGTCGCCCGCCCCGGACTGAGCGGATCCGACCGGGGCTTCGGGGCGTAGCGCAGTTTGGTAGCGCGCACGGTTCGGGATCGTGAGGTCGTGAGTTCGAATCTCACCGCCCCGACAGCATCAAAAGAAAGAAGGCTCCCGAAAGGGAGCTTCTTTCGAGCACGTCTTTCGAGCACGTCTTTCGAGCACGTCTTTCGAGCACGTCT
>CAYTRQ010000753.1:0-1974 GCA_964440025.1 uncultured Polyangiaceae bacterium | reverse complement strand
AGAGAAAAGTGGTCTCCCTACCGACCACTTTTATGTGGTCGCAGCACTAGAGTGCACTTCATCGGCGTCGAGGGGGCCTCGACCTCATCGGCGTCGAGGGGGAGTCTCGATCCGATAGTGGGTCCGGCCGGCGTCGGCACGGTTCTCGTTTTCATTGCGCCGCGGCCGGGCGTGGCCCCCATGTGGGGGATCTTGTGGGGGCGCCTCGGAACTCTCTTTTGCAGCTCCCGTGCTATTCGACCCAGTCGACCTCGCCCGCCGTGCCTTCGATGAAATGTGACGGGTAGATGGACTCTGGACCGTCATCGAAAGTGAGATCGTCCAATGGCCCACCGGAGTAGTGGATCGAGTCGATGTAGACGACGACTTCTTTTCCACTGTTGTTGTGAATCTCCTCTTCCGTCTGCGGACCGCCATAGACGAAGAGTTCAACCAAAGATACGCGACGAGCATCCAGTGGCGGGGCCGTTCCGGGCGCCCCACCGAGCGAGGCACCGCCAGCGCCTCCTGACGAGGTCTCGTCCTGTGCTGGACTTTGCGCAGTCAGAGCGGAGAAATCGAGCGAGATTTTGCCTTGCTACGGCCGCTCCTGCTCCGAGGGACAAGATGATTCCGCCTGCCCATGCGCGTGTCCTACTCAAGATTCGCTCCATTTCTCTATCACCCCTTCCGAAGAACGGATTCTATTCTGATGTCGATGCGTTGGGAAGTCGAGCCAGCGATCGCCTGCGGAGTTCTGTAGGGGGCACTTCCCGTGACCCGTTCGACGAAATGACTCGCCCCTCGTACGATCCCAAAAGTCCGCCTTTTAGCGCCGGGATCTAGCTAGCTCCCGGCGCGGACCGATCCAATCATGAAATACTCGCTTCCTTCACGTCCCGATCTGGAAGAGCAGCTTTGGGAAAGCGGCTACGCTACGATTCCTTGCCTGTTGGAACCCCAGGAGTGTCAAAGCCTGCGCGAGCTGTATACGGGCGATCACTTTCGGACGACGATCGACATGAAGCGGCACGGCTATGGTCAAGGCGAGTACAAGTACTTCGACTACCCACTTCCGTCCTTGGTCGCTTCTCTGCGCCGTGAAATGTATGGCGTTCTGGCCCCTCTTGCTCAACGTTGGAGGCAAGAGCTGGGCAAGACTGGAAGCTTTCCGACAGATCACGAGTCGTACCTCCGGCACTGTCATGCTGCCGGACAATCTCGTCCGACTCCGCTCCTTTTGAAGTACGAAAGAGGAGACTTCAATCATCTCCACCAGGACTTGTATGGGAGTGAAGTTTTCCCCCTGCAGGTTGTGGTTCTGCTTTCGACGCCCAACGACGAATTCTGCGGAGGCGAATTCGTGCTCACTGAGCAACGGGTTCGCATGCAGTCGCGCGTCGAAGTGGTCCCTCTGGAACGAGTGGATGGAGTGGTGTTCTTCGTGAATGAGCGTCCCCTCGAAGGGAAGCGCGGCCCTACGCGGGCTCGCATGCGCCATGGTGTCAGCCGCATCCGGAAGGGCGAAAGGATGACCCTCGGCCTGATCTTCCACGACGCGACCTGAGCAGCTCAGCCCATGACCGTTGTCCGCTTGACTCTCGACGCACCGCTCGGGGTTCCTCCCCGAACTCGAGCATTTCTGGAACGCTTGGGCTTCTCGGCGGTCGGAGATCGTGCTCGTGGTCTGCGGTTCGGCGGCTTCGTGGATGTTGAAGAAGATCGTCAACGCGCGTGGCGGACTGCATGACCGCTTGACGCAAACTCTTCGGCTGCTGGTCGACGGATCGATCACGATGGATATGCTTTTCCTGTAGTCGGTAATACTCGCTACGAGTGGCTTCTCGTGGCGAGTTATGGCAAACAACACGAAACGACTTTTCGGGATGGCTCGCCGCAGGCGGTGGTTTTCAAGGGCCGAGGAGGATCTTGCCCTTGCGGTGACCACGCTCCAGGTCCCTGTGAGAACGGGGGTCCTCGTCGAAGGGGACGAGT
>CAYTRQ010000752.1:0-1986 GCA_964440025.1 uncultured Polyangiaceae bacterium | reverse complement strand
TGAGCGCTACTTGGTGAACGCCGCGAATATGACGCTCACTGCTTTTTTTGCGCGTCTCGAACGTATCAGCGGGGTTTCGGCACCGGCGTTGCGCATGCCACGCAATTCGAGAGTGAGCCTGGGGCTCTTTTCCCTCTACGATGGAGCGCTCCGCAAAATGGGTGGAGCGCCACCCATTGATCAACAGGATGTCGAGCTCGCGAGCTACTTCTGGTACTGCAATGCGACCAAAGCCGAGCGGGAATTGGGGTTTTGCGCGCGTGACTCCGGCGAAACGTTGCGCGATACGGTGCACGATTTGGTGGAGCGCCAGGTCGTGGCGCCCAAGCGGTTGCGCATGCTCCGTGGAGCGCGTCTGTAGCCGCGCGGCCTTGACCCCGACCGACGAAATCCCCTGCATCACGTGTGACGCGGGGTTTTGCCGGTGAGTCAGTGGCTTCGCTCGGGGGGGCTACCAGCGAGGGGAAGAAAGTGAATCGAGCCAATCGCTGCTTGGCCGCGTGGGGGATCTTGTTCCGATGAGCCAGCGGATCGCGGGGTAGAACCGCTCAGTCGTTCTTGGGGAACCAGCTGGCGGGCCGCATGGAACGCCGGGAAGAGCGGGAAGTTGAAATTGAAATTCTTTTTCAGTAAGCAAAGGGGTGTTGGGCTTCCCGAGGCAAAATGGAAGCTGCCAGCGCGGCCGCAGAGGCCCCACACGGTGCCAGGTTGAGCGGGGAGCCCATCGGATCCGAGGTGTTCATGCAGCTTTTCCGCAGAGTCGTCCGGCAGCTCCATCTTTGGTTAGGTCTCGTCACTGGAGCTGTCGTCTTTGTCGTGGCCGTGACTGGCTGCTGCTGGGTTTTTCAAGAAGAGATCCGGGGCCTCTCGGAGGACTACCGGACGGTCGAGCCGAAAAATGCTCCGTTCATCTCGCCGACCGAGGCGCGGAGGATTGCTGAACGACGGCTTCCCGGAAAAGCCATTCATGGCCTGGTGTACGGTACCAACGCGGAGGCGCTCGAGATCGTTTTCTACGAAAGAGAGCCGGAGTTTTACCGCTCGGTGTTTTTGGATCCCTACAGTGGGAAGGTATTGAAGGTCGTCGATCACCTCGAGGGATTTTTCGCCTTCGTGCTCGACGGGCATTTGCATCTTTGGCTCCCGGAAGCCGTTGGTCAGCAGGTCGTTTCCTGGTCGACGCTGCTTTTCATCGTCATGCTGGGGAGCGGACTCTTTCTCTGGTGGCCTCGAGGCAAGCGAAACCGCAAGCAGAAGTTCTGGTTGGCCTGGAAACCCGGCACCAAGTGGAGACGGAAAAACTACGACCTGCACAGCATTGCGGGCATGTACGTCTCGGCCCTGGCTCTCGTCTCGGCCCTGACCGGCCTGATCATGGCCTTTGATTGGTTCGAAAAAGGCTTCTACCGAGCGATGGGGGGCGACAAGAAAGTGCAGTTTGTCCGTCCCGAGAGTGCTTCCCCCGGCTCAGTTTCCGCCAGCTTGGCTGCGGCGGAGCCTGTACGGTCCCCGCTCGATCGACTGCTTTCTCGGTTGAGAAAGGAATACCCGACTGCGCGCAGCTTCGAGCTCCATGAGCCGGCGTCGCGCCAGTCGAGCATCTACGTGGAGATCGCCTATCAAGATGGAGTCTACTACGACTCGGACTATCGTTTTTATAATCCGTCGACTCTCGAGGAGCTCGATTCACCGAGTCTCTATGGCGCTTATGAGGACGCCGAACTTGCGGACAAGGTGATCCGAATGAACTACGATACACACGTAGGCTCCATCTTGGGCCTGCCGGGCAAGATACTGATGTTCTCGGCAAGTTTGATCGTTGCGAGTCTGCCGATTACGGGCTTCCTCTTTTGGTGGGGGCGAAGAAAGAAGTCAAAACAAGCGGCGCGCTCGGCGACAGGTTGGGGAAAGTTCACGGTGGCCACCCGGGTCTAGAGCGTCGATCAGTTTGCCACAAAGAGCTCCTGAGAAACGCCCCGACCCTCT
>CAYTRQ010000751.1:0-2005 GCA_964440025.1 uncultured Polyangiaceae bacterium | reverse complement strand
AAAAGCAAATGAATTCGATCGCTTACAGCGCTAACCGATCGGCATTGGGGCTAAACCCCACTTGGAAAGGACTTCGCCTCGAACGCTGTTGAAGTCGTCCCCTTGAAAACTATACCATTCCTTAGTGCAGCGACGAATGTCTAGCTGTGGGTCCTCAAGGCGCTTGACTCCTTCATCGCGGACGACAGCCAATGTCGAAACGTCCGTGGCCAAGTTCCTCTCGACACGCCAGTCGCTGGAAGCGGGTTCGTGCATGGTGACTGGAGTGCTTCGTGCTCCTTCCGCTTCGGAGAGGGAACGGAGCTTGGAATCTTCGCTTCGGCACGGACGTTCGGGAAGATACAGCGCGCTCTGCGCTGTATGGATTGTCAATCGTACCGGGCGGGGAGAGGGCCACGCCAGTGGAAAGTACGACGTGGAAATGGGAAGCCGGATTCGATGGCCGCGGGGAAAGGTTTGGGCCACGTCGTTCAAATCAACGAAAATCCGGGTTCGAGTGTTTGGTTGAAGTGGTTTTGGTTGCGCGTGTCCGTCTCGGTGGAGCAGGTTCAATAGGCCATAGGTGACGCGCGTCGCCTTGTCGTCGGGACTCACATCAGAGAGCCGTGCCGCCACCATTCCGAATGGCTGGTTGGACTCGACTTCGAGCTCAAGGGAGGCCTGCCCGAGGATCTCCATGGTGCGTTTCAGAGGCAGGGAGTCGAAAACCAGAGCTCCGCCATCTTCCTGTCGTTGATCATGAGGGAGATCCGGCGTAGCTGCAAATGAACACCATTTCCCTGCGAATAGACCGAGGGTCAGTGGTGACTGGACTGTTGAACGAGTGTCAGATGATGAGTCCGATTCGGGAAGCAAGAAGTGATGTCCTAGTGACCAACGCCGCTCCTGAATGTGAGGGCTGGGCCATGTTGGCTCCGAAACCCAACGGCCTGGGCGATGGACGTACTGAGCGCTAGGTTCGATGCTGTCCTGCATCCACGCGCGGAGCATCGGTTCCTTCTCTACACCGTTGTTGATCCCTTTGAGCCACCTCTCCCACCAGAGTAAACATTCTTGAAGAAATCCGATGGCAGGTCCTGGTGTTCCCTCGTGAGGGTACAAATGGCTCCAAGGACCGATGAGCCCCTTGCGAGGAACGTGGAGATTGGAAAGTAAACGGAGCACTACATTGGAATAGCCGTCCGCCCAGCCACTAATTGCGAAAACAGGACAGCCGACTTTCGAATAGTCTTCACAGACCGATCCATGGCGCCAGTATGCATCTCGACGTTGATGATGGAGCCATTTTGCAAGCCATGCGTCGTTCGCTTCGAGGCGTTTCTTCCACATCTCGCGCCAGCGACCGCCTACCAATTTTGGATCCGGTGGAAGGGAATTGTAGGCGAACATCACGGAAGACCATGACAAGTTGTCTCCTAGAAGGCAGCCCCCCATGTAGTGTACGTCGTCGGCGTAGCGGTCGTCGGACGAACACACAGTCACAACACATTTGAGCTCTGGTGGAGCGATGGCGGCGATCTGAAGTGCGTTGAAGCCTCCCCAGGATTTTCCGATCATGCCAACGGAGCCGTCGCACCAGGGCTGTTGTGCGATCCATCGCAATACATGCAGACCGTCGTCGAGCTCCTGAGGAAGATATTCATCCGTCAGGACACCTTCTGAATCGTCGCTTCCGCGAAGATCGACGCGAACGGCTGCGTAGCCGTGGCCAGCGAAATAGGCATGCATGATGGAATCACGCACTGCGGTGAAGTCCCGTTTTCTGTAAGGAATGTATTCGAGAACCGCGGGAACGGGATGCTGGGAAGCTCCTTTGGGGAGCCAAAGCCGCGCCGCCAGCTTCGTGCGTCAGGCATAGGGATCAGCGTATGCTTGATATGCTGGACTTCGTGGGGAAACTCCTTCGGGTCTCGCTGTCTACGTGGCATCATGGGTTGCAAAAAGGGAGGAATCCTAAATGGGCTTTCAATGACTAGTAATAGTTCGCATCCACAAAAGGATGCGG
>CAYTRQ010000750.1:0-2033 GCA_964440025.1 uncultured Polyangiaceae bacterium | reverse complement strand
GGCTGAGTTCGAGAGACGGGCGTTGTTTGGCGTCGTTTCCCTCCATTTGTTGGTCCTTAGAGCAGAATACTCCCAGGTACAGAAACAAAGATTCCTCTAGGCTCCTGGACCTACGGGTTCGTAAGTCTAGACCATTGTGCTTGGACTATCTCGCGCGTCGCCTCCACCCGCATATGCGTGTACCTTTCCGTCGTCCTCGCCTCTGTATGCCCCAGGATCGTGGCGATCATTTTCTGTCCCGCTCCCATCATCGCGAGACTGGAACCGCAGGTGTGGCGCGCGCCGTGGCTCGTAATGCGTCGTACGCCTGCCTCCTTGGCCAGCCTGGAGTAGGCCCTGTTCAGGACGTTGTTCGACACAGGACCGCCTGATTCTGATGGAAAGAGGAGCTGTCCTTCGGTCTTCAACATCCACGCTCGCAGCTCGTCGGCTAGTTCCCGCGGGAGCGCCTGGAAGCGCGACCTGCCGTTCTTGGGCGTCGAAACCTTCTTCTTGGGTTGAGCTCGTCGGATCCAAAGGCCGGGTGCCTGGAGGTCAAGATCCTCTTTCCGAAGAGCGCGGACCTCGCTGAACCGAATGCCCGTGACGAGCTGAACAAGGATAGGCAGCCGAAAGCGCGGTTCCGTCTTGCGCCAGGATTCGAGGACGGCGAGAGCCTTGGCCTGCTCCTCCGGAGTCCACCACGGGCGGGACTCCTCGACCGTGTGCTCGCTCTTCATCCAGTGGCGAGCCACGACGGGGTTCTTCTCGATGAGCTCATATTCACGGGCCGTCTCCAGGATTCGGCGCAGCAAGCTCAGGTGGTTGTTCAACGACTTGGGTGAGTAGCCGACACCATACTGATGCTTCTGACGACGCTTCTGGGCAAGGTATCGGTCGATCATCTCCACGGTGATGGAGTGCAGCGGGGACGATCCGAAGTAGGGCTGAAGATGGTTTTTGAGCACGCAGGTGTCGCTCTCCACCTGGCTTTCCCGTAGAGCGCCGCCGGCTACGCGATTGTCGAACCACTCGCTGGCGAAGTCCCTGAAGACTCGAGATTCCCGGCGTGCCTGAGGACCGCTGCGCAGAGCAGCAACGAATTCGTCCAGGGTGCCCTCATCGCAAGCTTTCCGGGCCATCTTCAGCAAGTCGTTGTGGGTCCTTCGCGCGTCGACCATCGAGTCAACGTAGAAAGTGACCCCACGCAGCCGGCGAGCCTCGGACTCATCGAGGCTTCCGACGACGTAGACGATCGACCTGTCGATCCCACGACGCCCCGTCGGTTGGTACTGAAGTCTGAGTTTGATCTGCTTTGCCATAGTTCATTCCTGCTCGGACACTCGCCGCCGAGCTGCCGATGAAATCGGCTTTGAAGATGCGCCGCGTTCTTCCAATCAAACGGCACGGAATTGCACCCGGGGCGAGCGGCGGCACTGGTCCCGGAGGGATCTCCACCAGATGCTTGCCGAGTCGGGAACGATGGACTCCGGCCCACGTTGCAAACTCCGAGATCGTCATTCCTTCCACTTGTGGCTCTTCTCGATTGACGGGGGCGGCACCCGGAAGCGCCGGGAAGACACGTGGGTTCGGCCCCAGAACCTCAGCAAAGCTATCGAGAAGGGACTTGAACGGCGACGACCCATTGGGGGGGTGAAATGGCTCTTGCATCGTATGCGGCTCAGTCAGAGGTTAGAAAAATGGGTACGCAAAATTCGGTTGCCCAGTGGGGGGCCAAGGCCGGGGAGGAAGCGCACCAAGCGACACATTTTGTTGTCGCCTGGTGATTCGGCGCCAAGGTGAAATGGCCTTCCTATCGTGATCCGTGGAGGACGTCTCCTTGAGTCCCGAGCGCCTGGGAATCTTGGAAGGGCGGCGCTCACGCGCTAGCGCGCGCGAGCAGTTGTCGAGACCGTCCCGTCCGTCCGCAATGCTTACGCATCGCGTCCGTCTGGTCCCGGCGTCGACAACTGATTCGAAAGGCTTTGGCGAACGGGGCCCGCGAAGCTTGCGGAGCGGGCACCAGCCTGGCGAGCTTGCTCGCCGGGCTCTCT
>CAYTRQ010000749.1:0-2038 GCA_964440025.1 uncultured Polyangiaceae bacterium | reverse complement strand
CACTTCTGGGAGGGCTTCGAAACCGCTCGAAACGTGAGTTGCCGAGGCACTAGGGGCCGAGCACGGTGTGTGCCTCAAAGTTCGAAGGACGGCGAGCCGCCTGGCCAATCTGGCTATCTCGCGCAACAATGAGGCAATGGTTCTGAACCTCTACGCCATGAGGGAACACGGACACCGGAACCTCTGGGCAGTCCTTGCGACGGTCCTGGGGCACTGGGCGTGCACCCCTGGCGGCTCAGTCAGTGAGGCTCCTCCAGAACGCCCGCCACTCGTGGGCCCCTCGGGACATTCACCCTCGGAACCGAGGAGCGCCGCTCCAAAGAAATCGGACCTCACCCCGGCGACGCGTGGAAGAGCACCTCCCGAAGAGTCTTTCGCCCCACCACCTACACCTCCAGAAGTCCACGGCACGTACAGCTGGACCGAGTCGGTCGATCCACAGCAAACGGTCGCTGCCAGGACCCCCACGCCGAAACACTTCGAGCGCGTCGCCGCAGAGCGGGGGACTTTTGCCGAATGGCTCCGCACGCTTCCCGTCAAGCCCGGGCGCCCTCCCGTACACCTCTACAATGGCGAGCTCAAAGGAAACCAAAGCGCTCAGGAGTTGGTCATTGATATCGATACCGGGCCGTTCAATCTACAGCAGTGCGCAGATGCCGTCATGCGCCTGCGGGCCGAGTACCTCTATTCGCGCGATCAGTTCAACGCAATTCACTTCAACTTCACGACGGGTGACCGTGCAAGCTACAGCAGGTGGCGACAAGGCTTTCGTCCAAAGGTCAAAGGAAATCAGGTTTCCTGGCACCGCACAGCCCCGGCAACCACAGGATACAAAGGCTTTCGCCGCTACTTGGACAGCGTCTTCACCTATGCCGGAACGGCCTCCCTGGCTCGCGAATTGGATTCAAAAAAGATTTCAGAAATCGCGCCAGGCGACGTCTTGATTGAAGGTGGCTTCCCAGGACACGCCGTCATTGTCGTCGACGTGGCCAAGATGCCAGAAAAGCGCGAGACGATATTCCTCTTGGCCCAGAGCTATATGCCTGCTCAGGAGATGCATGTGCTGCGCAATCCT
Organism: uncultured Polyangiaceae bacterium; assembly: GCA_964440025.1. Classification (GTDB taxonomy): domain Bacteria; phylum Myxococcota_A; class Polyangia; order Polyangiales; family Polyangiaceae; genus NIC37A-2. The sequence continues at coordinate 963 of CAYTRQ010000749.1, read as the reverse complement.
GGGGATCCGTCCCTCTCTCCTTGGTATTCTGTCAATTTTGGAGAGGAGCTCGTCACACCCGAATGGACTTTTTCCCAAGATCAACTCAAGCAATTCCGCTCAATGAGCGAGCACGAAGGGCGAGCGCTCAAAGGCCAGCAACAACCCTGAAAGGACGTCCTTTCGAAGCACTCGTCCTCATCTGGTGGTTCGCCGTGCTCGGCTCGCTCGGCAACGGTTGCGGCTCGGCCGCTCCGTCCAAGGCACCGTTGAACATCGAGCCTCAACAGGAGGCGCAACCCGCCCATCAATCACCACCTCAAATATCTTCCCAATCGAGCGCAAATGCCGACATTCCCCGGGGCGAAGCGTCCCAGCCCGCTTCACCCTCGCCCCCAAGCGGACTTGTCTGTCTTGCGCAAAGCTACGACGGCGAGGGGGTATTCGATGAAGGAACCTGGTGGTTGCAAATGAACAAGGGGCAGCGTCTGCTCTACGATGACGGTCACACCAAGACAGAGAAACAGCGCCTCGAGCGCCCCGATCTCCAAGACACGCTAGAGCCGCCCTATCCATTCTGGACTCCTGTCGAGGAGGAAGCACGAGCCAACGACGCAGGCCGAGTGAGGCATCAAGGACTCCTGAAGTCCTTCTACGGGTCCAGCGAGGAAGAGGTCCGCAGACGTCTCACCGTGGTCGAGTTCATGGGTTCACGGATCGTGTTTCACCGGAAAGGAGCCGAGCGTCTCGAGCGCGTGGCGGCCTCGCTCGAAAAACTCATGCGTCGCAAACCTGAACTCGGAACGTACTTCGAGAACATGGGAGGAGGCTTTTCGTGGCGGACCATCGCTGGCACGAACCGCCTGAGCGCACACTCCTTCGGCATCGCTGTCGATCTCAACCCACGCCGAGGAGCCTACTTTCGCTGGAGTTCAAGCTGGGACGGGCACTACCCGCAAGAAATCGTCTCTGCCTTTGAACACG
>CAYTRQ010000748.1:752-2057 GCA_964440025.1 uncultured Polyangiaceae bacterium | reverse complement strand
GAGCAGAACATCGGGCATTCGGACCACACCTACGGCAGCGACGAGCATGAGGAACCCTCCGACGAGAAGGAGCAAAGCGACAATCCACTGTATCATGGTTTGCTACTCTTTTCGACGTAGAAGGCGAAGGTGACAGTCCCCAAAAATGCGACGAGGGCGAGGATGACTCCAACATCCAAGATTGCCGGTTGATCTTCGTGGATAGCATGGACCACAACGATGCCGATGCCGAGCGAGACCAAAAGATCGAGGGCCACGACCCGATCTGGAAGGCTCGGGCCGCGCACCAGGCGAGCGAAGGCCAACAGGATCGCCAGGCCGAGCATGGGAAGAACCACGAGGCGTGACAACGAATCGAGATCCATCACTGCATCAACTCCATGACCCGGCGTTCGAAGCCATCCTTGATCGCTTCGCGAAAGTCGTCGACTTCATCGATGTACATTGCGTGGACATAGAGGACTTTTCGGTCTCTCGATATGTCCAAGGAGAGCGTTCCAGGAGTGAGCGTGATCAGATTGGCAAGCAGCACAATTTCCGCTTCGCTCTTCACGTCGAGGGGAACGGCGATCACTCCCGGTCTCATGTGATGACGCCGAGTCAATACGTCATAGGCGACGCGGAGATTGGCCTTGATCAGCTCCCAGAGAAAGAAGCCAGCGAAGCGGAATACTTGGCCAAGTTTACCAAAATACTTCGTTGGAGGAAGCGCGCGGCGGGCGATGCGAAGCACCGCGTATCCCAAAACAAGCCCAACCCCGAAGTTGGCCGGTGTGGGAACTCCGGTGAGGGTTAGCCAGACCAGTGCCAACAAGAGATTGAGAAGAAAAGTCGTCACCGTTGGGCCCCCATGACGGCTGCTACGTACCCTTCCCGGTCGAGCAGTTGGTCGGCAGCACGCAGCGCTAGATCGTAAAAGGGTGCAGTGAACAGTCCGATCACGAGGGTGAGACCGGCCAAGGCCATAACCGGGGCCATCATGCTCTTGATGCTACCAGGGCGCCGATCTTCCTTGGGAGCGTGCGCCTTCATCGTCTCATCCTCGTCAGGGGAGGGAGCGGCCTTCCAGAACGCCTCATTCCAAATCTTGGTCATTGAAAAAAGCGTTAGCAAGCCCACCGCCAACGCAACGACCACGATGGCGATCTGTCCGCGTTCGAGACCAGCCTCCACCAGAAAGAACTTGCTCCAAAATCCAGAAAGCGGGGGCAGTCCGGCAAGTGATAGTGCTGCCACCAAGAACAAGAAGGCCAGGCCAGGATGCTCGTGATAGAGGCCCCCGAGCTTCTTGAGCTCATACGTGCC
>CAYTRQ010000748.1:0-742 GCA_964440025.1 uncultured Polyangiaceae bacterium | reverse complement strand
GGCGATACACGATGCCACTGATCAGGAAGAGGTTGGTCTTCACGATGATGTGGTGCACGATGTAAAAGATCGAGCCTGCTAGCGCTAACCGTGAGAAGAGTCCCAGCCCCATGGTCATGTATCCAATCTGGCTGACGATGTGAAACGAGAGGACGCGGCGAAGTTCTACCTGGGCGATAGCACCGAACACGCCCGTGATCATGGTGAGACCTGAAAGCACCAGGATCAGCGTATGCGTCCAAGCGGTCTCTTGCGTAAAGAGAAGCGTAAAGGTCCGCAACAGGGCATACACGCCCACCTTGGTGAGCAGTCCCGCGAAGACGGCAGAAACCGCCGCTGGTGGCGTGTGGTAGGAGGCCGGCAACCAGAAGAAGAGGGGAAACATCGCTGCCTTGATGCCGAATGCCACCAGAAATAGCACGGACAAGGTGGTGACCGTGTTGGGGCGAGCCAGTTCATCGAGACGCCCTGCCAAGTCCGCCATGTTCAGTGTTCCGGCGAGGCCGTAGAGGATCCCCACCGCCGAAAGAAATAAGGTCGACGAGAGCAGATTCAAGGTGACGTACTTCGTTGCGCCGTCGAGCTGAGAACGCTCGCCGCCCAACGCGATCAAGACGAACGAAGCAATGAGCATCACCTCGAACCACACGAACAAATTGAAGATGTCACCTGTGAGAAAGGATCCCGAAACACCCACGAGCAGGATATTGAGCAGCGGGTAGTAACCATAAACCTCTCTGGA
>CAYTRQ010000747.1:0-2077 GCA_964440025.1 uncultured Polyangiaceae bacterium | reverse complement strand
CGAGCTGGCGGCGTTGGCTCAGCTTGAAGGGGGAAAGGACGCACCGCTCTTCAACGAGTTGGACGATTACTTGTCGCGGATGGCAGCGGGGGGCGACAAAGCAAACGACAAGGCGACTCAATGAACGATTTTCGACTCAAGGTACGGTGGAAGACCCTCTTGCGGCCCCTCACCCCAAATGGGGGGCGCAAGGACCGCTCGACAGTCGTGCTCGGTCATTTAGCGCTGGGTGTGGCCCTGATCTCTTTGCTCGCTGCTTGCCGTGGGCGTCCTCGTTCTGAACAAGGAGAGGGGCCTCAGCTTTCCGGAGATGGTCATATCGCCATCCTCGATCTGAGGAGTCCAATCTCGGAGAGCACCGTCACCGATAGCCTCTTTCCTCTTCCGGCGAGCCGAACCTATGCCGGCTTGGTGCGGACCCTCGAGCGCCTGGAAGACGATCGCAGGCTCAGTGGTGTTTTTGTGAAGGTTGGTCCCGAAGTGGGGTTTCACCGCGCCGCCGAAATTGGCGAAGCTCTGCACCGGCTAAGTGAGAACAAGCTACCGGTCTTTTGTCATGCACATCGACTGAAAAATAGCTCGGTCTGGCTGACTTTGAGAGGCTGCGACCGCACTTGGGTGAGCGCTGCAGGAGATGTCGCAACGGTCGGGATTGCTGCGGAGCTGGCCTACGTCAAGGGCGCTTTCGAGAAGCTCGGAGTTGAAGCGGACATGCTCTCGATGGGCAAATACAAGAGCGGCGGTGAGGCCTTGACGCGCAAATCGCCGAGCCCCGAGTCAAAGAGGAACCTCCAGGAGACCTTGGCTCATCTCCGTCGGGTTTGGCTTCAGGGCATATCGAAGGGACAAGAAAATGCGGAGATCCTTCGCGTTTTGGTGGAGGAAGGCCCTTGGACTCCCGAGCGTGCTCGGGACCGTGGGCTGGTGAGCGATGTGGGATTTGAGGACCAGGCTCTCGACGCCATCAAGAAGGAGGCTCGAACTACGCGTCTCAAAGATGTCTATGGTCCGAGCGCTCGAGACAAGAGTGACTCGGGATTGGCGGAGATGGTCCGTGTTTTGGTGGGTGCTAGTGAGCGGACCGGAGGAAGAAAGCGGATTGCCGTGGTTCCCGCGGTGGGAGCGATCACGATGGAAGCCGGGGGCGCCTTGGCGAGAGGGAGTGGGATTACAGCTGCAGCAATGACACGCACGATTCGTCGTCTGCGGAAAGACGGCGCGGTACGTGCCGTGGTGCTGCGCATTGATTCCCCTGGGGGCTCGCCGCTAGCCAGTGATCTGATCTGGCGCGAATTGATGCTCACGCGCGAGAAAAAGCCGGTGATCATTTCCATCGGGTCGATGGCAGCCAGCGGTGGTTACTATATCGCTAGCGCAGGAACCAAGATCGTATCGTCCAAGACTGCTATTGTGGGATCGATAGGTGTTTTTGGTGGGAAGATCGTCCTGGGGGAGGCACTCGAAAAGATTGGGATCAATCACTATGCAGTCCCAGCTAGTGAGCAGCCCGGAGCGGCTGCACGTGCGCTTCATGAGTCGCCGATGCAGCCTTGGGACGAGGCGACCAGAAAGCGGGTGCGTGCGAGCATGCGGCGTATCTATGATCTATTTGTCGCCCGTGTTGCTCAGGGGCGGGAGATCGACAAAGAGAAGGTCTATGATTCCGCTGAGGGGCGCATCTTTTTGGCTGGTTCTGGCAAAAAGCGTGGTCTCTTGGATGAACTGGGAGGGCTCGGTCGAGCCTTGGAAGTGGCCCGGCAAGAAGCCGATTTACCGGCGGACGCCCCGGTTGTCGTGGAGGGGGCAGCGGAGAGCATCTTCGAAGCTTTGGTCCTTGGTCCCGAGCCTGATGCAGGGGAAGTCCAGGCGGCGCTTTGGGCTTACCAGAGAAGGCGGGCCGAGGCGGAGTCTCAATTCCAGAACCTGCGGATCGTTCAGGCGTTGCAACCGTTTGCCGCTTTGGTTCAACCCCTGATCGATGGGGAAACGGTGGTCGCGGCGCTGCCTTTGACGATGACCGTTCACTAGTGCCTCGGCAACTCACGTTTCGAGCGGTTTCGAAGCCCTCCCAGAAGTG
>CAYTRQ010000746.1:1443-2092 GCA_964440025.1 uncultured Polyangiaceae bacterium | reverse complement strand
TCGCCGCCGCGGCGTGATTCATCTCCCGCGCCAGGGCAGAGGTCCTCGCCGCCGCCGTCTCAAACTTCTTTGACGCCGGCCGGTCGTGAACCACCTGCGACGGTTTCAACGGGTTCGGCTGGGCCGCAGGCACCTCCTGGAACGCCCGGATCTGACTCTGAGCCGGCATCGTCTGAGCCGAGCTCGGTAACCAAGCCGAAGCGAGCGTCGGTGCCGCCCGCCGTTTCGGAAGCGCTTGCCGCAGTGGTGCAGCCTCGGCAGGGCGACGATTTCGATTCTCCCGATCTCAGTTGTGGCGAGGAATACGTTGCCGCGGACGAAGAAGAGGTGCGCCTGAGTGAATCGGATCTCGAAATCGCCGTGTCGCACGAGGAGGTCCAGCCGGTTCCAGGGGGCGAAGAGGTCCAGTCTGCTTCGGGGCAGGACAAAGCTTCGTCATCTCAAGTGCCTGAGGCGCAGCAAGCGTCAGCTCAGGGAGCGGTTCCTTCGCCTCCAGGGCAGGATGAGGCACCGGTGCCTCCAGGGGTTGGCCCTCAGGAGGACTCTCGATCCTCCCCAGCGGCTCGTACCTCGTCTTCGACCGGACAGAGCTCGTCCGGACAGAGCTTTTCCGGACTTTTCTATGCCTTTGAGACGGCTGAAATGCCCG
>CAYTRQ010000746.1:0-1433 GCA_964440025.1 uncultured Polyangiaceae bacterium | reverse complement strand
CGCTGTCCGAGCAGCCCCCTCGAAAGGTCGGTCCGGTCAAGGAGTCGCGCAAGCCGCCTCCACCGAAGCGATCGGCCAAACCGTCTCTTCCGACGGCGAATATTCGGCGCCGGCCCTGGTGGGAAACCCTGTTTGGTGATGACTTTGCCCGAGCTCATCGGTCGCCCACTCCCAGTCAGCTGGGGCGTGAGATCGATTTCATGATCGACAAATTGGGGCTGAGTCAGGGACAGGTGGTGCTCGATCTTGGTTGTGGTCAGGGCGAGCATGCCGTGGAGCTGAGCCGACGCGGTCTTTCCGTGGTCGGGTACGATCTCTCGGTTTTCCAGTTGGCGATGGCGGGGGATCGGGCCCAGGCAGAGGGGCAGAAGATCAATTTTCTGCAAGGGGACATGCGAGAGATGGCTTTCGACGCCATGTTCGATGCGGTCGTCTGTTGGGACACGAGTTTCGGATACTTCGAGGAAGAGAAGAACCAGGACGTCGCGCGGAGAACTCTTGCAGCGCTCAAGCCAGGGGGCAGCCTGCTGCTGATGGTCATGAACCGTGATTTCGCGGCTCGCGAGGCGCCGACCAACATCTGGTTCGAGGGGGACGGATGCGTCTGCATGGATGATGTCGATTTCGATTGGATCACCAGTCGTCTCCGCGTCAAACGCTCCCTCATTCTCGATGACGGACGAAGTAAGGAGCTTCACTATTCTCTGAGGCTCTACAATCTCTCCGAGATTGGAAAACTGCTCCACGAAGTGGGGTTTCGCGTTTCTTCCGTGAGTGGAGACGTCGCTACCCCGGGCGCGTTTTTCGGCCCCACGTCCCCATATATTATTATTCGCGCACAAAGGCCGTAGCTCCTTTTATCTCCCGATAGAAATCCATGAACGCTTCTCGCCCAAAGGTCGTGATCAGGTGGCGGACAGATAGGCGGCGCCATCGCAGTACTTCGGCTCTAACGCCGGGAGTTCGAGGACTTTATCGAGATCGCGTGCAGGAGAATGAGCCTGCTTCAGGCACTCGAGTGCAACAGCCAGTCTCTCGATGAGCGAACGCGGCGGTACGCTTCCTCCTGCAGATCCTCAAGAAGCTCAGAGGGAAACAAGAAGACAACTTACGAACACCCCACACCCAGCGACGCCAACCAGCCTCAGATGAGGAAGTCCCCGTGGAACCGGAAAGTTGAAAAGGGCTCTTCACTCTGCTGAGGAGGGTGTGAGCTCGAACTGCCGAGTATAGTTCCCTGTAGGCACGGGACCGAAAACGATGTCGCCTGCAGGTAAGCTAGAGGTGTCGGAGCCCTCGACGTCACAGCTCGTTGAAAATGGCGGGATCCCCGAAACCGGAACGCCGGCCAGCATTCGCGTCGCGGGCTGAGCGAGCGAAAGTTCCAAGTAGGGATCGGTGGCCAGGGCGGGATCGGTGACGAGGGCCACTTG
>CAYTRQ010000745.1:0-2104 GCA_964440025.1 uncultured Polyangiaceae bacterium | reverse complement strand
GAGAGAAAAGTGGTCTCCCTACCGACCACTTTTATGTGGTCGCAGCACTAGTGGCCCGGCACGCGAGTTCCGAGTCAGGTGCCCAAGTGCGGACCTCAGCGGGGAGCTGCTCGAAGTCGTGTCGATCGTAGCCGGTTCCGTGTCTTCGTCGCTACTGGGGGATGGCTCGCTCGAACCTTTGGGCGAATCGAGCACAACTGGGGCCGTCAACGCCGCGGATTCTTCCTTCGCACTCGCCTGGCCGGTTGGTGTCGTCACGGGAGTAGCCCGAGCGGAACAGCCTGTGGTGAGCACAGTGGTCAGAAAGGTCCCGTAGTTCCTCATGGCCTGCATCATCACCAAAGACGCGCGAGAAGCACCAAGGGCATTCGGGGATCTCGCCGGTCCCCGCGCTAAAACCCAGCTGGTTGAGCAACCGCATCACGCTCGTATCGCGTCGTACATGGACGCTGGAAACGAATTGCGGGACGAGTCTGGGAGAACGGACATCCTCGCGCTCTCGGCGGTCCGGGCGATCCAATCAGTGCGAGGCGGAGACGCTCCGAAACCCTGCACTGCGTATATCGTGCGCAGTCTCAAGCACCCGGATGAGGTAAGAACACTCCGAGAAGTCTACGGGCGGGGATTTTTCTTGCTGGGCGTTTCGGCGGAGAAGGTTCGGAGAAAGGAAGTTCTGACCAAGCGGAAAGGAGTTCCATCCGAGGATGCTGATGACCTCCTCAAAAGGGACGAAGCTGAAACGGACGGGCATGGCCAACAGACTCGCAGTGCTTTTGAGCTTTCCGACGCGTTTGTGGCCCTTGGAGCGAATGAGGAAGAGAACCTGAAGCAAATTTGGCGAATTCTTGACCTGCTCTTTGGGCAACCATTCATTACACCTACGCGCGACGAGTATGCGATGTTCTTGGCATACTCGGCTTCACTAAGATCGGCCGACCTTTCTCGGCAAGTTGGAGCGGTGGTCGTTTCTAGTGAAGGGGAGCTTATCGCAACCGGAGCAAATGATGTGCCGTCTGCGGGAGGTGGCTCCTACTGGTCAGACGGGTATGTCGACTGGCCCGAAGAAGAACCACAGAACGACCAGAGGGATTGGATTAGAGGTTTTGACTCCAACGCTTCCAAGCGCGATGAGATCGCCAAGGAAGTTGTGGATCGGGTGTGTCTTGCTGAACGCGGTCGACTGTCGAAAGCGATTGAGCAGATGAGGAAGGAAATGAATGAGAGTGATTCCGAGATCTGGGACAAACTGTCGGAGTTAGTAGAAACGCCACAGGACGGTATTAACGCCTTGAGCGTTCTTCGAGGGACTCGCTTGATGGACCTCAGCGAATTTGGAAGGGCGGTTCATGCAGAGATGGATGCCCTCTCAGCCTGCAATAGAATCGGCGCCAGCCCCCGAAAGGGAACGCTCTACTGCACCACATTTCCGTGTCACAACTGCACCAAACATATTGTGGTGTCGGGTATTTCCCGGGTGGTCTTCATTGAGCCATATCCTAAGAGTCAGGCTGAGGAGCTACACGGGGATGCCATCACCGTCTCGGGACCAAGCTTGAAGCACGAGGAAAAGATCGCCCATAGGGAAGAGGAGGACCAGCGCGTACGGTTCGAACCCTTCAACGGAATTGGACCACGTCGGTTCCTCGATCTCTTCTCTTTGACCCTTTCGTCCGGTCGTACAATTCGCAGGAAAGATGCCGTTCCTAAGAACTGGAGCAGAAAAATCGCGAAACTTCGCGTATCAATGGTACCTACGTCGTATATAGAACGTGAAACGAACGCCATTGACGAATTGGTGAAGTTCGATCAGTAATTCAATTGAGGCACCCATGAAGATTACCAAAGGAAATCAAGAATCTGACTTTTGGAAAGGCGCTGTTCAAGCCAGCAAGCGAGCGGAAGCGCTGCCAGCCTGGAAGCGGGGTGATCTTCTTTCTGGTGCACGCGGTCACAAAACATCAAGGGTCCAACCACAGGAACCGCGGAAAACTAAAGCGGGATAATTCGCGTTTCCTCACGCCGCTCTCCCGACCACGGCCGTTCTAAATTCCTCGAATTGGGCGCGCCAAGCCCCTGCGCAGCATCAAAGATGCGGAGCAGGGGC
>CAYTRQ010000744.1:0-2107 GCA_964440025.1 uncultured Polyangiaceae bacterium | reverse complement strand
TTCGAGACAAAAGTGGTCTCCCTACCGACCACTTTTATGTGGTCGCAGCACTAGCCGGCGCGTGTGCGTTCGCTCAAATGTTTGAGAAGTCTTCTCAAACATTTGAGAAGCGTGCCAAGCACCTACTTGAACTGAAACGACTTGAGAAACGGAAACTTCGGTGACTTGCGCATGGAGGCTTGCGTGATCGCCTCGTCCAGCTGATCGCCAGCCCGCTCGGCGCAGTCTTCGTCCTTCTTCATCCCCGCCAGAATGAGCATGCTGCGTTCATCGGCATCTTCGATGACCTGGGGCAGAAGCTCGATCCGAGCCTCACACGTTTCCACGCGCCTGAGCGCCAAGGCAATCTTCAAGCTGGGACTGTAGAGCTCGCGCATCTCGCTCGTGTTGAGAAGCTCCCAGGCCAATTTCGTGGACGGGGTCTTGGCGCTTGTCCTCGACCAAACGTCGAACAAAAAATCCGGTGCGGTCGACCCGAGCTCTTCCATCACGAAGTTCATGATGGTCTCCGCGTATTTTTCATCGTCCGCCAAAAAACGGAGCGCCCCGAGGAGCATGCGGTCGTCGGCAACCGAGGGCTCGAGCTCCATCGCTTCACGGAAAGCATCGAGACTTTCCTCGACGTCTTTGCGCATGAGTCGAGCACGGCTCAGTGCCATCCATTCCGTCGCCGTTCGATCATCGTCATCCCTTTGTTCGAGAGCATAGAGGGCAGCGTCCGACCCGCGATTCGCGGCGGCAATGACCTTGCGCAATTCGGGATCGATGTCCGCGTCCCTGTCTACAGGATCGGCAGACTCTCCGCTCATCTCTTTTTCCGCGGTCGCCTGCGCTCCTTCCCCCTCCTCTCCAGAGCCGGTGAGGCTCACAGCCAAAAGCGCTCCCACGAGCGCGAGACTCAACCCCGAGGCAATCCACCAGCGCGGCACGACATGTCCTCGCAACTCGGTACTGCCCTTGAGATAGGTGCGCGCCGAGGCGAGCGCCGGCCCGGAGACGCGCTGCACGGTCACTCCGAAGCGCCCCAGAGAAGAACGCACCTCGGGGATCGTGGGGAGCGTCGGCAAGGGGACGGCCACCACGCTGCGTTGAGGGGGGCGATTGGAGGAGGGGGTCGCCTCCTCGAGAGCCGTGAGAACTTCATCAGCAGATTGAAACCGTTCCTCCGGTTTCTTGAGAAGAAGTTTCGCAACGAGCTTTCGAACGCCCTTCGGCACCTCCGCGGGAAGCGCCGGAGCCGGCTCCGTCATTTGGAGCAGAAGCAACGGCATCATCTGCTCTGAAGTAAATGGCGGACGCCCCACGAGCATCTCGTAGAGGATCAAACCCAGAGCATAGAGATCTGCCCGATGATCGACCTCTTGGCCCGCGGCCTGCTCGGGAGACATGTATTGCGGCGTACCGTAGACGGCGCCCACCATCGTGAGCTGAGTATCAGCTGCATCGGTCTTCTGGAGTTTGGCCAGACCAAAATCGAGCACCTTGACCCGATCCTCGTCGGTCATGGTCGGGAGCGTTCCGCGACCTCCGGTCCCTGGTGCAGGCGGCGTCTCGGAAGACGCGACGAGCATGACGTTTTCCGGCTTCAAATCGCGATGGACAATGCCCGCCTGGTGAGCCGCCGCGAGCGCCGCGGCGATCTGCTTGGCGATGGCCAGTGCGCGCTCGAGAGGCAACGCGCCTTCCTCCCTGATCAGCTCGCCCAGGCTCTTGCCCTGAACGTATTCCAACACCAGGTAGAAGGATCCGTCGGCAAGTCGACCGAAGTCCGTCGCGCCCGCCACATTGGGGTGCGCCACCCGTCCCGCTGCAACGGCTTCGCGTTCGAATCGGGAGACGACTTCGGCGTTTTCGCTCGTCTGACGATGCAGCACCTTGAGGGCGACGAGCTTCTGCATGTGAGGGCCATGCAATGAGCTTCGCGCCAATCTTCGGAGGTTTTGGCTCCGGCGGCACCACGGGAGGGGGCTCCTTCTCTCCGGCGGATCTCGACTGGACGGGCAGTCCGCGTTTCGATTTCGGTTATCGTTTTGGTCCGGGCATGGGCTCCGCGCTGTTGGCCTATCGCTCTGTTGTCAGCGAAGGAACCGCGACCGTCGTCCCCTTC
>CAYTRQ010000743.1:0-2109 GCA_964440025.1 uncultured Polyangiaceae bacterium | reverse complement strand
CATCAAACCAGGCCAACAACGGGCGATTGAATGATCTCGGATCGACAGCCAAGCGGCCCTACCATGGACCGAGAACGTCGATATGTCAGCGCTTTTCATCGGCACGACGATAAGAAAAGATGCCCGCCATGAAACGAGTGCTGATCACCGGTGCAACCAGCGGTCTCGGACGAGGATTGGCTCTGCAGTACGCCTCCTCAGCTACGACCCTCGGATTGGTCGCCAGGCGCGGCGAGCTCCTCGAGCAGCTCGCTGAAGAGTTGAAGAGCCGGGGAGCTCGTCCCCTCCTCTACCCCGCGGATGTCTGTGAAACGGGAGCGATGAAGGACGTCATCGGCGAGTTCCAAAAGCAGGCTGGTGGCATCGATCTCTGCATCGCCAACGCAGGACTCGGTGAAGGCCGGCCTCGGGAACGCTTCGACCCCAGCAAAGTCGCGCGCGTGCTCGAAACCAACGTGATCGGCCTTTCCAATACCCTTTTACCGAGCCTTCAAGTGATGCGCGCGCAAAATTCAGGGGTGTTGGTGGGCATAGCCTCCATCGCAGCATTTCGAGCCCTACCCGGTAGCCTGGCTTACTCCGCCTCCAAGAGTGCCGTGCTGACCTTCATGGAAGGACTGCAACTGGAGCTCAGCGAAACCCCCATTCACGCGATGGCCATCTGCCCAGGCTTCATTCGTACCCCGCTGACGGAACGCAACAACTTCTCCATGCCCTTTCTCATGGACTGCGAGCACGCTTGCAAACTGATGCAGCAAGCGATCGAGCGGCGCCGGCGCCGCTACGTCTTCCCGCTTCCTATGGCTGTAGCCGCCCAGCTCGCTCGTTTGGCACCGCAGTCCATCTTGCGATTGTTGCTCCCCTCCCCCACTAGAAGCCACTAGAAGCCACTAGAAGCCACGCATCCTAGGCTCATCAATCACCGAAGCAAAAGTCATGAATCGATCCCGTACGTTCGTCTACGTTGGAAGCGGCACCTGGGGACCCGACGAGGCCGGATGGGTCACCGTCTATGAACTCGATCGGGCAACGGGTCGACTTGTTTTCGTTAGCAGCCATCGTGCCGGAGGACTTGCCTCATTTCTCGCCATCGACGAAAAACGACACAGACTCTTCGTGGCTAATGAAGATGAGGGAGGAGTTCTCAGTTTTTCGATCGATCCTGCAAGTGGAAAGCTGACCGCCCTCACCCCGGCCAGGAGTCAAAACCAGCCTGTCTACCTCTGTCTCACACGAGATGGGCAGAGATTACTGGCCGCGAACTACGAGCAGGGCAGCGTCGACGTCTATCCCATTTCCGACGACGGTCATGCCCAAGCCCCCGTCCAAAATGTCGCTACCGGCGCCCAGGCTCACTGTGTCATCATTGAGGACGAAAACCGGGTCTTGGTGGCCAACAAAGGGGCCGACACCATTTCGCATTTCGTGCTCTCGGAAGGAAAGCTACGAACGGCCCCCCCCTCATTCTCCTCGCTCCGTTCACCGCGCCACATCTGCCAAGGTTTGCACAACCGCATCTACGTTGTCAGCGAAGAGGCGGATCTCATTACTGCCTATGATATCGAACACACGGGGGCCTTCGAGCCAACTTGGCAAGGACCGCGACTTCCGCAAAACAAGGATGCCGCGCCAGTGGCCGCACGAGACACAGGCGCCCATATCCAGGTCACCCCAGATGGCCAATTCCTCTACGCGACCAACCGCGGACATAGCAATACAATCGTAGGCTACAACATCAGCACGAGCCCCCCTACGCCGCTCGGACACAAAGGAACCAACGGTCAGACGCCCCGCCACTTCGCAATCGATCCGCGCCAAGAGTTCGTTATCGTGGCCAATCGCGAAGGAGAAAGAAATCTCTCACTAATGAAAATTTCCACAAACGGCTCGTTGGAAGATGCAGGAACCCTTTTCCTCGAGGTATCGCCATTTTGCGTCGGGCTCGCCCAATTCTGAATGGTTCTGCCGAGAAGTGTCCGCATGAGATTGTACGGAGTTGTGTCGGGTTCGCCCAATTCTGAATGGTTCTGCCCTAGCCTCGTTCCGCGTACCAGCTAGTGCTGCGACCACATAAAAGTGGTCTCCCTACCGACCACTTTTATGTGGTCG
>CAYTRQ010000742.1:1772-2119 GCA_964440025.1 uncultured Polyangiaceae bacterium | reverse complement strand
GAAGCTTGGGAGCAAATAGCGTCTTCAGGAAACGCTCCGTGGGGAACTGCTGGGCGAGGCATCGTTGCCATTCCATGTCGAACTCCACCTGGGCCAGTCCGTTGCAGATCATCCGCTGTTTCGTGAGAAGTTGCATGAGTTTCAGAAACTCGCGCTGGGTGAGCGGACGACGCTGTACCCGTTGCACAATGGCTGCGATCGGCTGACGCAGGGCCTCATGCTCTTCGAACTGCGCCTCGGTCATTTCGACGGGCACATGCGTGTCCGTCCGCCCGGGAAGTTGCGAGAGGACTTCCGTTCGTCGACGACGCAGGAAGATCGAGTCGATGCGCTCTCTCAAGGTATCC
>CAYTRQ010000742.1:0-1762 GCA_964440025.1 uncultured Polyangiaceae bacterium | reverse complement strand
ATGACGTGCACCACCTTGCCCCTTGCCCCCATCGCCAGTGACGATGGAGTGCCAAGGGGCGAGTCGCCACTTGGGTTCGAGCGCTACGCTGTCGACGAAATCCATGATCGAGGCAAGTTCCTCGAAGCGGTTCTCCATCGGTGTGCCTGTCAGCACGAGCCTATACGGCGCATCCAGGGCCTTGACGTAAGCTGCCGATTTGGTGGCCCAGTTCTTGATGCGCTGTGCTTCGTCGAGCAGGACGAACTCTGGATTGAAGGCCCGCACCTCGGGAAAGTCCCGTAGAAGCTGCTCGTAACCCAAAAGCAGGAAACCGCGGTCGGTGGTCCGATAGAGTTTCGAGCGCTCTTTCGGGCTTCCTGTTGCTTCGATCAACGGGACCCGCGTCGTCGCCTCCCACTCTCGCTTCCATTGCGGTTTGAGGGAAGCCGGCACTACGACGAGCCCGCGCCCGGCACGGTTGGTTCGATACAGAGCGTGACAACAAGCGATCGCTTGGGCCGTCTTGCCGAGCCCCATATCGTCGGCGAGGAGAAGCCGGCCCGTTTTCAAGAACCGACGAACTCCCTGCAGCTGATAGTCATACAGCTCACGGTCGAGGGAGGAGAGTGATTTGAGCGCCCGCTTCTCTGCCTTGTCGTTGCCCGCCATCCGGCGGGCCCGCTCGGCTTCCTCGATGAGCACTCGTTTGGCGGCGGGCTCGGCAATGCACTCCTTTCGATCGAGGGAGAGTAGCTGTCGTTCGACGAGGGACAGCCGCTGCGCTGGCGTCGTTCTTCCGTTCACGCGGAGCGCAGGACGACCTTCGCGCCCCTCCCACCATAAGCGAGCCAGGCGATCGGCGGGGCCTTTCAAGGGATGCACCGGATCCCAGCGAAGGCGAGGTTTTTTACTACGCGATCGTCGAGCGTGGGGCGCATTGGCGAATGCTTTAGGTCCCACCGCCGAAAGCACCGCCAAGCCGTGTTTGCAGAGGCCTAACGAACTCCGAACGAAATCAACGCAATCACAACTAGCTACGAGGGGTCGGGAGCTGAAGAGCTCGACGTGATACTCACCCCGTTTTTTGGCTCCCCCCTTACGCCCCACGCGATATCGACCGAGTCCCGATCCCCTCGGGCCGGAAGTGACGACAAGGTCGTCCCGCTTGGTAAAGCCAAAGCGTCGAGCGAGTGCCTCGATGGCCGCCTTGCGCACCGGGAAATCAGCATCGGGGGTGCTAGAGAGCACCAAATCGACGAACGGCTCCGGAGGCAGTTTGCCGAACCGCCGCTTCGCCCAATCGGTCAGAATCTCCCGAGTCTCGGCAAAAGCGTCCTCCTCGGACCTTGGCGTTTCCGCCTCTACTAGCCGCACCGACATGGGCATTCTTTCGCCCAGACGCGCCATTCGTGCAACCTGGACGGATACTGGACGGTGTGGCCCCTTCCTCGCACTCGCTGTCGGAATCGCGCCCATTGGAGCGGGCCTTCTGGCGAGCCGCAGCCCATACCCTCGGCGCCCTCTTGGACCTTGCGGTGCAAACGGGCGAGACAAAGGCGAGACAAAGGAGGGCGTTGGCTTCCCGGGGTCTCGACAAGGCCCCCGCCCCCTTACCAGAGCACGGCAACGGGGGTCGCCGCCCGAGGCCGGAACGCCCCCCGCTCAAGCGCCTGCGTCGTCCCCTGCTCCCGGTTCCGCGCCACAGCTTGCCGAGCTCGCCAGAAGGAGCCCACAGGAAAAACGCGAAGACCAAGCTAAAGAGGACATGACGCGGAACATA
>CAYTRQ010000741.1:0-2124 GCA_964440025.1 uncultured Polyangiaceae bacterium | reverse complement strand
GGATTCTTGCCGCGAGCGCGAGCCGTGAGGCGAGCGCCGCCACCGGTGTCAATGGAGATGCCAGTGACGACTCTGCAAACAGTGCCGGGGCAACCTACTTGTACCAGGACTTGTGAGCGCTCAGGACGTCCGTTCGGGGCGTTTTCAGGGTACCCCCAAGGGTATCGTTTTCATGGGCCGCGAACTGACCGTTGTTTCCGCGTTTGAACCTGTCGAGGAATTGACACTGGCAATGGCGGCGGCTTAGTTGCCCCTATGCGCATTGGGTACCTCGTGCCGGAATTCCCCGGGCAAACGCACGCCTTCTTTTGGCGGGAAGTTCGGGCTCTGAGGGAAGCCGGATACCATGTGACACTTCTCTCCACGCAGGCCCCGAGGGAGCCCTGCGCCCACAGCTTCGCCGCGGAAGCTCAAGCAGAAACGACGTATCTTTTTCCTCCGCAGCCATCGACCCTCGGAGCAGCTGCTCGGGCTCGACTGCACCTGCCAGCTGCCTTTCGCTATCTGAACGAGATTCCGAAGAAGCGGGGCCGGGACTGGTTGCGGGCAGGAGGTTTGTTGGCGTCGGCCGTCGAACTGTTAGCTAGAAGTAATAGTGCTGGATTCAGTCATGTCCATGCCCATTCTTGTGCTAATGCGGCTCATGTCGTGGCACTGGCCCGTCTGTTGGGGGGGCCGAGCTATAGTCTGACGCTGCACGGTGATTTGAAGGTCTACGGGGACGGTCACGCGCTCAAATTCCGCGATGCAACATTCGTTTCAGTGGTGACCCATGCGCTGCAAGAGCAGGTGGTTCGGGAAACGGGAATCGAGATTTCGCGAGCCCCAGTCATTCGGATGGGGGTCGATACCGATCTTCTTTGTCCGAAAGCGTGGAATGAACAGGAGGAAGCTGAGACGAAACCGTTTCGGGCTGTTACCGTGGCTCGGCTCAATCGGACCAAGGGCCATGTCTATGCTGTGAAGGCGATCGCTCGATTACGAGATCAAGGGCTGCCCATTCGCTACGAGATCGCTGGCACGGGACCGGAGCAAGCCGCGATCGAGGAAGAAATCTCTCGGCTGGGGTTGGAGGATCAGGTGCGGCTTCTCGGCGGGCTTGCGGAGCACGAAGTCGCTCGGCTACTCAGCTCGGCGGATGCCTTTCTACTGACCAGCTATGGCCTCGGTGAGGCAGCGCCGGTTTCGGTCATGGAAGCCATGGCGACCGGGCTACCCGTGATCTGCTCACGGATTGGGGGGACGGCAGAAATGATCGACGATCAGCAGAATGGCTTTTTGGTGGACCAGAAACAGCCGGAGCAAATCGCCGAGGCGTTGGCGCTCCTGGTCAACGATCGAGATCTGCGTCGCAGGATAGGGGAGGAAGCTCGCCAGCGGGCTCAGCGAGAGTTCGATTTCCGTACGAATGCGCTCAGGCTCATGAAGCGTATCGAGGCGTCGGCCGAATGACTAGACCGGATCTCACCACGCCGCAGGGAGCAATGAGATTTATTCCAATCAGAAACATGGACGCATCGAACCAAGGGCTGGAAAAGTCTCCGCTGAGACTCAGTTCACTTGCTCGTCGGGTGAGCGGCGGCGGAGCCTTTCAACGTTGTGAGATGTGCTCTGGAGCCGAGCTTTGAAGAGAAGCGTTACCAACACCATTCGATTCGTGATGGATGAGTGCGTCCCGCCAATCATTCGGGATAGCTATTGGTTTATGCTTCCGTTCTATCTGTTGGCCTATCGAGGACGGAACGTGAAGGAGGCAATGAACTTCAAGCGGCGTGTTCTTGAAATGTCGGACGAGGAGTATTGCCGCTTCTATGCGGAGCTGAACTCGATCTCTCGAAACCGACTGACCGATCTCAATGAGCAGTGTATTCGGAGTATCATTGCTGGCATTCCCGCGGAGGCGAGCACGGTCCTCGATGTCGGTTGTGGTCGAGGTTACTTTTTGGATCGTCTCGCTCAATCTCGGCCAGAGCTGGAGCTCATAGGATGCGATGTCGTCGACAAGATTGCGTGCGATGGGCTGAAGTTCGTGCAGGGCACCGCTGAGAGGTTGCCGTTCGAAGATCGCGAATTCGACGTCGTGGTCTGCTCCCACACGCTGGAGCACGTGCTCGATCCCAAGGC
>CAYTRQ010000740.1:0-2128 GCA_964440025.1 uncultured Polyangiaceae bacterium | reverse complement strand
GTGGAGAGTGTGGTCCGGGCTCATGACTCCCCCTCCTCGGACAGCGCTGACACACAAATTCAGCTTCACATTTCTGAAGGGCGTCCCTCCCAAGCCATCTCGGAAATCGCGTTCCTCGAGGAAACGGACATGATCGTTGTGGGGGCCTGCGAGATGTCGAGCTTCGAAAAGCTCTTCCTTGGCTCGACCGCTAAAGAGCTCGTCACCGAGGCGCCGTGTCCGGTCCTCGTTGTCAGACCCCGCCTCACCGAGGCAACCCCAACCCTTGAAAAAAAATCCGAAGCTGCGCGCGCGCGGCGACGCATTGGTCTCCCGAATGCCAACTCCAAGACATCTCCGCAGGTTCGACAGAAACAGGATGTCGCCTTGGATGAGCCATCACGCCAATGATTCCCCGGGATCTGGAGCTGGAAGGGATCACGTGTCAGGTACGCTGGCATTGATCTGCATTCCGTAACCAACTTACCTTATTATGATGAGAGTTCACTGGCTTGGCACGAATGAATTCGGCTCTTGGCTTGCGGAGCAATTGCTGCCGAACGATTGGAACCTGGTTCCTCATCAACCGTCCGACGAGATCGCGTGCTGCATCGTCCAAGGGACTCGCCCCGCGCCACCCAATGCGGTCGTGGTTCGCGTTGTCGACGATACGCCTGAAAAGCCGAGCTCACCCTCTGGAGACATCCTTGTGCCCGCAAAAAACCGGTGTCTCCTCGTGCAGGCCCTCGAACTCGCCAGGTTTCGCAGAGAGAGCCAACAACTCGAAACCATCACACGCGGCGGGGTGGCTCACGACATGCGCGGGGCGATTTCCGTGATCGCCCTGGTTAGCCAGGTCCTTGCACAAAGCCCGGAACAAGCCTCGCTCAGTCAGAAATTACAAGGGGCTGCCACCAAGTTGGAGGGGTTGCTCGCGGATCTGGAAACGCTCGTCACGCTAAGACTGCTGGGAACCCTCGACGCAGAAGGGTCTTCCTGGGCGCAGGAGATCGACGAAACCCAAAAATGGTTTCAGGCCGTCCAACGCAACCGTCAGGTCGAGTTCGACATCGTCTTCCATTCCGACAGCGCCCCCCCGAAGCTCTCCGTCATTTTGCGAGGAGCGCTCGATGCAGCGGCACGGCTTTCATCCAGAGAAGCCCCCTTGCGGTTGCAAGCACGAAGAGACGGAGAACACGTCCTCTGCCGTGTATCCGTCGACACGGAGCACTTCCCCCCTTTTCTCGAAGGGCGCCTAGAAATCCCAGTCACCGACTGGATCCTCACCTCGGAGCAACGGTCGCTATTTCGGCTGGTGACCAGTGCGCGGCTCGTCGCTCGTCTCGGAGGCACGACGAAGGTTGACTATCAGTCAGGGACATTGCAGCTCACCCTGACTTGGCCAAAATAGGCGAGGCAAAAATCAACGCCATGTCGCGTTATGACACGCTCTTTTTGCGTCAGATGCTCTCTTTCGCCACAACCATCTCCTCGCTCACCGGAGGTTTGGAATCCTCTTTTTCGTAGCTTTCGAGCTTCCGGTAGAGAGTCCGCCGGTCGACCCCGAGCAGGCGAGCCGCCTGACTCTTGTTGTTCTTGGTAAATTTGAGCACTTGCTCGATGTAGCGCCGTTCGACGACATCAAGGGGCAAAACGTGCTCGGCATCTACTGTAGCCGCCTGAAGAGGCGCGCTCGAGACGTGCCCCCGAATCTTCTCCGGAAGATCGGTGGCAGTGATCTGGTCGAATCGCGCCAGAGTCACTGCCCTCTCCATGCAGTTGAGAAGCTGCCGCACGTTTCCAGGCCAATCGTAGTTGAGCAGCAGCGCCGCCGCCTCGGTGGAAATTCCCTTGATATCACGGCCCAGCTCGTCAGCCTTCTGACGCATGAATTCCCGAGCAAGCAGGAGGATGTCGTTGCCGCGGGAGCGCAGTGGAGGCAGATCGATCTGGACCACGTTGAGCCGATAATAGAGGTCCTCTCTGAAGCGTTCCTCTTCGATTTCCGTCTCCAGATCTCGATGAGTGGCCGTGATCAACCGGACGTCCACGGGGATTTCCTTGTTGGTCCCCACCGGCCGAACGGCGCGCTCTTGAAGCGCCCGCAAAAGCTTCGGCTGCATCTCCGCCGACATCTCGCCGATCTCGT
>CAYTRQ010000739.1:0-2130 GCA_964440025.1 uncultured Polyangiaceae bacterium | reverse complement strand
TTCTGGGAGGGCTTCGAAACCGCTCGAAACGTGAGTTGCCGAGGCACTAGAGCGCGGCGACTCGAGCCTGCGCGGCATCTTCGGGCACGAGCCGTCGCAGGCTGTCTCCCGTTGCTGTCTTCTCCCGTCGGAGCGCAGAGGGAGGTCCCGAGAACAAAATGCGCCCACCTCGGGGCCCGCCTTCCGGACCGAGTTCGACGACCCAATCCGCCGCGGCGATCACGTCCGGCTGATGTTCAATGATGACGAGAGTATCTCCGCGATCGATGAGTCGAGACAGCACGGAAACGAGACGATCCACGTCCGAAAGATGCAACCCGGTCGTCGGTTCATCGAGAACGTAAAGGGTAGGTTCATGACGTGAGCCAGCAGACAGCTCGGCCGCAAGCTTCAACCGCTGCGCCTCTCCCCCCGACAGAGTATGGGACCCCTGTCCTAAGCTGATGTAACCTGCTCCCAACTCACAGAGGATTCGAAGGGGAGCCGTGATCTTGGGATGGGCGGAAAAGACCTCACATGCCTCTTCGGCACTCAGAGCCAGGACTTCTCCTATATTTCTCCCTAAATAGCGAACCTCGAGGGTTCGATCCTCGAAGCGCAGACCATCACATGCCGGACAGACGGTCACGACATCCGGAAGAAAGCTCATCTCGTGCGACAGAGCCCCCTGTCCCTCGCAGGTCGTGCAACGTCCGCCGCTGGCGGTATTGAAGCTGAAGCGAGATGCGGCAAAGCCACGGACCTGAGCCTCGGGACTCTTGGCGAAAAGGCGGCGAATCGGATCGAAGAGACCCAGGAAGGTCGCCGGTACGCTGCGCGGTGTCCGACCGATCGGCGACTGATCGACGGCAACGGCTCGTTTGAGCTGCTCACTTCCGCTCAGGCGATCGTAACGTCCAGCCTGCGCGGAGACCAATCCAAGTCGTTGCCGCAAGGCCGGAAGCAGGACCTGTCGAATCAACGTACTCTTTCCCGAACCGCTCACCCCAGCTACGACCGTCATCCGCTCGATAGGCAAACACAAACGATCTCCGACCAAATTGTGCTCTCGGGCCCCTTCCAGCACGAGCTGGGGATGTTTCTTTGTCACGGGCAGGGCGTTGCGTCCTCGCTTCGGTTCGCGGAGCGCTCGAGCCGTGGGCGATTTTCTCGACTTGAGCACCTTGCCGGGGGTCCCCGCAATCATGAGTTGGCCTCCGTGTCGTCCGCCTCCCGGACCAAGATCGACCAAGTGATCTGCTGCACGAATCACATCCTCATCGTGCTCCACCATGACAACGGTGCTTCCCATCTCCACCAGCTTGCGCAAATTTCCAATCAGCTTTCCCGTATCGCGAGGATGGAGCCCGATGGTGGGCTCATCGAGCACGTAGAGAGCGCCGGTGAGCCCAGAGCCCAATTGAGCCGCAAGCCGCAGGCGTTGAATTTCGCCGCCGGAAAGCGTCCGCGCGTCTCGATCCAACGTCAGATACTCGAGCCCGACCTCGCACAAAAAGTCCAACCGTCTTCGCAGCTCCTGCCAAGGAGCCTGCGCCACGATCTGGGCTCGCCCCTCGAACGACCAGTCCCGCGCCCGCGCGTTCAGCTCGCTGACCGACAAACTGGTCAACGACGGATACGTTTCATCGAGAAGCCGCACCTTGCGCGGCAGAGGCCCAAGGCGCGTCCCCTGACAAGCGGTGCAAACGCGCCGAGCAGAGCCGCTCTTTGAGCGTGTCTTGGACTCGGGCAAAAGCCCCGTTCCCTCACAACGCTCACATTGTCCTTGACGTGTGTTGAAAGAAAAAAACCTCGGGTCCATCTCACCCACGGAAAAACCGCACATCGGACACGTGCCTCCCGTGGAATAGATCGTGCGTTCGCCCTGCTCACACACCGCCAGGCTCCCCCGCCCCCAACGCAACGCATCTCGGACCAAGTTCAGATCGACATCGGCCAGACGCACATTTTGGCGCAAAATCAAGTCGATGTGATGTTCCTTCGTTTTCGCCAAACGCGGAGGCGCATCCACGCTGACTCTTCGTCCGTCGGCGACGGCCCAAGTGAACCCGGCCCGCGCCGCCGAGCTGAAGACATCGAGATACGTTCCCTTTCTGCCCTGCACCACCGGCGAAAGAAGTTCGCCCTCCC
>CAYTRQ010000738.1:0-2141 GCA_964440025.1 uncultured Polyangiaceae bacterium | reverse complement strand
CGGAGATGACCGAGCCTGTCGACACTGACAAGGTTCGCATCGTCGGTAGGATCCCCCGTACCTCGAGGTCCGAAAAGCCGAACTGACCCCTCCTGTCCTTACGTCATAGCTGGTGCGGCTGGATCGGAATCGCCCTGGAAGCAAGTCGCGGTGATTTTTCGGGGGAGTTCCGGGTGAAAGAGAAAGAACGTGGCCGCCCATCTGCGCCGGTGGCGAGGTCCCGTGCTAGCCTGGGCGCCAATGCAACTTTGGACGTTCGAGACGAGCAAAGGGACCGTTTCCTTGCGCCATGCCGAGGCTGGCGACGTGGAGCAGCTCATTTCTCTCAACCGGCTCTGCTTTCCTACGATGGTCGAAGAAAACGTCGTATGGCGTAAGAGTCAGCTTCAGAACCACCTGCGCGTATTTCCGCAGGGGCAGATTATTGCGGAACTCGACGGCAAAGTCGTCGGGGCCGTCGCCTCTCTCATCGTCCATTTGGGCCTCGATCCCTACCGACCCCACACCTATGCCGGCATTACTGATGGAGGGTATTTTCACAATCACGATCCATCCGGCGACAGCCTCTACGGAGCGGACGTTTACGTTCATCCGGACATGCGTGGCGAACGGATCGGACAACAGCTCTACCAAGCGCGACGAGATCTCTGTAGGAGCCTCAACCTGCGGAGAATCATTGCGGGGGGAAGGATCGATGGGTATGCGGAGTGTGAAGAGAAACTGACCCCCGAGCAGTACGTCAAGAAGGTAGAAAATGGGGAGCTTTTCGATCGCGTGCTGAGTTTTCAATTGCGAGAGGGGTTCGTGGTTCGTGGACTCCTGCGCAACTACATCGCCGATCCGAAGAGCAAGAATTGCGCGACGTTCCTTGAGTGGAAAAACCCCGACTACGTGGCAGCCGATGCATCGGGGGAGCGAAAGCTTCGGGTGGCTGCCGTTCAATATCAGGTTCGTAAGGTCAGCAGCTTCGAGGACTTTGCGGCGCAAGTCGAATATTTCGTTGAAACAGCCGCCGAGTACCGTGCGGACTTCGTCCTGTTTCCGGAGTTCTTTTCCGTACAGCTTCTTTCCCAAAAGAGCCTTCAAAAGCTGCCAAGTGTCGAAGGGATCCAAAAGCTCAGCGAGTTGGAAGATCAGTATTTGAAACTGATGTCCGATCTCGCGGCGCGCTTCGGGATTTACATTATCGGCGGGACTCACCCGATGCGTCGCGAAAACAAAACGCTCAACATGAGTCCGTTTTTCTTTCCCGATGGCCGCTATGTTCTGCAGCCGAAGATTCACATTACGCCCGCGGAAAAGAAGTATTGGGGCATTACCGGTGGAGACGACGTCTTGGTCATTCCCACGCCGAAGGCGACCATCGGAATCAATACCTGCTACGACGCCGAGTTTCCGGAATTCGCTCGCTACCTCGCCGATCAGGGTGTCGAACTTTTGTTCGTTCCCTATTGTACCGATGATCGTCAAGGATATTATCGGGTGCGCTACTGCTGTCAGGCGCGAGCCATCGAAAATCAGATCTTCGTGGTGACGGCGGGAATCATCGGAAATCTACCGAGCGTGCCGGCCATGGACATCCACTACGGACGAGCTGCCGTCTTTACGCCGAGCGATTTTCACTTTGCTCGTGACGGGATCCAGGCAGAAGCAGACTCCAACGTGGAGACATTGCTCGTGACGGATTTGGATATCGAAGATCTCTATCGGGCTCGCGCGGCAGGCAGCGTGACCCCGCGCCTGGATCGGCGAAAGGACCTCTTCGAATTCCGGCCGCTCGTCCCTCAGGCCGGTGAGCTCCGGCTGGAAGATGCTCCGATCGTTGGGCTCGATGAGGATTGACCGGGGGAAGCCGCAAGCACCAGCAGGAGTTCGCTCGGTGATTGCACGCGAAACTTCCGCTACCGGTGTGCCAAGCGTCTGCCGTTACGGATGGGCTGCTGCTCCTTGGCTGGATTTTTAGTGATGCATTGAAATCTCTATCGGACTCAGTGAAGAGAGTCGTTCCGCTTGCAGCTTGGCCTGCCTCGTTCCGCGCTAGACCGGGTACAAATGAGCTGTCCCGAGTTTGGTGACGGAGGAGCGTTAGGCGACGGAGTAGCGTTCGGTAGCGGAGGAATTACGACCGGGGGGACCTCTTC
>CAYTRQ010000737.1:0-2163 GCA_964440025.1 uncultured Polyangiaceae bacterium | reverse complement strand
TCATCGGGTGGGATGCGAGCGGCGTGGTCGCTGAGGTCGGCCCGGACGTCGACCAATTCCGCGTGGGAGACGACGTGTATTATGCAGGGGAACTGAACAAAGCGGGATGCCATCAGCAGTTTCAGGTCGTCGACCAGCGGATCGTTGCGAAGAAACCGAAGACGCTCGGTCACGCCCAAGCAGCGGCGATTCCACTGACGGGACTCACCGCGTGGGAGGGATTGTTCGACCGTCTTGGAATCAGCGCGAGCGGCGCGGATTCCGGCAAGAGCATCTTGATCGTCGGAGGTGCAGGCGGCGTCGGATCGCTCGCCATTCAGCTCGCGCATGTGGTGGGAGGACTCCATGTCTGCGCCAGCGCATCCCGCCCGGAGTCCAACGAGTGGGTACGTAAACTGGGGGCCATCGAAGTCGTCAACCATGAGCGTCCGCTCAATGATGAGGTGAAGAAGCTAGGCAAGGAGTGGGTCGCCTACGTATTTTGCCTCAACTCCACCGATGAGCACTGGGACGCCATGGCCGATATCGTGGGCCCTCAAGGGCAAATCTGCTCCATCGTAGAAGCTGCAAAACCCCACGATCTGCAACCCCTGATGAACAAGAGTGCTGGCTTTGTGTGGGAGCTGATGTTTTCGCGCACATTGCACCAGACTCCTGACGTGGCGCGTCAGGGCGAGATTCTTGGGCGTCTCGCCGGCTTGCTTGACGAAGGTCGCATCGAGACCACGGCGACAACGACCCTTTCGCCCATCTCGGCTGAGACTATCGACCGTGCTCATCAAAACCTCGAGGGAGGACATACCTTAGGAAAAATCGTCATCGAAGGCTGGGATTGAGCGGGCGCGAGAAAGTCCTCCCTCCTCAGTTACATTAAGTAGAATTCGTTCGGCCGAGGTGGTTCGGGAACCTCTTCTTCTCCAAGCATTTGCAGGAGATTGATCTCTATGGTCGTCGCAATGGCCGTGACGGGTGTGTCCGTTGGTCGGTTGGCAAACGGATCTTGCATATGAAACGCCGTTCTTTCCAAAAGGAAGAACGGAAGCGCAATAACATTGGTGATCAGAACCTGCCATCCACCCTTGATATCTGCGACTGCAATCGAAAGGAGCGTCACGAACAGATAGATCGATGCTTTCAAGAAGATTCGATATGTGATCGGGAAAACCGTATTCCGAATCCGCTCCGCTTTCCCCATCGAGTCCGTCAAACGCGTCAGGGTGGAGTCCATGGCAACCAACCGGTAATCCGTCAGGCGTCCTTCACGAGCCAACGCAGCGACGTCCCGGGCTTGCTGCTGCATGAGCGCCACCGGTTTGTTGTTGTGGTTGGCGGCGTCCGCGACGTCTTCGGCAGTCAGATGCCCAGCCGTTCCGGACTGCCAGTCAAGCCCCCGCAGGCTTTGCCCGAGACAGTGGCACCAGGCGATCTGACGGCGCACGATACGCCCGGCAATATCCGATTCTCCTTGGAGGAAAGTCAGCGCCTGACGGGCCAGTGTTCGGGAGTCGTTCACGATTGCACCCCAAATCTTGCGAGCCTCCCACCAGCGGTCGTAACTTTGATTGAGCTTGAACGACAGAATCAAGGAGATGGCGGTGCCCAAGAACGCTGGAAGCGCCGAGGGAACCACAGGGACATACTGGTGTCCGAAGCGAAGCAACACCTCCACGGCAATCGTTATGACGAAGACGATCAGGGCCGCCTTGCGCCCTTTGCGCGCGATGTAACTCAGCGGAATCCGACGTTCGAGCAGCATGCAACCTCCAATCAGGAAAGCCGGGCTGCAGAACGTCAATCGGACCAGAAGGCAGCCAGCCCGCCGCCGCCTCCGGAGTAGCAATCGACGCGCATTTACCACGTCGGCTTACCAAGCGAAATCGACGGTTATGCCAGGGCTTCTCGGAGCAGTTCGACAACGGCTGTTGGTTCGCTGCCGAACTGGCGGAACGACTGCCCTTTCGAGGCTACGCGCTCGGAGTCCATTATAAATGGACCATAGTCTAGTTCGCATCCACAAAAGACCGCTTCGTCGCCCGCCCCTTCGGGGCGAGGGCGGACGCCTGTCGCTTTTTCCGGGCAGTTTTAGCCGACGAATAGGTGTTGCTTGTTGGTTCGCGTCCATTTGTGGACGCGAACTAGTGCCTCGGCAACTCACGTTTCGAG
>CAYTRQ010000736.1:0-2164 GCA_964440025.1 uncultured Polyangiaceae bacterium | reverse complement strand
GCTATTTCGCCTGTATTGTGACGCTGAACGCTTCCTTGCTTGTTGGTTCGCATCCTTTTGTGGATGCGAACTAGTCTAGTTCGGCACGGCCAGCTCCTCTCCGCGCTCGTCATTCGACAGGGTTGTGGTCCTTAGCTTCCGGAATACACATCATCAACCTGCATGAAGACGCCGGCAGGAGTCCCACCGCTCATTGACTGAAACAAATCGAGGAACTCGGCTCAATCGTCCCACGTGTCGCCTGGGCATGAACGATGGCCTCCATGGCGTCCCAAGCAGGCTCGTCGGCGTAGGGGACTGCCTACCTCGGTTTATCTACCCTGGGAGCCAGTAACTGAAGAGCAGCATCTCGAAGCCCCCGAGTCCTGAATGCCGAGGAGAACCAAAACTGGTTCTCAAAAGTGGGTCATGAAGGACTCGAGGCCGAAGCGCCCCTTTGGAATCAGTATGGCTCTTTGGAGCAGCCGGAAACTGAAGAGCAGCATCTCGAAGCCCCCGAGTCCTGAATGCCGAGGAGAACCAAAACTGGTTCTCAAAAGTGGGTCATGAAGGACTCGAACCTTCAGCCAACGGATTAAGAGTCCGCTGCTCTACCAATTGAGCTAATGACCCTCTCGAAAACCTCACGCTACCCTTGGAGACGGTTGTCTTCCAGTGTAGCCGTCTCGCTCCCGGCGGCGGGTTCTTGCGGAAGCCGCTCCACCTGGAGGTCGACGCAACAGCGATTTCGAGATCCGCTCGATACCCCTTTGGGGCCCCAGCGGACGCGGGGACCGCCTCATACCATGGGGGGTCAAGAGGTCAAGGTCGGTCGATGTTTGCGGGGAAGTTCGCAAGTGGCCCCCAGATTCGGCGCCTATTTTCCTTTCATCAGGTCTCGTTCTCTTTCCTTTCTCCCCCTTTCCAGCACCTATTTTTTCAGTGCTGTGAGATCGCGCTGGGGAGGTGGGCGCCGTCGGCGGCTTCGTTGTAGGGTCCAGGCTGTCCGTGAGGAAATGGATTTGGATAAGCTTGACCACTGCCGTGGTCATCATCGGCGTCGGAGGACTATCGGTCCGCCCGATTGTCGAGAGTCAGATCCTCTCGCGTGCTGAGCAAAGGGGGATTCATCTCGAGGTGGGGCAACTCTCCTTGGGGTTTCCTGTCGTGACGCTGCGAGGGGTTCGCGCAAAACCCATGGGAATGGAAGGGGTCACGGTCGATCTCCATCGCATGGATGTGACCGTCGGGTTGATCGGACCGACGGTCCGTTCCGTGGAGATCCACGGGGGGACCGTGCAGCTGAAGGGGACGCCACAACAGCTTCGGCAACGGCTGTCACAGTTTCGAGAGCGCCATGGGGGGGCGAGCAAACCCGATCGCTCGGAGTCCGAGACTCGCGGGCACGGACGCCGGGAGATCGTTCGCGATATCGAGGTCAGCTGGACCATCTCGGACGCGGAGCACGTGAAGGGTTCTGGGCTCCAGTTCGAGCACATCCCGGGAAGTCCCGCGCGTTTCGGGGCCGACTGGGTTGCGGTCACCACGCCGCAAGTCACCATGGACGTGGCGGGCGGAGAGGCGAGCTGGAGCCGTGACCAAGGGACACCTTTTTTCGATCGAGTGGGAGCCTCGGAGGTCCGAGTGGAGCTGCGGGCCGGAGCCGAGAGCTTGAAAACGGCCGCTTCGAGGACGGCGAACGCGGAGCCAGGCAAAGCCCGCCCCGCCACTCGCTCCGGGCAAGGTCAAGCTGTCCCGGCCTCCGGCCGGTCGTCTCCCGAAGAGCAAGATTCCGGCCTTGCCGGTGCCTTGTCCGTCGATCGACAGCGGGTGGCCGTTTTGGCGGGCTTGTTCGCGACGTTGCGTCGGGATGTGTTGCCTCGCCTGCCGCGAGAGGCGGTGGTGGAGAGACTCTGGGTTGGCCTCCAGATGGCCGGCGAGAAAATTTCGATCGGGCCGAGCCGCCTTTCGGCTCGACGGACAGAGGACGCTCTGGGGTTGTCGCTTTCTCCCGGGGAGGAGGCTCGAGGGACCCCACTCGAGCTGAGCGGACGCATTCCCTTCTCGTCGGACGACGCGATGACTTTTCAAATGCGGGGGGGACCGGTTTCGCTGGCGAGCTTGGGTGTTCAGGAAGGCGAGGTTGGTCTGACGGGAGTGGCCGGTACATTGATGAGCGTTGAAG
>CAYTRQ010000735.1:0-2164 GCA_964440025.1 uncultured Polyangiaceae bacterium | reverse complement strand
TCGCCCCGCAAGGGGCGGGCGACGAAGCGCCATTTGTAGACGGGAACTAAGCTAGACGATGTTCCCTCCCTCGACCCCTCCTGTGCGCCCTGAATCCTTTTGGAATTCCTATGCTCACCATTCGGCCTACGCTATCAGACGCATCATTCAAGCCTTCGCCTTCGGCTACGAAGTGCTCGGCGCTCTACTCATCCTCCTGGCACTCTGCGGCGTCGCCGTGGGGACCTCTCCGGCTGCCGACGGATACTGGACGGTGCTGGCCCCTTTTTTTGGACTCACTGTCGGAATCCTATTCATCGGCGCAGGTCTGCTCGGGCGAGCCGCCGCGCATGCTCTCGGCGCACTCTTGGACATTGCTGTGCAAACCCGCGTCTCACTGGAAGTCGCTCAGCGCGAGCGGTGATCCCATCTTGCGTCTCGATCTCCACGTGCACCGCCGAAAGTGCCGCATCCCAGGCCAAGGAAGCACTCATGACACTCGCTGAAGAACTTCGCCAAGTAGGTCGCCAAGAAGGTCGCGAGGAAGGTCGCCAGCAGGAGCGTGTTGCGATCTTATCGAAGCTGCTCCAGCTCAAGTTCGGTGAGCTACCCGCAGAGATGCAGCAGAAGGTTCAGCGGGCTTCGCTGGCGGACCTCGAGCGCTGGACTGAGCAGGTGCTGACGGCGACGACCCTCGAAGAAGCCCTGCAGTAAGGCAGTGTGGGACGGTCAGCCATGGCAGACCTCCTTCCCTGACGGGCTGGCGGCCCCCTACGCCTCCGCACCCCTGAGCGAACGGGCTAATGACTCGAGCAGCTGGGCGAGGGGCTCGGCAGCTTCGGGAGGCGCGTCGATGCGCAAACCGCCGTCTTGGGTGCGTTCGACAGACAAGCTCGAGAGTGCCCGCTCGAGGGCATCCAACGGTGCGCCCCCTGTGGGCTTCGCATCATCACGAGCATGAGCAGTCTCGACATGGCTCGTTGGCTCGTGGTCGGTCGCTGGAGCGAGGGGTAAGTCTTCTTCGCTATCGGCTTCGGCCAGTGCTTGGGGAACCTCCACCGGGTCGACCAACTTCTTGACTCCTTCCAGAAAGGAGCGCTCTCCTTCAAAGCGCACTTCGTCCGAAGTGCCATCGAAAAGGGTGGAAAACACTGCCTGTTTGCGCGACACGAGATCAGCGATGCGTGATTCGATGCCCCCCGCGGTCACGAGGTTGAACACGTCGATGGGCTGCTTCTGCCCGAGGCGGTAGATGCGCGCAATCCGTTGTTCGAGAACGGCAGGGTTCCAGGGCAATTCGAGATTGATGCAGCAGTTGGCTGCTCGCTGGAGATTGAGGCCAACGCCGCCCGCATCGCTCAAGAAGAGAACGGATGCAGACGGGTCGTCATGGAAGTCGACGAGGGCTCGTTCCCGCTGCTTGCTCGATTCGGCGCCCGTGAAGAAGAGCGCCGTCCGTTCCCGCTCTCCCAAAATGTCGCGGATACTCCATTCCGCGAGACGCAGCATGCTCCGCCACTGGCTGAAGACCACAATCTTTCGTTCTTGGAAGACAACGAGCTGTTCGACCAGATCGCGAAAAGCGAGTAGCTTGGGAGCAAACAGCGTCTTCAGGAAACGTTCCGTGGGGAGCTGTTGGGCGCGGCATCGTTGCCACTCCATGTCGAACTCCACTTGGGCCAGGCCGTTGCAGATCATGCGCTGCCTGGTGAGCAGTTGCATGAGCTTCAGAAATTCGCGCTGAGTGAGCGGACGACGCTTCGCCTGCTGGACGATGGCTGCTATCGGCTGGCGCAGGGCCTCGTGCTCCTCGGCTTGCGCCTCGGTCATTTCCACGGGCACGCACGTGTCCGTCCGCCCGGGAAGTTGCGAGAGGACTTCCGTGCGTCGACGGCGCAGGAAGACCGAGTTCATGCGTCGTCTCAAGGTATCGAGATGGCGTGCACCGCCTTGGCCCTGGCCACCATCACCCTCGGAGATGGTGTGCCAGGGGACGAGCCGCCACTTGGGTTCGAGCGCCACACTGTCGACAAAATCCATGATCGAGGCGAGTTCTTCGAAGCGGTTTTCCATCGGTGTGCCGGTCAGCACGAGCCTGTACGGCGCATCGAGGGCTTTGACGTATGCCGCCGATTTGGTCGCCCAGTTCTTGATGCGCTGCGCTTCGTCGAGCAGAACGAACTCT
>CAYTRQ010000734.1:0-2166 GCA_964440025.1 uncultured Polyangiaceae bacterium | reverse complement strand
CACTTCTGGGAGTGCTTCGAAACCGCTCGAAACGTGAGTTGCCGAGGCACTAGAGTCAGAGGTTGCGCCGTCTCGGCCGCGGTAGCAATCACGATCACCAATCGGGCTTACGGACTCTCGAGTTCCTGCAGGCGCTTTTTCAAGAAACGGCGCTCAACGGGATTGTTTGCGTGTTGGATAGCCCGCTGAAGAGCATGTTTCGCGCTGTTGTAGTGTCCCGCTCGTCGCAGAAGCTCGCCCTTTGCCGCATCGAGCAAATGGTACTTTTTCAGATGGCCATCTTTTTCCAGCTCTTCCAGCTGTCGAAGTCCTGCCTCCAGGTTGCCGGCCATAGCAATTGCTACGGCAGAGTTGAGCATGATGACTGGATTTCCTCCGGACAGCGGAACCAACGTTCGATAAAGCGCGGCAATTTGGAGCCAGTCCGTTTCCTCAGGCGTAGCCGCTTGGGCGTGGAGTGCAGCAATGCTCGACTCGACGGCAAAAGTTGAGAGGGGCCGTCCTTTGAGGGCTTGGTCAACCAGTGGAAGCGCTTCTTCAATCATGTCCTGGTCCCAGAGAAGTCGGTCTTGTTGCTCGAGAGTGACGAGGTTGCCCTCCGAGGACGTTCGAGCGTGACGTCGGGAATGTTGGAGAAGCATGAGGGCCAGAAGCCCTTTGGCGCTAGGCGAAGCCGGAAGGAGCGCGACGAGCATTCTGCCAAGTCGCAATGCTTCTTCACAGAGCTCCGAGCGAAGAAGAGACTCACCTTCTGTAGCCCCGTACCCTTCGTTGAAGACCAAATAGACGGTGCGCAGAACACTCTCCAGACGGGCTGGAAGTTGGTCATGATCAGGAACCAAGTAGGGGATTTTGGCGCGATCGATTTTCCGCTTGGCTCTCACCAAGCGCTGTTGCAAAGTCTCGCGCTTGACCAAGAAGGCACGAGCGACTTGTTTGCTGGAGAGTCCGCATACCGTATGGAGAGTTAGAGCGACGCGTGCATCGACTGAAAGACTTGGATGGCAGCAGGTGAAGATGAGGCGGAGGCTGTCGTCTCTGAGGGCTGTTTCCGAGAGATCGTCCTCTGAATAGGTGCCCAATTCGGCCGCCAGCTCCTTTTCTTTTCGATCTCGGACTTGGCCGCGTCGGTTGAGATCGATGGCGCGGTTCTTGGCCACTCGAAAAAGCCATGCGACCGGTTTGTCGGGGATGCCATCGCGGGGCCATGCGACGAGAGCTTGGGCGAAGGCCTCTTGGGCGACGTCCTCGGCCGCCTCGAAGCTACCGAGAATGCGGATCAGGGGGGCTACGACTTTTCTGAAGTCACTGCGATAGAGCTTGCCGAGCTGGCTTTCTATGCCGCCTGGCGTCGCTTCGACCGGTGGTCGCGTGACGGAGGCCATGGGGATCATTTTCCTTGAAAGTGCTTCTTCAAGCTACTCGAACGCTGCTTCTCGTTCGGGAGAGCTTTTTCGATGGTCGAGCATGCTCATCGGTCAGGGGATTGCGCTTTTTGAGGGCCCCCCGCGCGGGGCTCTTCGGGCTGGCCGCTTGTCGACCCGAGTGGCCGAATCGCTCGTTTCTCCTTTCCGTTGGCCTTGCTTCACGTCGTCCTGCTGCTGGACTATGCGCCTGTATGGCCGACGACCAGGAACTCGTGCTCACGCCCCCTGAACCGGTGGCGCCTGTTGAAAAAGAAAAGGCTGCGGGGCTCGTTCCGCTCAGCCAAGAACAACAAGAAAAGTTGGACAAGCGCGCAGACGCCTTTGTCGAAGAGCTCGTTGCCATGGACGAGAACAGTCCGGATTTCGGCAAAAAGGTGGAGCAGCTCAGTCGTATGGGAAAGCGGGAAGTTGAAGAGGCGGCCGGGCATTCCAGTCGATTCTTGTCTCGACCCATGAAAGCCATGGATGATGAATCGGGAGTGGGGGCGGATATTCTCGAGCTACGCCGCACCATAGAAGATCTCGATCCTCAAAACCGGGGCAACCTTTTAGCACCAAAGAAGCTGTTCGGAATCATTCCATTTGGAAACAAGCTCCGCGCCTACTTCGATGAGTATAAGTCCGCGCAGTCTCATATCGCCACAATCATGGAGCGTCTCGACGGTGGCAAGGACGAACTCCTCAAAGACAATGCCGCCATCGATGTGGAACGCCGAGCCCTCTGGGATTCGATGGGGCA
>CAYTRQ010000733.1:0-2166 GCA_964440025.1 uncultured Polyangiaceae bacterium | reverse complement strand
ACAACACCTTCGGCCTGGGCTTCGACGAGCAGCGTACGGACATCACGTCGGGGATCTACGCCGAGTTTACAACGGACCTGACGTCTCGCACAGAACTGTCTCTGGGTCTGCGTGCCGATCTTTTTGTTTCTGGCAACAAGTTTGCCGTTGGAATCGATCCGCGCATTCTTGCTCGTTTTCACATGACGGAGCAGCTCACCATCGTCCATGGCTTGGGCCTGGTCCACCAAGGTCCCAGTTTTGTATTACCCTTCCCCGGCTTGAAACCCAACCTGACCGGAGGTCTCCAGAAAGCCGTCCAACACACGGCCGGGGTGGAGTTCGATCTTCCTGCGGACATCGAGTCGTCGGCCATGTTCTTCCAAAATTTGTTCTTTGATATGACCGACCTCTTCGGAGTGACCTACCTGGGGGCTTCGGATAGCGGCATCATCGATGCAGCCAATCTCTCGGATCTCCGCCGAACGAATGGTCGCTCCGTGGGCATGGAGATTTCGTTGCGAAGGAGCCTGACCCAGCGGCTTGGAGGATTCCTCTCGTACACCCTCGCGCGTTCGGAGCGCTATTCGGGTCGGCTTGCAGGACCTGCCGGAAGTGATCGCACCCATGTCTTCAACTTGGCAGCGTCTTATGATCTAGGTAAGCACTGGCGCTTGGGAGGGCGCGTCGCTGCCTATTCGGGAGTGCCAGCGTGGATTATGGATGGTTCAGATACGTTTGGAACATCTCGAACGACACCCTTCTGGCGTCTCGACTGGCGCCTTCAAAAGCGTTGGCCCAGCAAAGACGGACGCCGCTATTGGGGGCTCGTCTTCGAGGTGCTCAATACCACCCTCAACAAGGAAGCCGTCCAACGCGTCTGTAGGGAAGGGGAGTGCCAGGATCAGTTCATTGGGCCGATCACGATCCCGAATATCGGGCTCGAAGCTGCCTTTTGAAAACACGCGAGCTCACCGGGGATCACGGGCATGGATTGCGAGAATCCGTTGGAGGATCAAAGATCTCTCCAGTCTGTTAACTTATCACATTGTGATTGAGCCATCTCGGGAGCCTATGACGAGCAAGAAGATCGCTGCATCGGCCACGGCGTGCGCCAAAATGGGTGTGAGAAGGCCCGCGCTCCGTCGGCGTGCCCAACCCAAGAGCAGTGCCCAGCCACCGGCCAATGTGGCGCCGATGATCCCGCTCGGCACGCCGTGATAGTGCGAGGTGCCAAACAAAAGCGACGGCAGCAGCAGGGTCAGGACGACCGAGCCCCATCGCTCTTGGAGGGCGCCTTGAAACAAGCCGCGAAACAGCACCTCTTCGAGCAGCGCGTTGATCAATGAAAAGCCCACGAAGCCAAGGATGAGTAAAGGCAGGCTCGCAGCCGGGAGCTGCGTGGCAACGCTGGTCAGATCCGGATCCAACAACAGGACCCATGCCGGAAGCGCAACTGCAGCCGCTCCACCAATGGCGGCGATGGGCCACGGGTCGAGTCGCCCCCGGCGCAATAGTCGCCGGCTTGGGCGCAATGAACGGTCCCAGAAAATTCCCACGACGGCGGGCAATAGGAAGGCCAACTGCGCGAGGGGCCACAGTGGAGCGAAGTCACCGGCAAGCCCCAAGCACAGTCCAGCAAGGCAGAGTAGTACCAGCCGCACCGAGGGGGTGAGGCGTTGCCAAAAGCCGAGCGCCGTCAACAATGCTGGTGTTGCCAGGGAGAAAAGCGCAAGGGGGTCTGTGGCACGAAGATCGGGTCCGTAAATCCCAAAAGCCGCGGCAGCCAGGACCCCCGCACCCACCAGCACCACCTCGGTGCGGGGACTGTGGGAACGATCCTGCGGTGTTTGATTGAAGGAGGGATTCCCTGGGGAACTTCGCGGATGCCGGCTTGAAGCCCCTCCCGATGCGCGAAGTGCAAAAAGTTGAATCATCATTCGACTTTTTGGAAAATGAACCTTTGCTCGACTTTTGTCAACGACTTTTCTATGCCCTGCCCATGGTTCGCCGCCCGGTGCAGGCTCGTGCCCAGGAGCGTCGAGAATCTTTGCTGGCCGCCGTGGCGCAGATCCTCGAGCGTGATGGTTTCCAGGCCGTCAACACCAAGGCCATTGCTGCGAAGGCGGGCACGGCCGTGGGGACCGTCTACGACTACTTTCCTAATAAGGAGGTCATTCTCGAGGC
>CAYTRQ010000732.1:0-2166 GCA_964440025.1 uncultured Polyangiaceae bacterium | reverse complement strand
CGCGAAGAGTCGCTCCAAAATAGAACCGAACAGATACATGTCTCCCTCTCCCGAGAATCCTGATTCATCAAGGTCGACCTCGATATCCACCCCGCGAATCGCGGCGCCCCGGTAGAGTTTTTCTCCTGGTTTGACCCGCACATCGCGCACAGCCTCGATGCGCAGCTCGTTGGCACGAGCCGCCTGTCGATCGACGAGCGCCTGCAGATTGTAGACCCCAAGCGCAGTCCGGAGAACCTCCGGCTCGGTGAGAGCACGGAGGTTCATCGCGGCGTGGGCCGTAGCACGCCAGCTCAGATCATAACCCAAGGGCGGCGGCACATACATGGTGGTGGCCGAAAGATTGCGGAACTTGGCAAAAGGAGGCGCAGATGGCGTGGCTTCGGTCACTTCTCCAGCACGCACCGCATTGGCCAGAGGCCCATTCGTGGCGAGTAGTTCCAGGCTGAGCACATCAGCATCAACGACCATTCCAGAATCTTCTGCCGTGCCGAGCGCCACATACGTATCGGCTCCATTCCCTACCACCGTGGTTCGTTGATGTTCCGTGTAAAACACACGGCTCCTGTCTTCCATTCGAGCTGCATGTTGAAAGGAAAGAAAAGAAGGGATATCCACGCGTTCCCCTCCACGCACCACGGTCTGCACCCTCTCAATGCTGTAGACGTCTCCCTGCCCAGGGGGGAGCCCGGCCGGTCTCACCAAATAGCGTTCCCGCGCTTTGCTGAGCCGGATCGGTTCGGCCGTCGTTTCGAAAACGTTAACGATCGGCGTACAGTGCAACTTGACCTCGTCGACACTCAGACGCCTGATCCCCGTCATCCGATTGCGCAAACGGACCACAACGCCAAGCCGGCTGATCTCCCCCAACTCCAGTGCGCGCTGCATGCCGTGGACGTCGACGAAAGCAAACTTGGCCGGCAAGGTGTAGTACTCCTGAAGCAAGCGGAAGCCAGGAAATGCCGTATCCACCTGAGGCAAAAGGGCTTCTTCCTCAGAAAAACCACAAAGCTGCACGGATTCAGGCGATAGAGTGATGCCAGCAGTGGCGTCCCCTTTGTCCGGATCGTAGAGGACAACCTCGGTACTCTGCTGCGCCAAGTGCGACAACAACGCCAAGCTTTCGCGAGGCTCCCCCGCAAAGTGCAAGTTGAGAGCCTCGGGAAGAATGCGCTGCAGATCCCCCGTCTGCTGTAATGAAAGCTCCATGCGCAGTTCTTGTTGGCCCGCCTCGGCATCTTGCAACAGCACTTTATCGAGCGTCCACGGGACCATCACGCACTGTCGCGTGGTGCGAAAACGACACCTCGTCCCGTCAACTTCCACGCTTTGCACTTCAACGCCGCGCTGAACGGTCTGGCGTTCTCGCAACGCGTTGGGCAGCGGCAGAAATTCAAGAACACTCGCGGCTGGCAACGGCCGCACCATTTGGGGAAACAGCATTTGCGAAACCGTGAGCATCAGCTCCGGCAGCTCATCGTCGAGCTTTTCGCGAATGCGACCTGTGAGAAATGCAAATCCCTCGAGCAACCGCTCCACATCGGGATCGCCACCCCGATCGGCCAACATCGGCGCTAGCGCAGGATAGGCTAAGGCGAATTCCTTCCCCATTTCGCGGAGGTACGCCAGCTCGTCTTGGTAGTATTTATTGAACGGCACGGCTATGAGCTAAGTTCTTGGCAAAGGCCAGCCACTTCGCAGCCCGACCCTCGCTGGATGAGGGCGGCTGGATGAAAACGGCTGGACAAGGGCGATCGGCTTTTTTTGTCCAGACTTTGCCAAAGGATACTTCCTTGCTTGTTGGTTGTTTTTGAGCGTTCGGCTTTTGCGCTCGCTCATTTAGGTGACCGTCAGGCGTCGGTTGGTGTCCAGGCTTGTCTCGAACTGCACCGGGACCTTACTGCCTTCGCTGACGAGATACGCGGTAATCTCGTAGCGAAGAGTGAGATCATCGGCCGGCACATGTGTGATCTTCACGTTGGTCAGACGAGGTTCGTACTCCTTGATGGTCAGGCGAATGGCACGAGCCATCTCCTGGATGGCATCCGGAAAGGAATGGACCAACTCGCTGACCGTGGCCGTGCCGTATTCCGGACAGGTCAGCATGGTGCCTGCCCTCGTTTCACACATCATCTTGAGATGAGCCAGTACGCTTTCTCGAGCTTC
>CAYTRQ010000731.1:0-2177 GCA_964440025.1 uncultured Polyangiaceae bacterium | reverse complement strand
GTGCAACCTTCTCGTTTGCATGATTCTTGAGAGCTTCGGTCGCTTCGATGTGCCGGAAGGTGATGTTTACGGTCATGTGTGCTCCTTTCGTGTTACTTCTCAAAACTCGGCAGCTCTCTCGACAAATCGAGAGTCACCGGACAAATCAGAGTTTTCGGCGCAATACCGCCCGGCCTCCCAGCCAAGCCCGAGTTTCCCCTCAGCGGGGTTTTCGCCAGCCCGGTTTTCCCAGACCCGGCGTCCTAGCCCGCTGCGCGCGGCAACTTCTCCACACAACGCCGAGGCAAGGGTCGCTCCCCCCAGTCCCCCCACGTAGCTCCCACCTCCGTACGA
Organism: uncultured Polyangiaceae bacterium; assembly: GCA_964440025.1. Lineage (GTDB taxonomy): Bacteria > Myxococcota_A > Polyangia > Polyangiales > Polyangiaceae > NIC37A-2. Next base: position 1,844 of record CAYTRQ010000731.1, on the reverse strand, counting down.
CACCGCTGGCTCGATAAAAGCCGCTTGGCCATCGCCGTGAAGAGCCGCTGGCTGGAACGCACCTCGCCCGCTGTCGTCCTCTCCAGCAGAGCTGCACCTTCCAGCAAGGTCACGCCTTCCAGCAGAGTCTTGCCCTCCGAGCAAGGCGGTGGCGCCTGCGCTCCTGTCCTCCAGCGCTCGCACGCCCCAAAAGGCGTTTCGACGGTGTCTCCACCCTGCGCTGCGGGAAGCCTGAACGCGTGCTCCCAGTGCCAACACCTCTACTATAGATCCTCGAAACCACGGTCGCGCGGAAAATCGCACTCGGGGGTGAGGATTTTTTTCCCCGTCCCCTGAACTCTCCAGCAGCTCGAGGTGTTTCCAGCCCGAAGGCCAGCAGTTTCAGAAAACCTTCTTCCGCTTCGAAGAAGCCAAAATCCCCATCATTTCTCGGTATTTGGCGACGGTGCGGCGGGCAATTTTGATGCCTTGCTCTTTCGCCAGTCGTTCAACAATGGCTTGGTCGCTCAGCGGGCGGGCTTTTTCTTCCTCGTCGATCATCTTTTTGATGGCCTGCTTCACGCTCTCCGAAGCAATATCTTCGTTGGCCATACGCCGGATGCTCGAATTGAAGAAGTACTTGAGCTCGAACAGACCCTGAGGCGTGTGCATGTACTTGTTGGTGGTTACCCGAGAAATGGTCGACTCGTGCATTCCCAACGTATCGGCAACATCCCGCAAAATGAGGGGCTTGAGGTAGGCCACTCCTTTTTCGAAGAAGTCTCGTTGTTTTTCCACGATGCATTCGGTCACGCGAATGATCGTCTTCCTGCGCTGTTCGATCGCTCGAATCAGCCACTGGGCGTTCTTAAGCTTTTCTCCGATGAAATCCTTGGCCTGAGGATCGGCCAGTAAGCGACGCGTCAGGTCTTCATTGATGTGAAGGCGTTGAACGCCTCGATCGTTGTCGACGATGCGAAAGTCGTCGCCATCCTTGATCACATAGACATCCGGCGTGATGGCGATGCTTTTCTCGTCCTGGTCGGTAAAGTTGCGACCAGGGGTGCTCTCGAAGGTTTGGAGCTCTCGAATCAGCTCATAGAGCTCCTCGAGAGGAATCTTCATGGCTTTGGCGATCGCCTGATAATGATGCCGTTCGAGATCTCCAATGTGATTTTCAATGATCTCGTAAATGCTATCGCCAGGATTGTAGCCAGCCAGCTGCGCTTGCACGAGCAGGCATTCTTGGAGATTTCGTGAGGCCACCCCTGGCGGATCGAAGCGCTGGATCAACTCGAGGACTAGCGGCGCGTCGTCAGGATGAAGCCCAGCCTCCTCCGCAAGATCAAAGATGGTCAAGTCCTGGGTTCGCGTCCCATCCGGACGCTCGATCCCCGCCAAATCGAGGTAGCCCCGCTCATCGAGATTGCCGATAACGAGCTCCGCAAACCTGCGTTCAGGCTCGTTGAAGTCGCTCATCTGCAACTGCCACAAAAGGTGCTCCCGAAGCGATCCTGGCCTCGTTAGGTTCTGTTCAATGGGGGGCAGCTCCTCGAACCCTCCGCCCCCAGTCGAGCCTGGGTTTTGTAAGGTCCTGTTTTCGAGGAACTTCTCCCAGTCCACCTCACGTGTAGCCTTTTCCGTGGCCTTCGAATCGTCGCTACGGGGGGTTGCAGAGAGCTCGCGCTCCGCCGAGGTCTGCTGACTGGATTCCTCCGACCCCCGTGTCTCCGGTTGCTCATCCGAAAGGACGGGGTTGTTATCGAGCTCTTTACGCACCTCGTCGATCAGCTCGAGCCGGGACAGCTGGAGAAGCTTGATCGCCTGCTGCAGCTGCGGCGTCATGACCAGCTGCTGCGAAAGTC
>CAYTRQ010000730.1:0-2184 GCA_964440025.1 uncultured Polyangiaceae bacterium | reverse complement strand
CTTCTGGGAGTGCTTCGAAACCGCTCGAAACGTGAGTTGCCGAGGCACTAGCTGGCGTTTGCCGGAGCTATCCGCTCGAGTCGAGGTTAATGATTATCTGTGCATCAAGGGCCAATCCTTCGAAGAGCTTTTTTTCGAGGCTTCCCGTGACGCGGACTCGATCCCCGGGTTCGACTTTCTGATAGCCCTCATCGTCGAGTGGGTGATACGGCATCGAAGTCGTATCGACTTCGATCAATCCTGCGGGAGTTGCCAGGTCGAACTTTCGCCCGCTAGTGCTGATCACCTCTCCTGTGAGGTGAATGCGAGGAGAGAAGTCTGCAACGGGTGAAAAAGGGAAATCCTCTTCGTCGGCACCTGAGGCAAAGAATTGTGTTCCTAGATTCTCGACATAAACGCTCTTCGCCTCGATCGTTCTCGATTCGCGAAAGTCGTCGTCAACGAAGCCGTAGACAATGACTTCATCATTTTCGAGCAGATTCTTGCCCTCCGGATAGAAGTCGTAGTCGTCCATTTCGACAGTGATAACTCCGCTGCCATAGTCGAGCAGGAATGCATCGTCTCGCGTTTGAGCGATCGTTCCGGATAGTGAAATATACGTATCGTCTGGAACTTCCCTGACAGGGGATGACTGAGGTGGCGGAGATTCGGGAGCTGGTTGCTGAGTGTTCTGACATGCAATGATTGATAGGGGCAATATCGCGATAGCGTAGGGTCCCTTCCCTTTAGTCATTGTTGTCTCCTTGGTTTGAGGATGAATTGACGCGATGGTCCGAGGTGAGACAGCGACTGGGTGTTGAGGTCGTTTGCTTCGTTCCGTCACCTGCATCTCAGTGCCGAAGGACGCAGGGGAGCGATCTCAAAGCCTTTCCCGTAAAATTGGGATTCTCTCACGAACTTGGCTTCTCTCACGCGCTCGAACGGTCAGCCGTCGCTCAGTCACGGACAGGTGATGCGGAAGAGGGCTTCTCTGAATCGTCTTGACGGATCTTCCGAGCGGCCTTCTTGTCGATCTCGTCGATTTTCATCTTGGCTCGGCGGGCTGCCGCGTCGATCTCCGCTTTACCTTCGCGAAGGGCAGCTTCGAGTTCTCGAGCGGCTTGGTCCGTCTTGGTGTCCAGCTTCGAGGCTGTCTTTGTGAGATCGGCCTTGGCCTTCTCCGCCTGTTCGGAGATGTCCTCGCGGGCCTGTCGGGTCGTTTCGCGGACCTCTTGCCCCGCCTTGGCGGCGGCAGCCCGGGCAGGAGCTGTTTCCTCATTGGTCTCTTTCACGAGTGCATCTGCGGTGTCGTCGCAAGCAACCGAGCACATTCCCCAAGCAGCAACCATTGTGAGAACGAGAGCGTTTCTCATGACGAGTTGCGGCGCTGTCCCGCCCCGGGTCCTAATATGACCGGGCGCGAATCTTGGGCTGTCTTTGCGCAGGTGATCTCTCGAGCACATTTGATACGTTTTCGGTGTCTGCTCCACTAAGTTGCGTGGTTGATTCGGTGCATCTCTCTCGGATCCCATAAATTCCTCGTTGGGTCATTCGAGGATGCAACGGTCATTCCAGGGGACGGGGGGCCGGATTTTCACCGTGTTGAGAGCGACTCAGTTGGGGCGCTTCGTCACACTTGAGGCGCGGACGCACGGCCGGATCCTCGAGATCGGGAAAGAGAACGGGCCGAAGCGCGCTTCGAGCTTTGTTCGTGTGCAAAGCCATGGCATATCTGATGCACTTCCTCATGCCCATGAACGGTCAAGCGATGAACGACAGCAGCGCTAGGGATCCGGCCGACGATTCGGTGCCGCAATCCACGAACAAAAAGAGCGACTACCACCGTGTCCAGGATATGCTGGCAGAAGGCGGAGGCGTGGTAGAGCCCCATGTTCTTCCTTTGGACGAGGAAGATGAAAGCCCCATGCACGCAAAAAGCGAAGTGCGACCTCCTGCGCAAAAGGTTCTACAGTGGCTCGAAGACTTTTCGCGCAAGTGGGGGAAGGAGCGGCTCAGGACGCTCGTTCGGCGGAAGGGACGTCTTGCGACATCGATGGCTGAAGTGCCAAAGAACATGCATCGTGTCGCGAACCAGACGCAGTTGGTGCTGGAGTTGCTCGATGACTTTCGTTTGGGGAACTATCGCGAGATCTCCTGGCGCAGTGTTGCACTTCTTGCAGGCGCGATCCTCTATGCTGTCAGTCC
>CAYTRQ010000729.1:1846-2197 GCA_964440025.1 uncultured Polyangiaceae bacterium | reverse complement strand
TCAGGGCTTCGGAAATGCGATTGTAGCGAACGACCAAGATCAAGCCGACCAGGACATGCTGCGCTCCCAAACATGCAATTCCCACCAAGAACCACAAGTTGGGCCAAGGAACGGTTTGGGTGCGGGCCAGCCACAAGAGCGTGGCGCCGGTAAGAACAACGGCTTCGAACATGGCGATGCCAGTCAGGCTGATGACCTTGGATGCGAGGTATTCCCAGGGTCTTTGTGGTGAGACACTTAGAGCATTGAGAACTCCATCAGCCTTCTCCAAAAGAAACATGGCGACGACGTAAAGGAGGGTGGAGCCTCCGGCGAGTAGCAGGACTGCCATGGGCACTGTACGAGCCAACC
>CAYTRQ010000729.1:909-1836 GCA_964440025.1 uncultured Polyangiaceae bacterium | reverse complement strand
GCACCTGCGATGAAGAGGCTAACTGCTGTGGAGATGCCATAGAGCCGATTCCTTGCCTGAAGGGTTATGTCGAGACGGACCGTCCGGAAAAGTCTCATGGCGCGAGCTCCTCGCCGGTGATGTCGATGAAGACTTGATCGAGCGTTGTTTCTTGGCTGTGGATCGTTTCGATGTGTGTTTCGCGGAGCAGTCGGGTGAACTCGGCGTTTTCGTGCAGACCATCGAAAGGAAATTCCTCGCTTTTCAAGTCTTTTCCATGGGCGTATTCGACGAGCACGGTCCGTTTCCCATGCTGTTTGCGAAGAGCGGCCGGCGCATCGATCGTATGAATCGTTCCTTCGGTGAGGAACGCGACGCGATCACAAATCCGATCGGCAACGAGCATGTCGTGTGTTGTGAGTAGAATAGTGGCTCCCTCGTCGCGCAGTCGCAAGATCAGATTGCGAACCCGTGCTGCATTGACGGGATCGAGTCCACTTGTCGGCTCGTCCAAGAACAGCACTCTCGGGCGATGGATCAGACTCCGCGCGAGGTTGAGTCGAATCTTCATGCCCTTGCTGAATTCGGACACGCGCTTGTCGGCGTCGCTCATCAAATCGACCCAATCCAAGACGACTTCCGGAGGGAGAGTCTCTTTTTGGTAGAGGGAGGCAAAGTGTTCGAGATTTTCCCGGGCTGTCAGGCGCTGATAGTGGTTGGGAAGCTCGAAGCTGACGCCAATCTGTTCGTAGTATTCAGGCCCCCAATCGTTGAGCTCACGGTCCATCACCCGAGCGTGTCCTTCGTACCCGCGAAGTAAACCGATGAGCAGCTTTTGGGTGGTGGATTTTCCGGCACCTGACGGGCCGAGAAAGCCAAAGATTTCTCCCGTTTCGACTCGAAACCCCAAGTTCTGCAATGTATCCGTGGAGGAGCTGGGATAGCGGA
>CAYTRQ010000729.1:0-899 GCA_964440025.1 uncultured Polyangiaceae bacterium | reverse complement strand
CGGAATACTAGTTCGCTCACTTCAATCATCGTGTCTTCTCCCTTCGTGCGGAGCTTTCACCGCGCATGCCTGATTGGCTTCGGCGATTGCGCCGCTCTTGCAGTAGCTGTTCGAACCGCTCCTGGCTCCCCGCAAAAATCGTTCGCATGACCTGCTTCCCTGCTTCCGGATTTTCTCCATCATCGGGAGTGAAGGCGCGGTCCATGAATGCTGCGATACCGCGAATGACATCATCGGTCGGGGGAATGTCTTCCTGGGGAACAAGCTCGTCCATCGACAGCAGGCCGATGCCAAACATGTTGATGATGTGAGCCACGACACGAGCGTCGACGTCTTTTCGCACCGCACCTGCCTCTTGAAGAAGCGCGATGACTTCGTGGCGGCTGGGTTGCCCGCTTCCGTAGAAACGGAAGAAGTTGTTAGGTTTCTTGAGGTAGCGTCCCAAAAGTGTGCGGTCACGACGGTAGATGATTCCGACAAAGGGGCTGACATCGAGCGCACGCAACATCGCTTCGTACATGGCTCCGATGGTTCCGCCGCGAGGGTGCTCATCGACACGTTGGAACCAGGCCTGGCTAAAGCGAAACATCTCTCGCAGCAGCAGTGATTCGAAGAGATCGTCCTTGCTCTCGAAAGTAAGATAGACAGCTCCCTTGGACACACCGGCTTGGGCCGCGATTTCACCGATCGATGTCCTGTCGTAACCGAAGCGGACAAAAAGTTCGGATGCGGCGTCGAGCAGGACTTCTTCGCGTTCCTCCGAGGTCATGTTGACCATATGACCCAAATCGTTCAATTGGTCAAATGGCTCAAAAACAGAGGTGTGAAGTGGGTTCTGTGCCTCTGTCGAGGCCCCCCTTGGCATGGTTGAAGGTCTCGAAGCCGGTGCGGCCGTGGTA
>CAYTRQ010000728.1:0-2204 GCA_964440025.1 uncultured Polyangiaceae bacterium | reverse complement strand
GGACTCAGTCCCCCCATGAGACCCAAGGGCTCGGGGGACAAGTACCTTCCTAAGTCGGGATCGTAGTAGCGGTAGCGGTTGTAGAAGAGGCCGGTTTCTTCGTCTTCTTGGTGGCCGAAGAAGCGGAGATCGGTGGCGGTGGCGGCGCCGCTTTCGTATTCGACCTGGCCGTAGGCTTTGCCGTCGAGGCGGGCGAGGATTCGGCCTTCTCCGGAGACGAGCATTTCGGGTCTGCCAGCGGTGCCTTCGACGTAGTGGACCCAGCCGGCGTCTGGGTTGACCTCCTGGAGGGGCGTCAAGTCTTGGCGGTGGCGTTGGGTGGTGCGATGCGCCAGAGGTAGCAGCGAGTCAGGGAGAAAACTGTATGTGGTCTCTTCGATGTGGTTGTCGTTCGCGGCTTCCTTGAGCTCGTGCAGCAGGCGGTCGCCTTCCCAGATGTAACGGCTCGTCTTGAGGAGCTGTCCCTGAGCGTTGGTGACGCGTTTTTGGATGCGGCGGGCGTAGGAATCGTAGACGTTTTCGATGCGCAGGCCGTCGGGACGAGTGAGTCGAATCAATTGACTGCGGCCATCCCATTCGTACTTCCAGACTTTGACGCCGCCTGGTTCATGGACACGCTTTTGAATCAGCCGATAGGCATCATCATAAAAAAACTCCGTGTTGCCCCGTCGCGCTAAACGACCGCCCAACTTGTACTGACGCTGGCTCCGGTTATCGTGCAGGTTGCCGCCAGGTTCATAGGAAAAGATCTCGTCTCGAGCATGGGCAGGCAGGCGCGCCGTGAGCTCACCCAAAGGATCATAGCGAAATTCCGTCTTGCCCAGAGCACTGTCGATGACCGCTTGGAGCCGACCGTCCGGCGACCAGTCGTATTGTTGCTCGACCACCGTCCCCACCGGCCGCTGGCCCACCCAATCAGGCTCGCCGGAGTGACCCCCGGGCGCGGCGGTGGGACTCACCAGCCGCCGCACCTGCGGCAAGCCCACGGGATCGCGCTGGGTGCGCAGCCCTCCGCCCCCAGGAAGAAGACGTGCCACTTCGAGCCCCATCAAATCATACTGGAGCTGAATGGGTGACGAGGTCCCCAGCTGATGCTGGACCGGGGCCCCCATGAGGTCGTAGCGATTCCTTTCCTCGTGGCCTACGGATGTCCGCTGCACCGCCACCTTGCCCATCGCATCGAACTCTCGGTCGATCGTGTGCGTCTCACCTGCGAATGTCTGTGATTCACGAATGAGGTTGCCGCGCAAGTCATACTCGAACTGGCAAGCTACGCGACCGTTGTCCGAAGACAGAAGGCGTCCCACCGGATCGTATTCGAAATGGTCTTCCGTGCCGTCGGGATAGCTACGAGAAACGATGCGGCCCAGCTGGTCATATTCGATGGTGGTTTTCTCGAAACGATTGTCGAGGATCTCCGTGAGCTGCCCCTGATTGTTGAACGAGTAGCATTGTCTGCGGCCGTCAAAGGTATAATCTTCTGCGACGTAGCCCTCGAGCGAGCGGCGAATGGTGTGTTGCTCGCCCTTCTCGTTTTGGACCTCGACGAGATCGCCCTCTCGATCATAGCGGAAGTTGACACGGCTGCCGTCGGGTTTGCGGACCTCATAAACAAGCCCCAACCCCGCATAGCGGAGCTCGTAGGTGCGCCCGTCAGGCGTGGTCATCCGAGTGAGGTTGCCCTCCCGATCGTAGGCGTTGAGCGAACGTGCCCCATTGGGCAGCTCGGTCATCACCAGCTCCCCTCGAGCGCCGTAGGTGTATCTGGTCTGGCCGCCGAGCTCATCGGTCATGCCGATCACTCGGCCGAGATAATCATATTGGATGTGACGCACGCCGCCGTTCGGCTCCTGGACCCGAATGCGGTTCCCCATGGCATCATACTCCATCCTGGTGACTCCGCCGTTGGGAAGAAGCACCTCGATGGGACGGCCGGCAGCGTCGAAGCGGCTGGCAATCAGCTGGCCCAGCTTGTCCCGAGCGCCGAGAAGATTCCCATATTCATCCCGCTCATACTCACGGACCACTCCCGCTTCGTCGGTTGTTTGGACGAGGTAGCCGTTTTCGTCATAGCTGTTTTGGGTGGTGTGCCCCAAAGGATTCGTCGTCTTGATGACATTGCCGTGCTCATCGCGCTCCCAGGTCCACGTCGCCCCCTCGGCATTGGTGTACGAGGCCATCTCCCCGTGCTTGTCGTAGGTGCT
>CAYTRQ010000727.1:0-2211 GCA_964440025.1 uncultured Polyangiaceae bacterium | reverse complement strand
TCGTTCGGTCTTTGGACATTCGACAAACGTCAGGCTCCCCGTGACCTCGTATACTCGCGCAGCATCCGCCACGCCGAAGTATGCATTCCGGTAGGACAACGGAACATCCGGCGCATAACGTTGGCTCTCGACCACAAGAGCCGAGTGGTATCGTGTAGCATCGACCGAGACGACTCCATCGACGGGAAGCTGTACTGACATGAGCTCCTCGTGTCCTTGAGTGATCAGCGCCAAGCCTTCCTCCCAGTCGGCGCCTTCATCGTCATTGTCGATGTTGTCGCAGATCCACATAGGTACCAGAACCAAGTTGACAACCTCGCTTTGGATACCGATGGCAGCGGCTCTAGCCTTTGCAAGGCGCCAACCCAAGTGCGCAAAAATGCGCCAAGGCGGCGGCCCCTTGACCGGTTGAGCCTTCTCCCACCGGCCTGTCAATGCAGCGCGTCGCTCTCCAGGCGCCACGTTCAAGCCGTTGTCCAAGACTCTCTCGAGTTCGTAAGCCTCCATATGAACACTCAATCAAAAGGCCCAATCGATCAGAGCCTTGCCGCCCCAGATGGTGCCCCTTGCGGCGGTGCTCCCAGCATAATACCCGACGGCGCCGAATACGAGGCCGAGCACGGGGGCAGCAATAGGAGCGGCGGGGCCGGTCAGCGCGCCCAACGATGCACCATACGCTCCATATGTGAGAACTTTTCGGCGGCGGTGGCTCCGAGCGAGTGAGTCCATCGTGCGGCTCCCACCCGCCCTTTCGACTGAGTCATCGCTCGCAAGCATGCCACGCCCACGCTTGCGAGCTGTTGGACACCACCGTCCCGTTAGAGAATCGCTTCCTACGACTCGACAACAGATCCATCACCAAGCTCTTCTTGCAACCGAGCACGGAGCAACACACCTTCTTCTTCGAACGCTCGCTCCTCAGCGGCTGTAGCGAAATCAGAACTCACCGGATCATCAGGAACAAACGTGCGTTGGTACGCCTCATCCCAGCGTTCTATCGCCCTACACAGCTCCTCTGATAGACCGAGTTCCTTTGGCCGAACATTGTCCAAGCCATCTGTCTCGACGATCCACAATGGATGGCAATTGTACTCTGCACTCAATCGAACTCTCATTTCACGGCTCTCGCTGGGTTCGCACCTACGATAAATCCGTTGCTACCAACATCAATGGCCACCCGATGCTTCTGTCCCTTGAACACCACCTCAAATATAGGTCGACCGCCCTGAGTCCCTACCTGATTGCGCCCCCTCAGCGCCGTGAAGAGCAGGTCAGGAATCTCTTCTGCCGAAACTCCTCTCCTCGCAAAATCCGCTGCGTGCCGTTCGAGGATGTGCGTCAGCCCCGCCTTCGAACTGCCCTTTTCCAAAAACACCACCTTCCCGGCAATCTTTTCAATTCCCACAATCTCTTCGGGCGAATGTTTCACACCCTGCTCGGCCAATTCTTGGATCAACTGACGCACGCTCGCGGCATTCGCTCCACTGATTTGCTTTGCACGTGCAACTGTCGACAACGCCGTACCCGCTGAACTCAGCGCATCGACGGTAAGCAGCGTCAGGTTCCTGATGTCCGATCCCGGTGCAATATCCCTCGAGAAGTTCGCAACAGCGACAGGCGCACCAGCGTTGAGCTGGCGAATCGCCTGCAACCCAACCGGTGCCCCTTCAGGCAATATCTGTTGACGGCGTAAAAACTGACTCGGCACCGGCAAGAAGAAAGGAAGTAACGGAACCTTTTCTCTCAACTCTTCTTTCGTCGGCGGGGGGCTATCCGCTTCTGCAACTTCAGCCTCCGGCAGCGCCTCCTCCGTCGGAACCTCTGGTCCCTCGTCAGCATGCCGCTCCTCCGTGGGAAGACTCATTCCCGCAGCCTCCTCATTCGGCGTCGGCACGGCTTCGCTCGACTCCGCTGGCAGCTCACGCTCCGTTGCTGGGCGACTCTCCTGAAGAGCTTCCTCTCTTGCTGTCGGTGCCGGTGTCGCAGCAGGCGTACTCCCATCATCTGCCGCAAACGGAGGATGCCACTCGGGCGGCCCGATCATCGGGCCGGAAGTTCCGCCGTGTTCCAGATCGAACCGAAAACCCTCGGTTCCGGATGGGTCGACGAAGTTCACCGGATTATTCCGCGAATACCGATACAAATTCAGCCCATCGACAAGCCCCGCAGGATCCGCTGCCGTCCACCTCCCGAGCCAAGGCGCGTAATACC
>CAYTRQ010000726.1:0-2225 GCA_964440025.1 uncultured Polyangiaceae bacterium | reverse complement strand
CCGAAAAGGTCTACAACCCTGGGCTTCTCAACGACCGAGTCCTGCTGGGACTGATGGGTACCATGAGTGAATTCGAGCTCACCACGCTTCGTCGCAGACTCACCGACGCCGCGCGCGCCAAAGCGCGTCGAGGTAACGTCAGCGCATCCCCTCCAAAGACACTGCCGGCCACCGGCGAGTTTGGCGAGTGTGGCTTTGCTCGCGGCATTTCGTCGGCCGAGGGGCCAGCCTGCCACACGCCATCTCTGCCTCGGGCTTACGTAGTGGACGAAACTGCAGAGCAGGCTGAGGAGCTAGCTGCGGGAGTCAGATTGACTTGGTGCGCTGGCCGTGCAACGCGGGCCAATATGTTTGCCTCGAGACGTCCATCAAAGAGTTGCGTTCAATGGTGGTATCTGGTGGGAGTGGCGGTCTGGATGGGGGCTCTTTCAGGGGCGTGTTCCGGGCCCGAGCGCGACTTCCGACCTCTACCCGGAGACGGTGGCATGGGAGGATCCATGGGCGACGGTGATGGCCGTACGGGCGGCACGTCTGGCGACGGCGACAGTGGCGGCGGCACAGGGGGCACGTCCGGCGACGGCGACACCGGCGGCTCCAGCGGTGACGGAGGTAGTGCCGGCGACACGGGCGGCACGTCTGGTGCCAGCGACACAGGCGGCACGGGGGGCACGTCTGGCGACGGCGGTACCGGTGGCACCAGCGGTGACGGAGGTAGTGATGGCGGCACGGGCGGGAGTGGAGGCTCGGGTGGTACCGGAGGGAGCCCGTCGTCATGCACGGACGACGACACCCGGAGTGTCTCTTGCGGCACCAACAAAAACGGCGAAAAAGGGCAAACCTGCGTTGACGGCGAATGGCAAGACACGGGGGACTGTGACAACGCCTTTATTACCGAGTGGACGGTGGAGGAGGGTTCCCTCACGATCATCCTGCCCACGGTCGAAAACGGTTCGTACGATTTTGTGATCGACTGGGGTGACGGAAGCACCAGCCACATCACGCAATGGGACGCTGCAAACCGCAGCCACACCTACGTTGCTGCAGGCTCGTACACCGTGCGGATCGAGGGAAAGTTCGTGGGATGGTCTCTGGGAGAGTTGGTTGACACCGCCAACGCGGCCAAGCTCACGGATGTCTCGCGCTTTGGACCGCTGGTGCTCGGAGACACCACCGAACAGTTCTCCGATGCATCGAACCTGATCCTTTCGGCGAACGACGCGCCAGGGTTGGAGATGACCACGAGCCTTAGTAGGGCTTTCTATAAATGTTCCAGCCTGGTGAAAGCCCCGGGGCTTGCTCTGTGGGATGTGTCGAGTGTAACGGATATGCGTAGGATGTTCTCTTCTGCTGATTCGTTCAACCGAGACATTGGTGGCTGGGATGTGTCGAGCGTGGCGGATATGCATGAAATGTTCTTTTCTGCTGATTCGTTCAACCAGGACATTGGCGACTGGAACGTGTCTCGCGTGACTGACATGGGGGCTATATTTTATTCTGCTGATTCGTTCAATCAGGACATTGGTGACTGGGATGTATCGAGCGTAAGGGATATGAGTCGCATGTTCAGTAATGCCGTTTCGTTCAATCAGGACATTGGTGGCTGGGATGTGTCGAGCGTAAAGAATATGTATGAAATGTTCAGGTCTGTTGGTTCATTCAATCAGGACATTGGGAGCTGGGATGTGTCGAGTGTAGAGGATATGAACGACATGTTTTATGGATCGACTCTCTCCACCGAGAACTACGACGCACTCCTCATCGGATGGGCCGAACGCGACCTGCAAAGTGATGTTTTGTTTGATGGCGGTGACTCCACCTACAGCTCCGCCGGGTCCGAGGCTCGTCAGAGGCTGACTGACCTGTTAGGTTGGAATATCAGCGACGGCGGCCGGGAGTAGAACATCCGGGTGCACTCGACTCCGGCTTCCGGAGCATCGGCGGAATCATTCTAAATGAGTTCCAGCGCTTGGAGCCTAAATGAACAGCATTGAAAAGCCCTATCGTGCTGATCGAATCCCGTCACTGCGCTGCCGCCCGGAAAAGTCGGAACGAGCCGAAATGGACGGCTCTATTCGTGACGCCTCTTTCGTAACGCCTTAATGGGCCCTTTCGAGGGGTTGTGATGCCTCAACGGGTGCGTTCGACGGCGGCCACGTTTGCCCCTTTTAAGCCCAATGCCGATCGGTTAGCGCTGTAAGCGATCGAATTCATTTGCTTTTTTGCCG
>CAYTRQ010000725.1:0-2227 GCA_964440025.1 uncultured Polyangiaceae bacterium | reverse complement strand
CTCGGGAGAGGGAGACATGTATCTGTTCGGTTCTATTTTGGAGCGACTCTTCGCGGAATATGTCTCCATTAATTCGTTTTCACGCACCCGAGTGCGTGGTGTGTCTAGCAACGTGGAGTATCGATGGCCGGCGCGGAGCGGAAACCAGACACTGCTTTAGAGAAGAGCCTCGTCTCCGAGGGGCATCTGTACCGATTTTTTGCGGCGGTGCAGCTCCTGCATCGTTTGCGGCCCGGTGCGGCACCTACCGGGTACTTGGGGCCAGTGAGCGAAGAACCGCTGCGATTTCGCCACTCGCCCGAGCTTCGCTTTCATCCTGGCGACGTCGAAAGCATTACTTTTGATGGCGACGGCAATGCCACACTGACCTCGACATTTTTGGGCCTCTACGGCGCGTCGTCACCGCTCGCCGTCCACTACGCCGAAGAGGTCATTCGGGCGGAAAATGCAGACGAGACCTCGCTGCGTGCGTTCTACGATCTGTTTCATCATCGACTCATTAGCCTCTATTACCGTGCTTGGAAGAAGTACCGTCTTGATACAAGCTTTCGACTTGAAGAAGACGACCCCACCAGCCGTCGGGTGCAGTGCTTCGTGGGCATGGATGGCTATGGTGCCGCGGCCGAAAGCGGTTTGCCGCGCATGGACGTTCTTTCCTTGGCACCGCTTCTGGCCATGCGGGCTCGCCCTCCTCGGGTGCTTCTTGCAGCGATTCGTCGGCTGTTGCCCGGCATTGAAGTCGATATCCAACAATTCATCGTGCGCAAAGCCACGATCGATTCCAGTGATCGCATGCGTTTGGCGGTGGCCTGCAATCGTCTGGGCGTTGACTACACCCTGGGCGCGCACGTGCTCGACCGTTCCGCGCGTTTTCGCCTCATTCTAGGTCCGGTGGGCTACGAACGCTGTGAGGAATTGATGCCAGGAGGTTCCCAGTATCCTACGCTACGCCGCGCCGTAGAACAATTTACGCGCGGTACTCTAGAGTGTGAGGTAGACGTGATTCTCCAGGAGGACGAGAGCCCGGGTTATACCCTGGGCAGCTCGCGGGGAGCGACTCTTGGGGTGAGCACACGTTTGGGACGCGGCAGCGAGGGGCGACAGAGCCGCATGCGCACTGTGATTTCTCACGATGCTCGAGAGGCTCGCGCCAGTTTGATCGAGGCTTGAAAAGCGAGGAGAGGTTGGGAAAAAAATGCGGTCTTTCTGGCTGTGCTAGCGGCGAGAAACTGATACGCCATCCCTCCTTGGATATCGGAGAACCAGGACTGCAAAATGCGCGGGGGCGGCCTGACGTGGTTGATGTGACCGCGGCGTTGCGTGCCCATGGGTCCCCTTGGGCGGGTGCTCACGTGCTCTCGCTCGATGGCTATTCGGCAACCCTCCAGCGCAAGGACGGCAAGGTTCTTCGGCTCCTTTCGGGACGCATTCCGGATCTACGCCTTTTCGGAGATGCCCTTTCACGTTCGATCAGCGGAGTGAACGAAAGTGGCGGCCTCATTTTGATCGTTGGTGGAAGCGAGCGCATTCGAGCCATTTGCGAACAGGAGAAAGGCAATCTCCGACGGAAAGCACGTTTGCTTCAAGTGACCGATGACGGTGAAGTCAGCTCTTGGCCCAAGGGTGGCGGTCAAGACCTAGCCGCCCTCGTGGAGAGCGTACGCCAAGCGTCGCCGCGCTCGGATGAGGAAAGAGGAAAGCTGTTTTACAGCGCGCTGGACGCTCAGCAGAAGCACGATCGGTTCGTGGCAGCCTATTCAAGTCGCAAGCCATGGATGACCTATACTTTGGTGTCTGCCATTGTGCTCGTCTTTCTTCTCCAACTGCTCTGGATCGATGCAGGAGTGGTGCGCATGGGAGCCTTGAGCCCTCAGTTGGTGCAACGAGGGCAGTGGTGGCGCTTGATCGCGGCGGGCTTTCTGCATGGTGGCCTTGGTCACGTCGCGGCCAATAGCTTTGTTCTCGTTATTTTGGGGACTCAAACCGAGCGTCTGCTCGGTCCGGCTCGTTTTTTGCTGCTCTACGTGATTTCTCTTTTGGGAGGGAGCCTTTTGAGCATGCAGTTTCTCGGACAGGGGGTCAGCGTTGGAGCCAGTGGTGCCATCTGGGGATTGCTGGGAGGACAGGCCAGTTTGGCTTGGGGACGGCCGCCTCTCTTGCCGACGTCCATCGCGTCTTCGGCGCGCAAAGCCGCGGGAACGAACCTCATGCTCAATCTGTTCATCTC
>CAYTRQ010000724.1:0-2230 GCA_964440025.1 uncultured Polyangiaceae bacterium | reverse complement strand
GCAAGTGCACCGCGCTGGGGACAAGCTCTTCGTCGACTACGCGGGGAAGCGACCGTGCGTCGTCGAACGAGAAACGGGCGAGCTGCGCCACGTCCATTGCTGGTCAACGCGCGCTCGTATCAGCCTGTGAAGGCGATTTTGAAGAACGGACTCGAGCGTCAAACGACCGACCTCGACGAACCAACAACAGCGATTCCGTCGCACGACGGTGGACGCGGTCCTGGTCAGCGGCAGCACCCGGGTGGATGAACAAAGCAATTCCCTGATCGAGCCGGTTTTCTCCGCAGCGGCGCGCGTGAAGTTTCGTAAGCTCCTGCGCTCAGGGCTGGTGTTGGGAGCCGCCTTCGACCTGGGAGCCTACGTGAAGGGTGCTCGCTTCACGGCTCTCGACGAACCCGCCGCCGAATTCGTGGGCTCCCGCATCGCTTCCCGCGTGCTCGTGGGCTACGCGTTTTGACGCCGGCCGGGGCGGCTGCGCTACCAAAGCACCTTGACCGGATACTTTCGAAAGACAGCATCAGGCGAAAGCAAGGTGAGCCCCATGTCCAGAGCTTGGCAAACGAGCATGCGATCAAAAGGATCGCGATGAATGTCTGGGAGCCGCTGCGAAAGCAGCGTGGCCGATTCGGCAATGGCAAGCGCGGAGATGCCATGCCGCTGTCGTTGTTCCGGGAGGTAGACGGACGGATCTTCCGGCAACTCCAACTTGCCCAAGCCATGCTTCACCGCGATCTCCCACGTGGAAGCGGCGCTGAGGTACACCTCGTTGTCCGGATCGGCAACGAGCTCGGCTGCCCTTTCGGAAAGCCGTGAATCCCCCGAGACGATCCAGAGGAAGGTCCGGGTATCGAGCAAGAGCTCCATGCTGAACTCGCGTCAGGTTTCGCCCACAGAGCCGGCCCTCACCCGATTTTCCCATCATTGGTCGAGACTTGAGTGTCGGCCTGCCCCTGAAAGGCGTCGAGGAGATCATCGGGCAAAGGCTCGTCGAAGCCCGCCCCCACTACGAAGCGGCCCTTTTCTAGCCCAATGGGCCGGGGCGCGGTGCGCTTGGCCTGGATCGGACGCAGCTCGGCCACCGGCCGGTTGCGACGACAAAGAATGATCGTCTCCCCCTGCTCTACACGAGCCAAGTAGCGAGAAAGGTGCGTCTTGACGTCATGAAGCGGACGAATTGTCCGGTCAGATCTTGACCGACCTCGATGCCATCATCACTCCCTTCCTGATCAGCAGCGACCACGCCGACGAGCTTCGCCGACGGGAGCGACTCATCATGAAAGAGATAGAGCGCGACGGCATCGACCTCCTGCCTCCCTCGGCTGCTGCCCTGCGCCATTCCACATCGCCCCGCCCACGCACCTCTGATGAAAGCGACACCTCGCGGTGGCGGAGGACAACAAACAAAAGAACATCACGGCACGTTTTGCCGTCGCTCAGCCTTTATTCATCCCAGGACGCTTGGGCTCGCGCAACGAAGTCTGCGACTTCTGAAGGCGGAATTTCCTTCATCGTTTCAGGGTCGATGTGCACCACTCGACCATCTTGCCCCGTGACAATAGGCAAGCCGAGAGCCCGATGCCTGCGGAGCATCAAGTTTGCTGATCGTTTTAGGGCGCGACGTTCAGCCTCGAGATTGTTGCCTTCGGATTCACTCATAGCTCTTCGAAAGCTTTCCACTTTTCAGGATCATGCACAACTGTAGGCTTTCCAGCCCCCCCCACAGCAATGATTTCTGCGGGATAGATGCCGCCATCCAAAACTCGCCACTCGTCCACCAGGGGACGGTAGAGCTCGCGAAAGAGCCGCCTACCGCTTTCGAATCGGCGCTCGACAACGTCATCCGGGACATCGTGCCCGCCTTGGATGACCCGGAGCGCGACTCTCGCTTTTGCGTGCCCAGACGAAGGGAGTGAAAAAAAGTAGAGCCGTACGCGGTATCCCTTCCCTTGAAGTCGACGAACGAAGGGAGCAAGCGAACGAGTCGAGAGGTTGGTCTCAAAAGCAAAGTCCTCACCAGTTTCCGCCAGCTGACGAAGGCGTTCGATCATCAATCGCCCCGCTCGAATGGAAATACTTCTTGAGTTGGTCCCAGCAAGTCCGCGGGCAATGACATCCGCATTCACAAACTCATCGATGCCGAGGACTGAATGAACGAGCTGCGGCGCTGCTGTGGATTTCCCTGCGCCATTGGGCCCTCCGAGGATGGTGCATGTGGGCATTGGTTGAATAT
>CAYTRQ010000723.1:0-2233 GCA_964440025.1 uncultured Polyangiaceae bacterium | reverse complement strand
GCTGAACGCTTCCTTGCTTGTTTGGTTCGCGTCCTTTGTGGACGCGAACTAGACTCGCATCCGTCCCGATGCAAATCAGCGGGACCATCGTGGGCCGATGGCGCATCCCTTGCACAGGCTTCTGCAAGCCAACGCCTCGGAGAAGCCCTCTTCTCGACAAGCTCTTTGGCTGACGTTGTTGCGCAACAAAAGAGGGAGAGACCAGATGGAAAGCGGAAGAACGAGCCAAGAAGTTCGAAGCCAAGCCCACCCAGTGCAAGGGCAAGCCACTGACTATGACGAGCTCATCGAAGCGGCCGGGGACAAAGAGATCGTGCTTTTGGGCGAAAACACCCACGGGACACATGAATTCTACGAAGCCCGTGCATACATCACTCAGCGTTTGATCGAAGAAAAGGGCTTCTCGGCGGTCCTGGCGGAGGCCGACTGGCCGGATGCCTACCGCATCAACCGCTACGTTCGTGGCCCGTCAGCGGATACCAGGAGCATCGATTCTTTGTCGGACTTTCAACGTTTTCCACTCTGGATGTGGCGCAACACGGACGTTCTGGATTTCGTCGGATGGTTGCGCGTCATCAATCAATCATTGCTTATGGAAGAACGAATCGGCTTCTACGGCTTGGATCTCTATAGTCTCTATGCCTCGCTCGAGGGGGTCGTCAGGTATCTCGAAAAAGTCGATACCAAAGCGTCCCAGCAAGCACGCGAGGTCTTCAATTGTTTTGATCGATTCGGCAGCGATCCACAAATGTATGGCCTCGCGCTTTCAGCAGGACTCGATCCAGGGTGCGAAGGTGCTGTCGTCCGTCAACTCGAGGAGCTTCGGAAAAAGCAGTTCCTCTATCTCCAGCATGACGGATTCGCCTCAGAAGAAGAGCACTTCTGCGCCGAAATGAATGCCCAACTGGCACGGCACGCGGAGCGCTACTATCGGGAGATGTATCGTGGAGACGTGAGCTCCTGGAACCTCCGAGACTCTCACATGACGTCAACGATCGAAGCCGTCCGCGCGCATCTTACTCGCCGCATCGATCAACCCAAGGTCGTGGTCTGGGCTCACAATTCTCATCTGGGTGACGCGTCCTCGACCTCAATGGGTCAACGCGGAGAGTACAACGTGGGCCAACTGGTGCGCGAGCGCTACGGGGATCGCGCTCTTTCGGTCGGATTCTTTACCTACAGCGGCACGGTGATCGCCGCATCTCATTGGGATGGCCCCGCGGAACGCAAAGTCGTCACCCCGGCACGAGACGATAGCTACGAAAAGATCTTTCATCAGACCGGGCTCCCGGCATTTTCTCTTCGGACCCAAGCAGTCCCCGCGCTCGAAATGCCTCGGCGGGAGCGGGCGATCGGGGTAATCTACCGGCCACAAACCGAGCTCTTGAGCCACTATCTCTATGCGAGCCTCACCGGACAGTTCGATTGGGTGGTCCACTTCGACCGCACTCGCGCCCTCGAACCCCTTGATCCGATGGGAGCTCGTTGGGAAGATCGCGAGCCCGAAACGTATCCCACGGGCCTGTAGATCTCGAACGCCGACCGTGACTCAGAAGGCTTCTCACCCGCCAAACGGATCGGCGGTGAGAAACTCATCACAAGGCCCTTTACTGGGGCTTGGGCAGGTAGGCATTGAAGCCGAGCGCTGAGACTCCATCTCGACGCCCTTCACTGGGGCTGCTGAGTCGGTGCCTCTTTCCCGGCCGATGGACTGGGTGAAGCTTTCTTTTGCGTCTTCTGCTGGGCAGCGCGTTGTTGAGCTTGACGCATCAGCTGCTTTTGCATCTGTGGAGAAATCTGAGCTCCCCCCCGAGTGGACGGAGCCATGCCGGCCTGTCCCATCTTCTGCATCATCTGCTTCATGTCCACTTGGCGGTAGCCTTCCGGCACCTGGAACACCGACTCGGATAGCTCTTTTTCCTCCAGGCCAACCACTTCCAAGCTGTTACCAGGCTCCCCCTTCGCGCCAAGCTGGGCAATCCTGAGTGGAAAGTGCTGACCGTCGAACAGTTCCTTGGCCCATGGATCATCCGTGGGGAGCTTCTCCTCAGGGAATTGGAACCAATCGACATCGATTTCGGCCACACAGATTTGCTGCGTGGGCTGGCCCGGCGCGGAGAGCTCCCACTCCTCGCAGGTCATACCGGCCACCGTGTCGGTCTTCTCCGTCTTGTTCAGCTTGACCGGCTTGTCCTTGGCGCCCTGGGCCCCTTGAGCACCGGGAGCTGGGACC
>CAYTRQ010000722.1:0-2235 GCA_964440025.1 uncultured Polyangiaceae bacterium | reverse complement strand
CGACTGTCGCACGAAATGTGGCGCGGCACCTTCTCACGAACTGTGGCGCAGCACCGTCTTCCCCAATGCGCGCCTCGCCTTTTCAGTTCGCTCGGACAGGCTATTTCTCAACTTGCTAGACGGCACCGTCTTCCCCAATGCGCGCCTCACCTTTTTAGAAGACCGCTGCAACTGTCCTCATAGGACTCGGGTGAAAAATGGGCACTCCGTCGTTCGCGTTTCAGATTGCATGACGACGGAATGAGTCCCGTGCGCTCCGCGTTCCGGGGGGCCGCACCCGAGGATGCCGCGGCTGACGGAATGAGTCCCGTGCGCTCGGGTGCCGTACACGACGATGCCGCGGCTGACGGAATGAGCCACGTGTGCCCGTCGTTCCGGGGGGCCGCACCCGACGATGCCGCGGCTGACGGAATGAGCCACGTGTGCTCGGCGTCCACACCCGCCCACGAAAATGGGATCAGGTGGCATTAGAGCACATCTCACAGCCCCGAAAGCCGCCGCTACTCATCTGTGCTGGCCCTGTTGGTCCTGGTCGTAATGCTCTGCAAGTGGCTATGAATCCCCTGAGCCATCCGCCAGTTGAGCTCTGCCCGGTAGCGACGCTGTCGAGTCGGGAGTTGTGCCCCATCGAGTGGTGTGACCTCCCTAGGCGCGACAGAGCCTTCGGCGCAATGTGTCGGCGTTCGACTTGGAGTCCTTCATGTGCCGAAGGGGAGCGAAGCGCGTCCGTCTGCGTTTCAATTTAGCTAAAACCAAGGTCATATTCCGTTGCTTATGAATTTTGGCAGTAGGGTGAACACCTTCTGCTCGACTGGAAGCCCTCTCACACGACGGAGAGCGCTCCGCTGTAAAGGACACGTCGTTTTCAACGATGTGTCCTTTCAATTTGTGGATGTTCGGGAGCGTCGAAGTGTGATACCGAGGGGACAAGTAGGAGTTCGTGGGATTGGCTCTTACCGTCTTATTGGATGGCGGGCTCCAGTGATGGAAACGGAGTCCAGTTTACCTGGAATTTCTAGTCGGGAGTGGTTATGGGAGCGGCAGCGCGAGTCAAGAACAGAGTAAGAACCAAAAGCCTTCTAACCGTGGTTGCTGGGTATTTGTTAGTTGTTGGCTGGCTCTACAGTCTTACTAGCTTAGGGCGCGACGAGGCGGCAGTCGCCCTGCTTGTCGTTCTCTACCTCGGAGGAACCATGTTAGTGGCATGGGGGGCTTATCAACATGAGCTCTGGAAGCTTTGGTCCAAACCGAACGAGTTTGATCAGCACTTTCCGTTTCGGAGCTATGGGTCGGTCAAGCGCTCGTTTCACCATTCGTTCTACGCCGAGTCGAACCTGCTTTCCTATCTCCAGCGGGGGATCAAGGAGAAGCTCGTGAGCAGAGGGCTTGGTAGTCATTTTCGGACCGTCGTGCTCAGCGACGTGGATCAGGATCTGACAGCCAGCGACGGGAGAGAGTTTTGTCTCGCCACTTCGGGGACTTCACGTCGTGGCACGACCGTTACACTGGCGCTCCACACGCACTTTACTGGCTGTATGCAAACGGTTCATTGGTGGATTCTCGCTCGTGGTTTTGTTGATCAAGATCGAGTCTTTCGGTTCGTTGCCTTGGCGCCAGTGACCATTCCGTTTTGGATCGTGCCCTATTTGCAAAAGCGCTACGATATCATTGAACGGGTGTGGCCCGCCTACGGAAGCTTCTACAATCGCCTCGATGTCGATGCGATGGTGCGTTCACTTCATGACGCTGTCCTCGAGGGACTCATCAATTCGCTGGATAACCAAGGCGTGGACACCAGCGAGCTACGGCAGCGCCTGCCCAGCCTTTCTCGTGGTTCAGCGTCGGAGGATCTCGACGATCCCGACGATTCAGAGATCACTCAGGAGATGGTCCACCCTCATATTGCTGGCAAAGGGCATGCTGGTGGAGGGCATTCGGGCGGCTCTACCGGCCCCAACGGTGCCGGCGAGATGAACAAGGTCTCGACGATCTTTCGCAAAACGCGCGCAGCCTAAAGCCCATCCCGCAACTTCGAAAGGCTTTGCCGCCGCTAGCCTCGCCCGCCTCCGGGTGAGCGGCGGCGGAGTCATTTCCAAATGGCTCTGTTCGAAGAGCCGTACTTCTGATTGGAACGTGTTTCCGGGACCCATTTGAGGCGATGGCTTACGTTTAAAAAAAGTCGTCCTCCACGTCACAACGGGACGCCTCTACTTCGTCAGGGGGGAGAAGTGCCGG
>CAYTRQ010000721.1:0-2249 GCA_964440025.1 uncultured Polyangiaceae bacterium | reverse complement strand
GCCCGCCCTCGACCCGAAGGGGCGGGCGACGAAGTGGCCATTTCGCGCCGCGAACTAGAAATAGCCTGTCCGAGCGAATTGAAAAGTCGAGGCGCGCATGTCTGAAGAAGGTGCCGTGCCACAGTTCGTGAGGCAGTCGGTCGATTTTTTCTTGACATGAATTTGGGAGACCGAAGCTTGGGTTCGGGCGGAGCAGGTTGGAGCTGGCGTTTGCTGGTCCTGAGAGGCACTAGTCGAGCAGTCGCGTGAAGACGTCTTCGAGCTTTTTGAGCTCTTCGTCTCGAGACGCCAGACGACCAAGAGCGCTCCGCGCTCGGCGCACCGTGGACTCGACGTAGGGAAGAAAACGGTCGTTGTTGTTTTGATGATGAATGAATACGAACCGACCGGCGTCTTTGAGCTTACGTTGGATCGTGATGAAATCGAACTCGTACGCGAGTTGTTCAAAACTGGTCTCGTCGCCGAGCGCGCGGAGATAGTCGTTGAGACGAGCTTCGACGAAGCTGCGCTCGAAAGACTGATAGCTATCGGTGAGCAGTGCAACGAGGTCATAGGCCCTTGGACCCAACATTGCGTCTTGGAAGTCGATCCACGTCAAAGAGCGGCCCGACCCGGTCGACCGCACCATGAGGTTTCTGCTTTGGTAGTCGCGGTGGACGAAGCCGCGGGGCCAGCTGGAGATCGTTTGGGCGATATAATTGCTGACTTCCTCCCACGTTTTGCTCTCTCGGGAGCTGAGGACCAGGCCTCGGGCTTCGAGAGCCCAAGTCCGAAAGTGCTCGAGCTCCCAGCGGAGCAGATCGTGATCGAAGGCACGGCCTCGCACCAGACTTCCTTGTGGCAATGCCTGGAGCTTTCGTTGGGCGTCGGCCAGGTCCGAGACGGCTTGAAGGTAGAGTTGCGGGGCTGAAGCAGGATCATTTTTGAGGTATTCGGCGAGAGTTTCATCGCCCAAGTCCTCAACCAGGATGACCGCCTGCTCGGGATGGTGCGAAATGATGTGGGGCACGCGAATTCCGTGAGCCATGAGGAGCGCTTGGACTTCGACAAAGGAAGTGGAGCGTGCTGCTTGGCGTGCCTTGCTGAGTTCTTGACTCGGCATTGGGACGTACATTCCCACGATGGTGGTGCCTCGCTCGAGGCGAATACGGAAGAAACGCCGCGTGGAAGCTCCTCCGGGCAATTCCTCCTCGATGGTTCCGCGGAGGCTGGCACGCCCGAGTGCGGTGGAGAGAGCCGTGAGACCAGGATCGGCGAAATCATGAGCGTCGCAGGCTTGGGGCATCGGGGGGCGCCCAGTAGCATGTCGTCGAATGTTTTGCGCGCCGGCGCCGTGGAGAGATCGGTTCATGGGGAATTTCTCCGGCCAGGGAACGAACGAGGGCGTCACCCGTCGCCCCAAAGGAGCTCCGAGTGATGTTCCCAGGAGAAGCCATCGAACCAATCGGTGGAAACGCCCCCGTTGCCCATTTTTCGCCGCTCTCTACCCTACCCCGAAATGGTCAGCTCCCACAATCCATCCGAGGACTCTCTTTACGGATCGGCGGCCCGCGAGCAGATCGCTCGAGTCGTGGGGCCTTTGCTGGGGACAGGTCTCGGGCAGGACAAGCTACCCAGTGAATTGCTCGAGGATCTCGCTATCTATCTGCGCCTCACCATGAGTTGGGGGGCTCGCATGGATCTGACGGCTCCCCGGTCGATGGAGGAATTCCTCGATCTCAGTTTGGCTGATGCAGCACTCATGGCAGGTGTCGAATTGGAGCGAGGGCGGTCCACGGATCGTATCATCGACGTGGGCACGGGCGGGGGGGCTCCTGGACTCCCCCTGGCCATTGTGTTGAGCCATTTGCGAGATGGCCCGCCCGTGACGTTTGTGGAACCCCGCACCAAGCGCGTGGCTTTTTTGCGCAGCACTCTCGGACAGCTCTCAAAGCTGATCGGTCATGTTCGGCGGGGGCGCTCCGATGCGTTGCCTGGTGAGGAGCACGACGTCGCGCTCGCTCGGGCGACATTGCCGCCCAGCGCTTGGCTTTCCGAAGGGGCGCGGCTGGCCCGGTCCGCCGTTTGGGTATTGCTCGCCCGCGATGAAGCTCCCCAACATCCGGAGCTTTCGGCGCGGGTCGTTCGTGAGTATGAGTGGCCGCTCACGGGAGTACGTCGACGTGCGCTGAGGTACGAACGCAACTGCTAGAGCGCCGCTAGTGCCTCGGCAACTCACGTTTCGAGCGGTTTCGAAGCCCTCCCAGAAG
>CAYTRQ010000720.1:1796-2261 GCA_964440025.1 uncultured Polyangiaceae bacterium | reverse complement strand
ATGACGTCGAGGCCCTGCATGCAGGCCTGCAACGCACAGATGGGATCGATCTCGGTAATGAGCACGCGAGCACCTAGCCCTCGCATTGCTTGGGCGCACCCTTTGCCCACATCGCCGTAGCCAGCCACAACGCAGATCTTTCCGGCAAACATCACGTCGGTAGCCCGCTTGATGCCGTCCGTCAGGGACTCACGGCAACCATAGAGATTGTCGAACTTGCTCTTGGTGACCGAGTCGTTGACGTTCATCGCGGGGCACTTGAGCTTGCTATCCCGGAACATCTCATAGAGGCGATGGACACCCGTCGTCGTTTCCTCGGAAACGCCGCGGACGTCCTCGAGCAGCTCGGGGTACTTGTCGTGCATGAGCTGCGTCAGGTCGCCGCCGTCATCGAGCAGCATGTTCGGCCGCCAGCCCTCCGGCCCGGTGATCGTCTGTTCCACGCACCACCAGTACTCGTCTTCC
>CAYTRQ010000720.1:0-1786 GCA_964440025.1 uncultured Polyangiaceae bacterium | reverse complement strand
TCGTCGTTTCCTCACTCAGACCGCGAATGGGATCGGAGCCATCAAACAGCTCAGGATGGCGTTCGTGGACCCAGAGTGTGAGATCCCCACCGTCGTCGAGGATCATATTGGGGCCCTTCCCGCCCTCAAAGGCATAAACTTGGCGCTCGAGGCACCACTGGTACTCCTCCTCTGTCTCGCCTTTCCAAGCGAAAACAGCGACTCCAGCCTTGGCAATGGCTGCCGCTGCATGATCTTGAGTCGAAAAGATATTGCAGGAGGTCCAGGTCACCTCGGCTCCCAGCTCAACCAACGTCTCGATCAGCACTGCGGTCTGAATGGTCATGTGGAGGCAACCAGCGATCCGAGCGCCTTTGAGCGGTTTCTGGGCGCTGTACTCCTCGCGGATCGCCATGAGGCCGGGCATTTCGGTCTCAGCGATTTCGATCTCCTTCCGGCCCCATTCCGCCAGGCTGAGGTCGTGAACGCGGTACTTCTCCCCTTCTTCAGTCCGTACATGGGTTTCGATGGCGACTTGCTTATTCATCTAAAACAACTTTCCTTTTTTTGGGCTAGTTCGCGGATGTGGGTCATCCGGCCGCTCTGGGCCGGCAAAAGTGTTTTCGTCTCACGCAGGGCTCAGACCTCTAGGCCGGAGCGGCTCGAGACGTGGTGTCGAGACCCCGAAGGGCCGGGGCAAAGGTATAGTGATCTCTGGGCGCGATTCCACCCCTGATTCGTGCAGCTTTTTTTGACTGTTGGGGGGCCAGCCGCCGCCCGAGAGCGCACAGAATGCGGATTTGCCCGAATTTTCGTCTTCCGCCGTCTCGCCAGGAGCCGGCTGCTGCTACCATTCCCACCGATGGATCGGTTCGGCCAATTCGACCAAGCCTACTATGATCGCTTCTATTTGTCTCCCGAGACACGGGTGATCGCCCCAGAAGAGCACGCAGAGCTTGCTCAGTTCGTCTTCGCTTTCGCTCGTTACAATGGCATCGAAGTCAAAAGCGTTTTGGACGTCGGGGCCGGAGTGGGTCTCTGGAAGACCTGGATTGAAGAAAACTCCAAGGAGACCCACTACGTGGGAACCGAAGTCAGCCGCGCCATGTGCGAACAGTACGGCTATCTCAATCGGGATATTGCCCGCTGGCGGGACCGCCAACAGCACGATCTCATCGTCTGTCAGGGCGTTTTGCAGTACCTTCCCGATCCCGACGTGGCCCCAGCTGTAGCCAACCTGGCCGCCATGTCACGGGGGCTCCTCTACGTCGAAGCGACGACACGGCTGGATCTCCGTGAACGGACAGACAAGGAGCGCACCGATCAGAACATCTTCATTCGCAACGGTAGCTACTACCGCGGCATCCTCCAAAAGCACTTCATGCAGGTCGGTGCCGGTCTCTGGTGGACCAAGGAGCTTCCACCACCGTTTTTCGAACTCGAAATGTCCAGCCCGGGAAAGTAGGTGGAGGAGGTTTTCATGTCACGCGCGATTCGCCCCTTGATCAGCGTCATTCTACTCCTGTTGACCGCGCTTGGTTTGCACAACGTCTATGCCGACCACTCGCCCGTGTTGGAAAAAGCCAAAGCTGCCGCCTGTGAACGGTGCCGCACGTCGCTTTCGCAACTCAACAAGAGCCCGATCAGTCATACCTATTTGCTGCGGACTCCGGATGGTACCGTGACGGTCAAATGTCGTCGGCCCTACATCTTCATGGGGGAGTACACCTGCGAGAAGCAGCAAGACTAGAGCGTTCCCGTCTACAAAAGGCGCTTCGTCGCCCGCCCCTTCGGGGCAAGGGCGGGC
>CAYTRQ010000719.1:0-2263 GCA_964440025.1 uncultured Polyangiaceae bacterium | reverse complement strand
TCCAACGCGCCCTCGACCTTCCAACGCGCCCTCGACCTTCCAACGCGCCCTCGACCTTCCAACGCGCCCTCGACGACGACATCGTCAACCGTCGACCAAGGTGCTTTGGTGCTGTTCCAGCTTTTCGCGGATGGTGTCGCGGGCTGTCCGGAAGCGCGTGAGCATCTCCTCATGCGGGATACCGGGGTCCTTGCTTGCGGGATCCGGGATTGGCCAGTGGAATCGACGCGCCGCGCCGAGGAATGCTGGACACACTTCTTCCGCGCACAGTGTGACGACCGTGCTCACGGTTGCAGGATCGATGGTTTGCACCGACTTCGACGTGTACGAGTCGATGTCGACGCCGATCTCCTTCATCACCTCGACGGCATAAGGGTTGACGGTGGAGGGTTCGCTGCCGGCGCTCTGTACCTGGATGAGGTCACCGAAGATCATGCGGCCGAGTCCCTCGGCCATCTGGCTTCGTGCCGAGTTGGCGACGCACAAAAATAGGATGCTTTTGGCTCTTTGTCGATTCATCGTGCATTTGCTTCCGAATAGGCTGCGGCACCAAACCAGCCCTGGGTGCGGTTGGCGAACGCCACTAGCGAGAGCATGACCGGGACTTCGATGAGCACACCCACGACGGTTGCGAGCGCCGCGCCCGAAGCGAGGCCGAAGAGACTGATCGCCACCGCCACGGCGAGTTCGAAGAAGTTGGAGGTGCCTATCATTGCGGCGGGAGCAGCGACGTTGAACGGGAGCTTCATCGCTCGAGCGAGCCCGTAGGCAAGCGCAAAGATACCATAGCTCTGGATGAGCAACGGTATGGCGATGAGTAACACGCGACCCGGCTGCTCGATAATCGTTTCTGCTTGAAAGCCGAAAAGGAGCATGACGGTCAGTAGCAGTCCGACGATTGAGCTTGGCTTGAGTCTGCGGGCGAGCGCTTCGACCGCCAGGGCTCCACCCCTTTTACTGAGACTTTTATGTGTTGCTATGCCTGAGACAAGAGGAATGATGACGAAAATGGCTACCGAAGACAGGAGCGTCTCCCAGGGGACTTGCAAGTCCGTAACGCCGAGGAGTAGGCCAGCGATAGGAGCAAAGGCGAACACCAGGATGATGTCGTTCAACGAGACCTGGACCAGAGTGTAGTTGGCATCTCCTTCGGTCAGGTGGCTCCACAAAAAGACCATGGCCGTGCACGGTGCGACGCCGAGGAGGATCATCCCGGCGATGTACTGCTGGGCGTCCTCGGTTGGCACGAGCCCGGCGAAGAGGTGTTTGAAGAAGAGTACACCAAGCGCCGCCATGGTGAATGGTTTGATAAGCCAGTTGACGCTGAGGGTGAGTGCGAGTCCCTTGGGCCTTTTGCCGACGTCCCTCAGGCAAGAAGGTTCCACCTTGAGCATCATCGGATAGATCATGAGCCAGATGAGCAGGGCGATGATGAGATTGACCTGCGCCCACTCGAAGCGAGAGACGACCTCGAAGAGCTCTGGGGCGAGGAGCCCTAGTCCAATCCCTGCCGCAATTGCCAGTGCGACCCAGAGAGAAAGAAAGCGTTCGAAAATGCCCATGCGTTCATGCTCCTAGGGATGCGGCACCTACGTCAGTGGTGCAGCACGAGGCTGGCTCGAAAACGCGGAGCAGGTTCATCCCTATTTCTTTCGTTTTTTTGCGATGAATTGTAGAAGGGGTGGCGCTCAGAAGCTCCCTATGAGTGCCCTCATTCGGCGCAGGGCCCGAGGCTCGACACAGTAGCAGATACGCGGTCCGTCGACCTCCCCGCGGATCAAGCCCGCACCTCTCAACACTTTGAGATGCTGGGAGACCGTCGACTGGGCGAGGTCCAGCTCCTCGACGATATTTCCGCAAATACAGGTATTTCGGCGTGTCAGCATCCTTAAAATCTGCACCCGAGCCGGATGCCCGAGAGCCTTGGCATATGCGGCGAGCTCCTCATCGGCTGCTTGTCCCTCGACGGGGCGCAGGTCTTCTCGCTCGTCAGGGGGCGGGCAACAAGGAGCTTCCGGGAGAGAACCTCGAATCATCGTAAAATTACGATATGGAATGAGCTCGTCTCTCGCAAGGATCGATGGGATTTTCTGGAGCTGTGCCGTTCCGGTTGGCCGTGGCAGTCACCGCGCATTCCGTTCAGCCTAGGGGGAACTCTGCCGACAATTCCTGATTGTCGGGCTGATGGAGAAGTCTGCCTATCTCGCGCCACTAGTGCCTCGGCAACTCACGTTTCGAGCGGTTTCGAAGCCCTCCCAGAAGT
>CAYTRQ010000718.1:0-2283 GCA_964440025.1 uncultured Polyangiaceae bacterium | reverse complement strand
GAGAAAAGTGGTCTCCCTACCGACCACTTTTATGTGGTCGCAGCACTAGTTCCCGAAGCGCCGGCGCGAGCTTCATGACCCATCCTGACGCTCTAGCCAGGCCCGAAGCTTCTCTTCGAGCTCCTCCTCTGAGGCCGTCGGAAATCGGCGCTTGAGGTTGCGTCGCTTCATTTCCACCCCCTCCTCAAAGAGCGCAAGTGCTTCTTGAAATCGCTGGGCAGCTGGACGGCTTGGGGCCCTGAGCTGGTCTCTCCGGAATTGATGTGCCAATCCCGAATTGGTTCTTCGGCGCTCCATGCAGCTCAAGCGATACCATATCACTGACAGCTGAACGACGAACCAGAAATCACTTCGGCAACACTAGGTGCCAAAGGCGAATTGAAGGGCCTCTCGCCACGCTTGCCTGCGGTTGCCTTGACATAGTCGATCAAGTCCTGGCCTGCATCCATCCGAACCGCTGCGATCGCCGCTCTCGATTCAGAGGAGTACTGCTCGGCAAGGTCATCTACGCTGCCGGAGGCATCCGTCAACCGCGTCTTGGTCGCCTCATCGACGGAACAATTCGCATCTGAAAACCATAGATAAACCTCCTCACCGCGATAATTTCCATCATCAACATCGCGAGTGAGTTGTTCAGCGCGCTCGGCCAACGAATCCTCGAGTGAATCCTTTTCTTGATAGATCGCATTGATCGCCAGGGCATTTCCTTCCCAAAGAAGATGCGCACCAACTCGCACACTAATCACATCTTTGCGATAGTTCATGAAGAAGTTGTTCCACATATGGGAGGACCCTCGCCGAACGAGCGGAACCCGACGCCCCGTATTTCCAAATGACTCATAAAACTCATCACGTGTCACAAACGCGTTGTGGTGCATCGTGGTTGTGATCTGCTCGTTGATTTCACGGCTGTCACTGGAGCCATGCAAACTCGCTCGAACGACATCGAGAAGCCGATTGAACGACATAGTTACGTCGTAGGCACCAACCTTCACGTCAAAGGCCGAGTCTCCCGTGAGCTCGAAAGTATTTTTGTGGATCCAGATATCATGGGAAGCGCCCGTAGCGCGGATCATGTCGGGATCGAGTTCGTGGTCTTCCGTGTGTCCTGCTCCGCGAAACTCAAGATGAGTGAGGATCACGTCAGTCGCGGTTTCAACTGGCTCTCCTGAACTATCGCTGCCGATCGCAAATCCGCTAAAACGGAAATACGCTTCGGACATGCGTCCGTCGAGGGTTGTATTGGACGCAACAACAGGATTACGAATCGGCAGATCGCTATCATTGAGTGCCTGATTGAAAAATTGCTCGAGACATTCCTCTTCCCCTGTGACTCCGCGTTGAGTGCACCAGTTCTGGTAGTCGAGACATTCGCTCTCGTTGCCCCCGATCGCTTCCGTCACTGTCGGTTCCCCGCAATGTAGGCGATACATACCTATTTCGGTTCCGCTACTAAAGTCTTCCTTATCGAAGACAATCCAATTGTGATCGGCACTTGAGATTGCCGAGAGAATTTGTTCCTCCACGGACTGTTCGAGCCCCTTTTTGATCACGACCAGATGGCTATCGCCCCCTGGATCGTATCCACCCTGGGCGTTTTCCCCGTAGCCCACCGGGCGTCCCAACGTGTCAAACAAACACTCGACGATTTCTTGATCACTCTGAAGGCCGCTTTCCCGCCAATTGACACTCGGATCACTCACAAGTGACTCGCACTCACTATCAGGAAGGCTGCCTCCCGTGCCCATCATACCGCCAGAGCCCCCAGTTCCACTCTGTCCGCCAGGGCCCCCCGAGCCTGCTCCGCCACTGTTTCCAGCTGCGCCGTCCCCCGAAGCCCCTCCCGATTCGGAATTGTCATCACGCTCCGCGGGAGCGCCTCCGACTGCCGCCACTCCTCCGGTCAGCGGCATGCCTCCGCTGGACCGGCGAGGGTCGCCGCTTGCCATCGAAGCAGCTCCGGAGCCCATCGCATTCCCACCGCTCGCGCTGGTCCCTGTAGCTCCGTCGGATCCCGGCTGTCGCCCAGAGCAGGCCAAAAGGCTCAGGAAGATCCCACCGAGAAAAGAAAAGTGAACTGACTGAGAAGGCATCGTCGATGAATGCCTCGGCGCGCTCAATCGATCACGAGATCGTCGGCGCTCTTCGGAGTCTGTGCCTGCGCTTCGCCCCCAAGCCGTGATGGGCCGGCACATGCCTCACCCAACGGGCCCCCGCCGGGTGCGGGGAAGTTCTAGTGCCTCGGCAACTCACGTTTCGAGCGGTTTCGAAGCACTCCCAGAA
>CAYTRQ010000717.1:1335-2284 GCA_964440025.1 uncultured Polyangiaceae bacterium | reverse complement strand
GGTGGAAGGCCGCACGTAGACGTGCGAAGACGAGGTGGTTACCCAGAGCGGAAATTCGATCTCTTGGAGGAGTAGGTTGGAATGGCGAAGTATTTGGAGGTCAACGGAGCGAGGCTCGAACAAGAGTTCTTTGAGGAGAACCTTGCAGAAGCGCGAGAATGTACGTGGACTCCTGCCCGAGTCACGGACAGCACCGACCACGAACATTGTATCGTCTGCACAGCGGCAATCTCTCCGGGGGACCCTGCTTATCGGGATGGAAATCGCTGGCTTTGTGATTATTGCAAAGCTCGGTTCATTGGTCCGGAGCCGGTTTCAGCGCGGAAGTGATGCGTATGTTATTTCTAGCTGAGCGAGGTCGCGCGGCATCATGAGCGTCTTGAGCAGGGAAGCCCAAGTGCCACAAAGGGGGCAGGGCTGGTTGCCCAGAATGGCACGAAGGTAACCGGGTATACCAAGCACGGACTCAATCGAGCTATTGGGGACGGGGGCAAACGTGCCGGAACGAAGGCGAGCTCTATTCAGGACGCGCTCAAAAATCCGAAGTCGATCAAGAGCGGGGTGGACGAAGCGGGTCGACCATACCAAGCGTTCAAAGGGGACAGCGCGCGTGTCGTGGTGAATCCAGAGACAGGTCAGATCGTGTCGGTGAATCCCATCGGCGGCGCGGGAGTGAGGTGAGTAGATGGACGCGTCAACCAAATCGGTCAAACTGAGTGAAACTCAATTGAGCTACCTGAGGAGTCTCGAACTTGGAGCGAAGTTACCTGAAGGCCTCGAACTGAGTGGTCGCGTGCTTGAGGGGCCACCCGATGCCTTCGAGATCGTGAGAGAGCGGCTGACAGAGCTGCTCGCGGAGCGAGGGTTTGCCGCAGATTACACGACGACCGCCGAGGGGGATCTGATCGAAGACCTGATCGACGTACTTCACGGAGGGTGAAATGGAGAA
>CAYTRQ010000717.1:0-1325 GCA_964440025.1 uncultured Polyangiaceae bacterium | reverse complement strand
AGCCCGCAGTCAAGTGCTCGCATTTGCTTGCGGTGGCTCAGTGTGGAGGTGCGCCATCCACGTATCCTAAGTGAGAGCTCTGCCGCGGGGCGCAGAACCGTCGGCAGCAGCGACACTTAGGCGGTTGTGCGATTGAGTGCGCATGGACAACGTAGCTGATTGTGAGAGCGCGCGGCGTCTCTCTTTTTGATCAAAAAATAGACCCCTGGCCAGCCGCTAAGTCTATTTTAGCCGCCTGAGGGGTGGTGCGCGGGAGGCGCTTAGCTGGCTTTGCGGTCTCGTTGCTCGAGCATCGCGAATACGACGTCGAGGATCTTCTGTTGCTGCCTTCGAGGGAGCTTTTTGACCTCTTCGAAGGCCCGCTGGACTTGTCCGGCAGGTTTTGTCGCTCGCTTTGCTACCGGGCTGGTCTTCTTTGTCTTGGTGACACCCAGGATGTCGTCGACGGTGACGCCGAGAACTTTTGCAAGATCAGGAAGAACGTCTGATCGAGGAGGTTTGTCGGTCCGCTCCCAGAACGAGATGTTCTCCTGAGTTTCACCGACAGCCTCGGCGAGCTCGTTTTGTGTGAGGCCAGCGGCCTTTCGGAAAGCGAGCATTCGGGCTCCTTGGGCTGGGCGAGCAGCTTTGGGCTTGGAGGATTTCCGCGGCACGAAGCCATTGTACGGAGTGATCTCGGAGGAACTCATTTCAGTGCTTGTCTTTGTAGTAGTACACTTCTACAAGATGAACAGTCCGTAGGGAAGCTGTCGGTGGCCAAATTCGGTCTTGACAGTTTTTTGGAGCTGGGAGGCGAGATGGCACGAGTGAGCGAAGCGGAAATCGAGCGATTGAAGGCTGAAATCAGCGTCGAGCGCCTCGCGATGCGCGCAGGAGTCGAACTCAAGCAACAGGGCAAGGACCTCTTGGGCCGGTGTCCCTTCCACGACGACAAGACGCCGTCGCTCGTGATCACGCCCGAAAAGAATTTGTGGCACTGCCTGGGGGCGTGTCAGGCGGGCGGGAGCGTGATCGATTGGGTGATGCGAGCGGAGGGGGTGAGCTTCCGGCATGCCGTCGAGCTTCTGAGGAGCGACATTCCTTCCTTAGCCGCTGAATTGCCGAAGGGACGCGGGAGCAAGGTCGCCAAGCACTCGACGACGCAGAAGCTCACGCCGCTGGTGGACGCGAGCGTGAGCGAGCAGGAGCTTTTGGGCCGCGTGGTGAGCTACTACACCGAGACGCTGAAGGGCTCGCCGGAGGCCCTTTCGTATCTGGAATCACGCGGCCTGCGGAACTCCGAGATGAGCGAGCACTTCCGACTGGGCTACGCGGACCGCTCCCTC
>CAYTRQ010000716.1:539-2286 GCA_964440025.1 uncultured Polyangiaceae bacterium | reverse complement strand
GACCACTTTTATGTGGTCGCAGCACTAGTTCTCTCCCTAGATGCAACCGCTGGCTGACGCCCTGATCACCTCAATGTTCGTCATTCGAGCGCGCGAGTCAGAACACTCCCTGCTATGCTCCAGTTCATGAGTGGCGAAGACGAGCCGCGCGCTTCCGGGAACCGGGCAGGGACAACAAAACGCCAGCTCGAAGAGGGCAGAGAGGGCGAAGAGCCCGGCCAGTTCGACGACGAAGAAGAGCCCGGCCAGTTCGACGACGAAGAAGAGCCCGGCCAGTTCGACGACGAAGAAGAGTCCGGCGAGTTCGACGACGAAGAAGAGCTCAGCGCGCGCGAACTCGCGAGGCGCATGTACAAAGCGCAACCCCTCGGCGGGCGCATCCGCACAGCCGGTGCGACGGCGTTTACCATCTTGTTTCTGTCAATGATGCTGATTCGTGGGGTCCATGAACGCTACCGAGAGCGGCTTTGGCCGCTCATCGGTTGGTACACGGACGGCCTGGGAATGGCTCGCACTTGGGGAATGTTCGCTCATCCCCGAACCGAGCTCCCCATCTTCATCTACGGTGTCACTCGCGATCGAAAAGAAGTTCAGCTTTCCCCGCCCGTTGAAGACAGCCTTTGGGTGCGAATTCGCGATCAGAGAATGAGAAAGATCCGAGCTCACATGGGGAATGACGACACTCGACAACGCTGGGGTCCGGATCTCGTTCGGTACATGTGCCGAGAACACAGCACGCCTGAACGAGAGCTCATTGCGATTCGCCTCAAGAGAATCAATCGCATGAACGAAGGAGAAGGAAAGACACTCATGCGAAGGAGATGCCTCAAATGAGCAAGCTCAAATCGATACTGGAGTTCGAAGACCTCGACTTGAGCCCCAAAGGCATTCTTCATTTCTTTACGGAAGAAACCGAAGGTTACCCCGCCGCCCTACTCCGCCTGGCCATGGGGCTTCTTGCGCTCTGGAAGGGGTTCGGCAACTGGATCAACTTGGATCGCTACTTTACGGAACAAGGGGTCCTCCCTTGGCGACACGTCGCCGGATCCGAACATCAGGTCTTTTCAATCCTGTCCCTCGCACCGGAGAGCCGCGAGTTCACCTCCGCTGTTGTCGTAGCGAGCATCGTCTGCAGCATCACCATGACCGTAGGTCTATTCCCTCGCGCTTCCGCACTAGTCGTTTACCTGGCCAACGTCGCGTTGATGCACAGAAACCCCTTCATCGACAATCGGGGCGACCACCTCTTCATTTTGATCATGGGACTTTGCATCTTGCTCCCCTTGGGGCGCGTGTGGTCCCTCGACTCGGCAATCCGGAAGCAAATAGGAAAGCCAGCGCCCCCGGCCACCAAGTGGAGCCAGCGCCTGATGGCCTTGCAGGTTTCCTACATCTACCTTTATGCCTTTGGGGTCAAGTTTCGCTCCTCGGGTTGGCACGATGGCAGCGCTCTGTATCACACCTACGCCTCTCCGGCGCTGGTGGAGTGGCCCATGGAAATTACCTGGACACCGATCCTTCTCATCATGGCCTGGGGCACCATTCTTTTCGAAATGCTCTTCCCCATCCTGGTCTGGAATCGAGCGGCCAGACCCTTCTGTTTGGTTGCCGGAATTGCATTTCATCTTGCGATCGAGATCACCATGCGCATTCCGGTCTTCAGTACGCTCATGATTATCACCTACGCGAGTTTCCTCACGGACGAGGAAGTTCAACAGTTCGTTCGACGGATTGGACTCGGCAGACT
>CAYTRQ010000716.1:0-529 GCA_964440025.1 uncultured Polyangiaceae bacterium | reverse complement strand
GTGCGAGGAGAGCCGCGCCCAAGCACGTTGTCAACCGGCTACCTACGGAAGGCGTCGCTCGTTCGCGGCGCGAAACGGCCACTCCGTCGCCCACCCTTTTCAGGGCAAGGACGGGCGCCTGTCGCTTTACAAAGGCTCAGTTGCAAAAGACCAATCTTGCTCACCTGTGTGCTCCTTGAAAGATCCGAACTGCTGGAAGCATGGAGGGAACGGTGTCTGGCGTGCCCCACATACGTCGTGGAGACATAGCCCAGACCTAGCTGACCGCTGCCGTTTTGGCCCCAGCACTTCACGGTGCCGCCCTCGAGCAGAAGGCATGTATTGCTGTAGGCAGTCGATACCTGTGCGGGTGGGTTGGCTCCAACGTCCACCGCCGATAGCGTCGAGGGAACATTGCCGGCGTACCGGCCCCGGGTCGTTCGATCACCGTAACCTAGCTGACCCGATCCATTTGCGCCCCAACACTTGAGGTTCTCATCTAGTGCTGCGACCACATAAAAGTGGTCGGTAGGGAGACCACTTTTCTCTC
>CAYTRQ010000715.1:0-2291 GCA_964440025.1 uncultured Polyangiaceae bacterium | reverse complement strand
CTGAAGGAAGTCACCAGACCCGGTGCTGCCGCGCGCAATCGCCCGATCGAAGAGGGAGAGGTTCCCCTCGGCCAATACGCAGAAGGTCGTGCTGGCTGTGATGGCTTGCCTGGTGGTTTTCAGGTCGCCGCTATCTCCGCCTGGAGCGCCGCTGGAACAGGCTGCGGCCGTGACGATGAGTGCCGCGCAAGCACTGAGTGCTGCTGCTGGCTTGAAGGGAACGGCCGTGGGATATTTGGTGTTTGCAAAGTTCATGGCGTGCCTCCTGGGCGTTGGTTTTGCTCGAAGTGCCTCCGAACGGCTCCGCGGGAGCATGACCGCTCCGCCGCGATGGAAAGGAGTCGTCCCGCTTCGATTCCTATGATCGATGACCACACGAACTCGCCCGATGGAGGTCCTTCCATCTAGCAATCCCCCCCCCGTGGAGCCCGCTCGCAAAATATCCCTCCACTCATATGCCCTGTCCAGTCCATATCCACGACAATCGATGACAAGCGCGTCGCTGACGCCCTGACCGTAAGCAGATGCTGTCGGACTGTAGCCTCAGGGTTACGCCCACCCCCCGAGACGCAGCGGGTGCTAACCCGAGGTCGCCGAAGTCTGAAGCCCCTCGACCTTTTCAAAGTGCTCAACAACAGGGAAAGGATCATAGAAGTGGTGCAAAAGTCGCTTCCACTCCTGGTACCGGGGTGACTGCCGAAAACCGACGGTATGACTCTCCAAGTCCTCCCACCAAACCAGCAGCAGGTACTTGTTTCCGTCTTCGAGACAACGCCTCACCTCGTGCCGCACGTAGCCGGGCATGCTGGAAATGATTGACTGCGCCTGCGCGAAGCTTTGTTCAAACTCCGTCGAAAGACCGGGGCGGATGTTGAGCACCGCAACTTCAAGAATCATTAGCCAGGGTGATACCACGCGCTAGCTGAGGAGGCAGTGGAAGTTAGCAACCTTGGCCAAAGAGCCCAGCCCCAACCTCGGACAGTTCATGGCCTTCATCCAAAAAGCCCAGTCGCACTCTATGTACTCCGGTGGAATGGTCGTGAATGGGACAAGGTCATGGGAGTGCCAAGGCGTACCATCAAACCCGACCAAGCTATCAACACCGTCCAGATTCAGAAAGGATAGGGTGCAGCCTGGCTCAAGGACCACGTCCACGCGGTCTTTGTCGATGCGTTCTGAAGTCACCCCGAACTCTCGACAGGCGTCGAGAATCTCATCAAGTCTGTAGCGCATGGCAGTTTGCCCTGTTCTCCGCCGAACACCTTGCCATTCTGCTGCCGCGCAAGGCGCTGCAGGTTACACCGAGCGGCCGCCACGACCAAAGGGAGTGAATCAGCGGCGGCCGAACCACTGGCTCTCGAAGGAGTCGAAATCTACACAATCGCCGCCGGCAGCAATTGCTAGTTAGAGGGCTGTTATCTGTAAGACAAGAACTCGTCGCTCGAAAGACCGATGTCTCGCGCAATCTTTCGAACAAGAGTCGGCGAGATATCCCTACCTGGATGCATGGGAACGGTTGTTGCCCTACCGTGTGCGATCCGCGCTGGCGCACTTCTACGAAACCGAGTTTGCTAAGAATTCCGATGATGACTCGTGCAGGAAGGGGAGAAACTGGCGGCACTATGCAACCTGGACTGTGTGGGTGCCGATAAACTCCGCTTCGACAGTCGGCTCGCCGTCCTCCAGAAGCATGGAAATGACCTCGGCTAGGTTGGCGTTCAGTTCATCAAGGGTTTCGCCTTGCGAGTGCGCACCCGGCCAACCTGGAACAAACCCAACGAAGAAGCCCGTTTCGGAATCCTTTTCGATGACGGCGGTAAACTTCTTCACAGGGATAGTTTACCAGATTCTGAGCTTCCGCCCAGCGGCAGCGCGAAGGGCTATGCAAAGGTTCCGAATTCTGCCCGCACGTCGCCATGTACCCGGCCGTCCGGATCAACGAAGAGAAGCGTCCCATTGATCGCATCCCTTGCAATCGCTGCGGGGTCCCTTCGTATCACCATCTCCTGAACTGGTCCGTGAGCTACCTTTACGCCGACGGGACGCCGGACAATGTTACTCGGTACGAGTACAACGATCGTGGCGCTATCACCCTTCAGGAACACCGGGAAACCAACCCGAAGAGAATCCTGAGTACGATATCTTTTCAGTTCGACGAGTCAGGAAGGCTCGATACAAGATCAGAGGACGGCGATGGCGACGGACTGATCGAGCGAGTCACGACATTCTGGACGTACAACTAGTGCTGCGACCACATAAAAGTGGTCGGTAGGGAGACCACTTTTCTCTCG
>CAYTRQ010000714.1:0-2294 GCA_964440025.1 uncultured Polyangiaceae bacterium | reverse complement strand
CAATTTTTCGGACCGCAATTCAGCAAGCGCGCCGAAATCCTACGACCTCAATTCGGTCACCGATTGCGGCCGCGATTTCGAAATCAACAACCAGGGCCACCAGGGGCAGGCACAAAACAGTTCAACTTTACTAGGCGCTGGACATGAGCCCGTGGGAACCGATTCTGCTGGTAATTGACCATTCTCAACCCAAACTCGAAAGAATGACTTCCTTTCTTTCCAACTGCCAGTCGCTCCGCACGGGCCATGCCTGAAGTGCAGATTGCGCTGCCTCGCGTCCGGAAGGATGGGAACGGAAGATGTTTTGAGCGACGGCAAGAATCGCCTGATCATTCTTCACTCCGCGGAAGCGACCGTCGATTTCCAGGTGAAATTCAAGAGATATGTTACAACAACTTGATAATGGATGACTGGCTGCGATCGCGCGACCAGCTGCTTCCGGGGACAATCCTCCCGCGCAGACTCGCCCTATGATCTTGACGCTTGGCCAAAGGCACACGCGGCCATCGATGACCACCGGAGTATCTACCCATATTGGCTCTTCACCTTTCAGAAATGATTCGAGGGATTTCCGGCTAAAAAATCCCAGGTCTCTCACGCAGTAGCAGTACTTCCATGCAGACTGTGAGAGCGTGTCAAGTACGAACAATTGAGACTCGTTGAGCTCACTGCGGGCGAGACCGTCCTTTTTGAACCAGGAAGGGATCTCACCAAACACGAGTCGGAGGGCCGCCGCGCAAATATCGCGCCCCCATTCCTCCCTATCAGGGTCCAACATTGCACCAGTGAGCGGGAGCAGTAGTTTCGAAGCCGATTCGGGAAACGACGTCCACTGGGCAATACGGGAAA
Source organism: uncultured Polyangiaceae bacterium (assembly GCA_964440025.1). GTDB lineage: Bacteria > Myxococcota_A > Polyangia > Polyangiales > Polyangiaceae > NIC37A-2. The sequence goes on along the minus strand of CAYTRQ010000714.1, from coordinate 1,445 downwards.
CAAGAACGAGTGAGTCAGACTTTTCAAATCTCGGCCATCCCCACGCGTCGGGAAGCTGGACCGGAGAACGAGCCGCGGCGATGAGCATCTGAGCCGCCATGACACTCAAGTGTGGGTCCAGAAAAGCTGAACCAATGGCAGCACCGAATCGAGGCCAATCAAACCGACCAGGGGCCTCTTGACAGTTCAAGACGTTCCGGCAGAGCTCGCCCGCAAAGGGAGTTGGATCGTTTAAACGATAGGAAACAGCCCCCAAAGAGATGAGGAGGGTGCAGACAGCAACATCGTTTTCCTCGCTTGAAAGCAACTCTCGAAATAGCTCCAGGTCCTCAACAGAACTTGTCCTGCAGCGAGCGAGCAAGTGTACGGCCGCCGTTCGGACCGTAGGGCTTCTCGAGCGACAGAAACGACGAATGTGGCCAATCTCCTGTTCAACTCGTAGTGCGCCGGGAAAGGCCGGGGAGGGCAATGCACCGGGAAAGGGCACGGGGGGCCATAAATCTTCCGCAATGTGGGGACGAAAGAGCCACTCTTCTTTCGAAATGACGCTTCCAAGCCACACCAGTCCAGCAACAAGCCCTTCCTCATCTTCCCACGATTCCAGCTTTTCGAGGAGTGCGGTCGCGCCTCTCGGCGCCAACCAGATTATGTCGTTTTCATCATCATCAAGCGCCCTCATTACCAGGTCGAGGTCCCTGGCATCGGAACAGCGCTCTATTGCACGCACCTGAAGTTCTTGTCCTGACTCGGCCAGCGTCTGCTGCGCCCACTTATCCTCTTCGAGTTGATTCAAAAGCCCCGCATCAATCGTCATGGCTTAAACGCGGCCAAGGCCGCCTCGTAACTCCCGTAGCCGCCGTGCCCCTCCGGTGGAGGAATAAAATTGCTCGAGGACATTCCGGTCCTCTTCTGATCGTATAAGGAGAGAGCGCCTGCGGAGATCTGAGATGGCTGTGGCTGCCCGTATTTTGCCATCAAGTTGCAGAACATCTGCGAGCAATTTGGACACGGAGCCCGAGCCTCTCCGGAATCTGTATCTACAGAACTCACATTCATTTCGCTTAAAGCCCTTTGGATATCCTCCTTCTTGCCTCTCTTCGGATCCAATTTCACGTCATATTTCTCCTCGTATGCATAAAGATACTCAGACACAGCTCTTGGCTCGCCGCAAGTCAGGGGGGAGCGCCGCCCGTTCTCATACACTACGGCGCTCCCGTCTCCCATCTGCGGCTTCACGGCTTCCTGCACGAGAGGGTGGAGCCCATCGAAAACACCGTCGGACTTGCCACTCACCCCTGATCCACTGACGCCCCGTCCTGATGCGGTGGAAGTCACTGTTTTTTTCAACCCATCCGGATCCACCAAGTGAATCGGATCATTCGCCGCATATCCGAATGGACTCAGTCCCCCCATGAGACCCAAGGGCTCGGGGGACAAGTACCTTC
>CAYTRQ010000713.1:0-2300 GCA_964440025.1 uncultured Polyangiaceae bacterium | reverse complement strand
ACTTCTGGGAGTGCTTCGAAACCGCTCGAAACGTGAGTTGCCGAGGCACTAGTACGACGTCCCGGAAGTTCGTTCCGGGATGTCGTCCAACAAGCAAAGAGTGCAAAAGCCAGAGAAGTGGCTGGACCGCCTCCAAGGACGGTCTCACCCGTTCTCCGGACCGTCCTCGGAGGCGGAAGCGATCTGCCGGGCGGCTGGACTAGCCCCGAGGCTGCGACTTCCTCAGTCGTCCGACCCCCATCAGGGCCAGCCTCGGCCGGCGCGACCCCGGTCGTCTTCAGGACCAGCCTCGGCCGGCGCGGCAACTATTGCTGAGGTGCCGCCTGGGACTCAGGAGCGTCGCCTTCTGAAGGGGCAGAGCCGTCAGGTGAAGGGGCAGAGCCGTCAGGAGACGCTTCGTTTTGCGATCCCTCTGTTGGAGTCGGCTCCGGTTTCGGCGACTCCTTCGAGGCAGCCCCGGTCCCGGACGTCGCGTCCGAGGGTTCGGTCTCCGACGATCCCGAGTCCGAACCGGAAGATGGCTCGGACGGCTCCTGTGACGCGCCGGGTGCTGGGGCCATCTCCTCCGTAGAGGTTGAGTCAGAAGCTCCCACCGGAGGGCTGCGTGGCGCGGCAGGTGCGGCAGACGGTGCCGACGAAGGAGCAGGCCCAGAGGGGACCGCAGGCGCAGGTCGAGGAGAAGCCGCCGGGGTCCCGAGCTCGGTCTCTTTCTCCGGCGGCTCTTCCTCCTCGAGCTCTTCTTCGGGATCGGTCTCCTCTTCCTTCTCTTCTTCGGCCTCCTCCGCTAATTCCTCGGACTCCTCCTCCAGATCGGCGAGATCTCTTCCTTCCAAGTCCTCGAGCTCGACTCCCTGGGATCGCCGGTCGTCCTCCCTTTCTACGTGGTCGCGGTCCGTGGTTTCCCGAACAGCCGAGCTCACATTATGCACAGCTTCTTGTTCATGAGGATGGCCGTGCTCATGAGAATGAGCGTGCGAATGAGCACTGGGAAGCGACAGAAAGAGCCCCACGCACATCGCGGCAAACAAAAGCAACGGCGCCGTGGTTTCGTCTGGCCCGCCCGAGGAGCCCGACTGGTCGGCTGAGTGGCCCTGAGCGGATTGATCCTGCTCGCTTCCGCGATCGTCCTGCTGACTCATGGCTCGCGACCCTAGCAGCCGGGGAGAATCAGTCGAGAGGTTCCCGGTGTCGCTGGCGCGCTGCTTCCACGGCAGCCAAAGCGGCGCGCGCCTTATTGCGCGTCTCCAGGCATTCGAGCGGCGGATCGCTATCGAACACGATGCCCGCACCGGCCTTCACCTCGAAGCGATCATTTTGCATGACCACGGTGCGGATCCCGATGGCGAAGTCCAAGTCGAGCCCCTGCGTCACGTAGCCAATGGCTCCCCCGTAGGGCCCTCGAGGGCTCAGCTCCAACTCACGAATGATCTGCATGGCGCGCACCTTGGGTGCCCCTGAAAGCGTGCCTGCAGGAAAGGTGGCGCGCAGCACGTCCCAAGGAGTGAGCTGCTTCTTGACAACGCCCTCGACCTCACTGGTGATGTGCATCACATGGCTATAACGTTCGATGAAGAGCCGCGCTGGCACTCGAACGGTCCCCGTCTCCGCGATGCGACCGATGTCGTTGCGGGCGAGATCGATCAGCATGACGTGTTCGGCAACTTCCTTCGGGTCGCCCATCATTTCTTCGGCCAGGGCATCGTCCTCTTCGGGCGTCCTTCCCCGACGACGGGTCCCCGCGATGGGACGCAGATAGACCTTTCCCGCCTCGACCCGCACCAAGGTCTCGGGACTTGCCCCGGCGATGGCCATGGCGGGCGCGCCGTCATCCTCGGGAAGATCCAAAAAGTACATGTACGGCGCCGGGGAAAGGACCCGCAGATTGCGGTAGACTTCGAGAGGGTCGGTCCCTTCGGTCGGGACGCTGAAAGTCCGCGCCGGCACCACCTGAAAAGCATCTCCGGCCCGGATGTATTCGCGACAGCGGTCCACGACCTGCGAGTAGTGCTCGTCCGACATGCTGATCTCGAGATCGCTCGGTTGGCCCTGGGGATCGGGTGGCTGGACGGGCTTCAGAACCCTGGCAGCTCGTAGGTGATGCTCGGCGTCTTGGACATGGGCTTCTTCCGTCGAGGCGATGGTCATCGTCTTCTGTAAGTGATCGAAAACCACCACCGTGCATTCTCCCAGCAAGCGCGCCAATGGGCCCTGCTCCTGCGCGGGCCACTCGGGCACCTTGGTCACGAAATGCACCATGTCATAGGCCAAAACGCCTACATGAGCGGTGGCGAAGCGATCGG
>CAYTRQ010000712.1:0-2304 GCA_964440025.1 uncultured Polyangiaceae bacterium | reverse complement strand
GGAGCCATTCTTCTGTTGGGTTCACTGGGCGCAGCATTTGCGGTGTGGCGTCTGATCCAGACATTGGGACGCGCGCGCGCGGCGCAGGCGCGAGCAGAATCTCTCGCCCAGAGCCTCTCCGAAAAAGCAGAAGAAGCAAGCAGGTGGAGGGCCCAAACAAGAGAGCTACTCCGTGGACTTTCGGAGGCCATGGATCAGCAATTCGATACCTGGGGACTTTCAGATGCGGAAAAAGAGGTCGCGCTGCTTCTCCTCAAGGGTCTGAGTCACAGAGAAATTTCCAAGATTCGCTCAGTGACCGAATCCACGGCGCGTCAACAAGCAAGGGCCGTCTATAAGAAGGCTCAGCTCGAGGGCCGCCACGATCTTTCGGCATTCTTTCTCGAAGACCTGATGCTCCCTCCACCGCCGCGTCCCTAAATTCATTTATCTGGGTGCTTCTCTGTGTTTGGGGGATTCGGGGGGCTCTTCTCAGCCCACGAAGTCGTCGTTGTATGCCCATTGTGGAAGCTGAAAAGTGGAACTCACCCAGTCATGTTCACTACTTGTTGAGTCATCGCCTCGCCGGGGCGAGGTATCTGGGCACCGCCATGCAATCCGTTCCAGCACGGGAACGGGATGCACCGCGTCCCTAAATTCATCTACCCGGGCGCGCAGCAGTGACTTTCCCAATAGGTATTGGGGAAAGTTGGGTTCTAAAATCGTTCTGCGGGGTGGAAACCGGTCGCGGTCGCCGGACCCTGACGTACTCACAACGGTGCCGGCAATCTCTTCCGGTTGAGCTTCTTTGCAGCCTTCGCTGGGTCAAAGTGATCGGGATCCCAGTCTCCGATCCATTCCGCGAGCGCGCTTGGGTCACCCATGAGCTCATCCTTCCCGGTGACCAGAAATTGCAGCAGGTTTTCATAACCGGGCGCTCCGCCGCGATCCTCTGGAGGACAAGCGAGAAGGCCGTCGACGAGTTCCCGTCGAAAAGGTGTTGATCGAGCCTGGAAGCTCACCAACTTCACCTCGTGAACCCAGTCGTCACCGAAGTCGTATGTGTAGTGGCACCACTGGCAGCACTTTTCTCCATCGAACAGGGAAGCCAGAGGCAGGCGAGCGGCGAGGTCGATAGGCCTTCCCTCTCCGTCCGCGCCTTCGACGATTGGATTGCCGTTGGGGTGGCGGAAGGACCACAGATGGCGATTTTCCCAGCCAAATGCGTCCTGAATCGCCCGGTGGAGGTCGGCAAAGGACGCTCCTGCATCAAGCAAAAAGAGCCGACCAGGTCGCATGACGAGACCTGCCAATTCGACGTGGAAGAGAAACATCTCGCGAAAGTTGTCGCTTGCCATCGAGGTCGCGTTTTGCGTCCTCGCGTGAGAAGAGAGAAGCCCGTCGTGACAGCGGCGAGATCAGTCGTTGGCTTCGTCCAAAAGCGCGATATCAGCGAGATCCTTTGGCCTGCCGGATGCCTTCTTGTTTTTGATGAACGCCTCGCGACCCAGAAAGCTCACCTCGTGCTGACCGAACTTCGCTTGAAGGCGCCCTTCCCAAGCCTCGGAAAAGTCGAGTCCATCAACGCTGGTCATCACATCAATTCGAAGCGGCGGGACGCCCAGGGTCGCCATTCGTTCGACTGTCGAGAACTCTTCGACTGCCCCCGCAAGGGCTGGAAAGCCAAATTCGCCGAGCGCCTTGCAGAGTTTCATCGCATTGTCCTTGGTCGGCTCCACCCAGAAGTCGATGTCCTGGGTAGTCCGCGGCCGACCGTGAGCAGCAAGCGCGTGCGCTCCCACGATGAGAAACCTAACGCGATGGGCGCACAGCAAGTCGATAAACTCGCTCCAATCGGGCGGGAGCTTCATCGGTGTCAATCCCCAAGGTGGCCTGCCTCAAAGTCTCGACGGCAGAGACGCGATCTTCGATGCTCTGGAGAGCCCAGTAGGCGACTTCGCTTTGAATTGCCTTTTCCGGTGTTGTCCATTCAAAGACCTTCTCCATGACGTCAAAATACTAGCTTGGGCGGCCCTTGCAGTCACGCAGCGCGTTTCGAGTCAAGCGGCCGCGATACACGCGTCCCCAAAATCATCTAACCGGGTGCGTCAATCTGGTTCCTCGCCCGCTGCAACGTCGCCCTCGCAACGCCCATCCTTTTTGCGATCGCTCGATCGGACAGGCCCTGTCGCCGCAGACGCAGTGCTTGGGCAACGTCCACGCGGGTCGGAGGCCGCCCGAGCTTCTTGTTCATCCCATGCGAGAAGGTCCCCCCCCGTTGACCCCACCCAGAACGGACGTTGCCCGTACTGCCCCCAGCGGAAT
>CAYTRQ010000711.1:0-2327 GCA_964440025.1 uncultured Polyangiaceae bacterium | reverse complement strand
GCTCGTTGGACTGACGTCGAAGAAAAGGCCTTGGGCGAAAGCCCTCTTTTTCGTGCTCTTGAGCGGGTCCTCGTCAATCTTGGCGTTCAGCACTTCCGGCTTGGAAAACTCCCTGGCACACGTTCTCATCGCCGGGTTTTGCCTTGAGCGTCTGCATGTTCGGGGAGAGCCAACCAGGCTCGGTTCTTTGCTAGCGGGACTCGTTGTACTCACGCGCTTCGACTTTGCGCTCTTGGTACTTCCGGCGAGTATCTATGCGTTGGCGAGAAACCCGCGCCGTATGTTAGGAGCTGTGTGGCCTGCCGTCTTGTTGTTGGTTGCTTGGTTCGGTTTTGCGCTCGTCTACTATGGCGCTCTGCTCCCGAACACTGCGTATGCCAAGCTCAACACGGTCTATCAATCGGCGCCAAGATGGTGGATGGCCTCAGCTACTTGGTCGATTCCGCATACCGTGATCCGCTCCTCGTATTGATTTTGCTCATAGGGGGAGTGAGCGCGCCGCTGCGGGTTTCCCGAGGCCCGCTACGATGGCTCCTGTTGAGTGGGGTCTGCTATGCCCTTTATCCGCTATTCATCGGTGGTGACTTCATGAGCGGCCGATTCTTGACTGCGCCAGTCGTCCTCGTCGCGCTCACTTTGATCCATCTTCCGATAAAAGATCCCATCTGGGTTCCGGCTTTTGCTGCGGCACTGTTTCCGGCCATGGGGGCAATGAGCGATCATCGAGCGGACATTCAAGATACTGACTGTAACATTGGTCCGGCCGGCGTTCCCGATGAGCGTTCCTGCTATGCGGAGCACACGGCGCTCTCGCAGAACATCAATGCTCAAAAATGGCGCTCTCATGGCTACCTTCGTGACTATGATCGGGCTGTCAAGGAGAGGGCCAAGGATGGAGTCGTGGTCTTTCCGCTCATCGGCATGGTTGGATTCTCGGATCATTCGGAGCTGCACATCGTTGAGAGCATGGGTTTGAGTGATCCGCTCTTGGCGAGGATCCGCTACCAAAGCGACGGTCGGGAACGTCCCGGGCATTTCCGGAGGGAAATCCCCGCCGGATACGTGGAATCGCTGCGTCAGGGAAAAAATCTCCTCGAAGACGAATGCCTGGCCGAACTCTACCAGCGGCTCGATTTGGTGACCACGGGTCCTCTCTTTTCCGGGAGGCGATGGAAAGCAATCTGGGATCTTCAGACTTGTCACCGCGCTTGTGATCCGCCTTGAGGCTCGGGCACTATTCCGAATTCTTCAGTGTTATCTGTTGCAGATGGATGCCGTTGACGGCGGCGGCTAGGGATGTCGGTTGGATGCCATCCAAATGGATGGCGACGTCACGGATCGCGTCGATGTCCGCTCCACGGATATCGAGCGTGCGTTGCCCCGCGGGCAATTGATCGATTCCGAAGTGAAGTTTCGAGGCGGAGATGTCGAGCTTGGTGGGATCGATGGAGCGGCCGGGCTCGTAGCAGACGTCTCCTGTAATCTTCAGCGAGTCACAGGCCTGCCGTTCGTCTGTTCCCAGACGGAGTTGCGCCCCGTTAGAGAGGGGGACCGAGGAGCGGGCCAGGCTCAGCGCTACATCGACGTTGTTGAAGTCGAGCTGCCTGACCACGGCACCCTTCGTCCCTTTTTCGACTTCCTCTTCCTTCCGTGGCTTGGGCACTTGTGGTGCAGCGAGTCTGCGAAGTCGCACACGGTTTTGTTTGGCCAGTTTTTGCTCGTCCGGTTCTTCGAACTCCCAATAAACGAGAACCTTGCTCCAAAATCGCATCATGGAAAGATCCCGTTCCAGGCATAGTTTGCCGTCCCGCACACGGAAGTCTAAGACCGCATCCTCGAGGGAAGACAAGTCGTGCTCGAGATCGTGGAAGTCGATCGCGCCTTGATGCACGGGAACGCGGAACCGGTGAGTTGCCCTGCGCCGGCCGAGAAGTGGCAGCGTGGCATCGACCTTCAGATCGACGTGGAACCGTCCGGCCAATGCGTCGAGAACGCCCAGGGGGGACTGGGATGACCCGTTCTGCGGAGAATTTTGTCGGTCCCCCTGTTTCGATGGGTTGCCTGTTGGTCGATCAGCCGCGCGAGGCTGGTCGTCGCTCGATCGGAGAGCCGAAAGATCGGGGAGTTCGACGGTGAGATCGGTCACTTCCAGATTGGGTAAGCGGACTTCCCCCCCATTCAGGGCGAGCCCCTGAGGAAGTTCCAGCTCGGTTGCCCGTGCCTCGAACGTCCTTCTGGCCGTACTGGGTCGACCCTCGCTGGACGTGACGACCGTGAACGACGTCGTCGGCGATGGCGTCGACCGTCTCGTCGAACGGTTGCTGGTG
>CAYTRQ010000710.1:0-2328 GCA_964440025.1 uncultured Polyangiaceae bacterium | reverse complement strand
CCTCGCCCCGCAAGGGGCGGGCGACGAAGCGCCATTTGTAGACGGGAACTAGCTAGATTTGTTTGATTAATATCGTAAGCGGGTTACGCTTCCTTTCATGGACCAGAAGGCCCGAAAGTACCTAGCCGAGATCGGTCGCCGCGGCGGGCGAGAGAGTCGTCGCACTCTTAGTGAGGAGCAGGCGCGCAAGATGGTCCGCGTGCGGGAGGCTCGCCGGGCCTATCGGGAGTTTCATGCTGCCTGCTTCTGGTCGTTCGATCCCGACTACGTCATTGAGGAAAAGGACGTCGCCTGGGTTGCGGAACGCCTGATGGAGTTTGGGGGCAGGGAAGGCTGGGAACGCGGAGCCAAACTATGCCGCTAACACCGTTTCAGGAAGCCGTTGCTCGGCTGCTTGCAGAGGGAAGATCGCCGGACAGCTATCTTGCGGGGGGCGCAGCCCTGCACATCGAGCCAAGCTCGCTGCGCTACAGCAATGACCTGGACTATTTCAACGACAGCGCGGAACGGGTAGCCACTGCCTTTGCGGATGACCGTCGGCGGCTTGAGAGTGCGGGATACGAGGTGCAGGTTCAGGTAGCGCGGGACGGCTTGGTGCGAGCGGTCGTTCGTCAGGGAGAAGACGCCACCAGAGTTGAATGGGTGCACGACACCGCCTGGCGCTTCCTGCCCGTGATCAAGAGCACTGTTGCTGGGTTCGCATTGCATCCTCTCGATTTAGCCGTCAACAAGGTGCTGGCGCTGGTCGGTCGAGACGAACCCCGAGATTTCTTGGATACGGTGGACATCATCGATCGTGTTCTGTTGCTAGGCCCATTGATTTGGGCGGGGGCCAGCAAGGACCCCGGCTTCACTCCCAAGATGCTTCTTGGAATGTTGAGACGTCGGGGGCGCTATCACCCGGAAGACTTTGCGCGGCTCCACCTCGCCGAGCCACCGTCCCTGCCGGACCTCAAACAGAAGTGGCTGTCCGCGCTGGATGAGGCTGATGACTTCATCAAAGAGCGCCGTCCCGACGAAGCAGGTTGCCTCTACTATTCGCCTTCGCTGAAGGACTTCCCACGCGATCCCTCCAAGTGCGAGGACGTCGTCCCGCACTTCGGGCGTCCCGGCGGGGTGTTGCCGCTCGTTTACTGAGCGCCACCCAGCGCGGTGGACGCCTCGTTGGGTCCTCTGGCGGTCATGTCATGCGCTCTACGCCACCACCAAGTCCCCCCGGAGCTCCCGATTGACCGCATCCGGGGAGCCAAATGGATTGCAGAGCACGCGCGTGCGCCCGAACTTGTAGTCGCAGGAGTCGTGGGTGTGCCCGTGGAACCACCAGCGTGCGCCGCCGTCTCGGACGACGTCTTCCGAGTAAGAGTGGTAGCTCGCGACCAGTCGAACCCTTTCGTAGAGCGACCGTGCCCCGCCGGATCATACCTGTCGTAAAAGCCTCGCTCGTCTCGCTCCACGTCTTCGTTGCGCAAGGTGCCTGGCAGCTCGAAGTCGCCGTAGTAGGCGCCTGCCAGCAGCGAAAGGGTGACGCCGTGAGGTAGGTTCGGCACTCGCCACTTGCCAAGGGCGCTCGCTCGAGCGATGCCCCGCTGGGCGCCGAATCCGGAGTCGTGCACGCCTTCGAGCGCAACGAAGTCGTGTCCGTCGCCCTCTTGGGGGGACCAAGTCAAAAGGCCGCGATGGCGGTTGGTCGTGCCCAGAGTGTAGGCGGCGCGTAGCCCGAGGCTGTCGGGAGCGATGCCCAGCTGGTACTCGGCGCTGCCCGCTAGCGCGAAGGCACCTTGGTCGACGGAAAAGGGGCCCTTGATGACGCGCACGGTGCGGATCGTCTCGATGGGAACGAAGGCCAGGTCCAGGTAGCCCTGGGCGTGGACGTTGGACCACTCGTTTTGGGGGATGCCCTCGACGGACACCTCGAAGTCCGTGCCGTGCTGGGCATCGAAGCCCCGCAAGAAGAACTGCTGACCCTTTCCTTTTTGTGTAGCCCGTTGTCGGCGACGAGGGACGAAAAGTAGCGCGGCACGAATACTGCTTGAGTGATGTCTGAGTGCGATCGTTGAAGTTTGCTCGAAGGCTCTTTCAGCAGGCGCGGCGATTGGCTCCCTGAGCGCTTTGCCGGGTGACTACGCGAAAAAGGAGAAAGTGATGTTGCGTTGGGCTTTGATATTTTTGGTAGTTGCTTTGCTTGCAGCTGTTTTCGGATTTGGAGGAATTGCGGGTGCAGCGGCAGGTATTGCGAAGATTCTCTTCTTTGGGTTCCTGGTGGTTGCTGCCATAGCCCTAGTGCCTCGGCAACTCACGTTTCGAGCGGTTTCGAAGCCCTCCCAGAAG
>CAYTRQ010000709.1:0-2329 GCA_964440025.1 uncultured Polyangiaceae bacterium | reverse complement strand
CTCCGGGCCAGCGAGTGGCGACGGTCACCGTCGGCGTCGAAATGTCGGGTGTGAGCTGAATGGGTAACCGAACGATGGCGAGAGCCCCAAACAGAACCACGAGAATGACACAAGAGAGCACTGCCACCGGGCGTCGAACGGCCAAGGACAAAAGACCGCCTGCACTCTCTGCACTGGGCGAGGCCCCTCCAGAAGCTGAGGACTCGCGCTGGTTCTCCTCGCCCTGTGCCTGGCCAGGAGTCACGAGCCCCCCGCCGGAACGGTCACATTCTTCAAGGTGACGGACTGCCCTGGCCTGAGGCGCTCGTTGCCCCGGACCACCACTCGATCGCCGGGTGAAAGTCCTTCGGCCTCCACCAAAACCCGGTCGCCTCCACTCTCGACAACCCGGACGTCAATCCGCTCCGCTAAAAGCGCGCCCTCTTTGTCTTGCAAGCGCATGACGCGAGTCCCCACTGCCCCATGAACTACAGCATCTGCGGGAACATTGAGAGCGCCAGGTCGCTCCAAAAAGAACACCACATCGACGGTGGCACCGGGCCGCAGCCACCGCGGCGTCTCTTGGGGCTCCACGCGCAGTAGGCCGGTCCGCGTCTCCCGGTCCAAGGCTCCGACGTGACTCGCCAGGCGACCTGACACAGACCGACCATCACTTCTGAGGCTGATTTGATCCACGTCGTCAATGCGATCGAGGAGAGAGGGAGGAACACGTACCAAGATCTCCAGGCGCTGCTGCGTGAGAAGCTGCAAGGCTAGCTCGCCGGGATTGAGCCAGTCACCAGGATCCACCGCCCTGACTGTGATGGTCCCGTCGAACGGAGCGAGCAACTTGTGGCGCGCTACTTTCTCCGCCCGTGCTGCCACCAACGCTGCTGCGCCTTCCTTCTCCGCCTCAAGCGACTCGGCGGTGCTCTCCTGCTGCTGGGCCTCCAGCTCCGACACAGCTCGCTCCTTCTCGAGCAATGCGTACCGCTGGGCATCCCGACCGGCCTGACCACTCTGCACTTCCGTCCGCCGTTTCTGCGCTACAGCCTCGCTGAGTTGTGCGCGTGCCAATCGATCGTCCAACTCGACGAGAAGATCCCCTTTTTTGACTTCGCTCCCCTCGACGACATGAACTTCGGTTACCCGCCCAGCCTCCGCGACGGTCAAGCGTGCATCGGAAGCAGCCCACACCTCGCCGAGGTAGCGACGTTGGACGAGCATCGGCTCGTCGGTGACCGGCGCGACACTCACGGGCGCTGGGGGAGATCCACTCTTCTGAGGCGGGGCGGAATTCTGCTCGCATCCCACGAGAACAAGCAGAACGAGGCTCAGCTGCAACAACTTCACGCGGGCTCGTTCATAGGCGTCGCGAGCCCGTTGTCCAATACCGTTCCCAAGGTCTCTCATGTGCCATTCGAGATCACTCCCGCTTCTTCGGAATGGCTCGGCAGTGGGGAAAGAACCGCCTCGCGGCGTCCCGTGCGAGGTAGCAGGGGCTCCAGAGCCTCCCGGACGGTCGCAACCAGCGCATCGGTCACGCGGCGGCGCAGTTCAGCCCGGGAGGTGACAATCCCGATTTCTCGTACGGGAACTGGAGCCGTGAGGGTGCGCAACTGCGCGGCTCTACGCTTTTTGGGCAGCGCCCGCGCAACGAGAGCCGGCAGGATCGTTGCCCCGAGTCCCCCGTCGACGAGGCGCACCAGCGTCTCGAAGCTCCCGCTTTCGAAGTGCAGCGGGACATCGCGAGGTTGCAAGCGCCGCTTTTCCGGCTGGCTTCGACAATACGTGAGCACTTGGGCACGGAAACAGTGTCCTTCGGGCATGACCCAAAAGGACCGCTCGACCAGATCGCTTTGGCGCAGCGTCTCCTTCGACAGCAGCGGATCGCCTGGTGGAAGATAGGCCATGAAATCCTCATAGCCGACGGGTTGTTCCCCCAACGCCGGCACCTTCAATGGCGTCGCCGCCAAGGCAGCGTCGAGAGAATCGGCCTGCAAACGAGCAATGATCGTTTCCGTCGTCAGCTCTTCCACCAGGAGAGAGACTCGCGGATGCTTTCTCATGAAGTGGCCAAGAAAGAGAGGTAAAACCGTCGGAGAAAGCGTCGGAATGACGCCGAGCCGAAAAGGACCAGCGGGCTCGTCCCCTTCCGCCGCCAACTGACCAAGACGCTCCGTTTCTCGCAGGATAGAGCGCATCTGCTCGAGGAGCTTCTTCCCTTCTGGAGTGACGAGAACCGGCTTTTTGCTGCGATCGAATAAAACGACTCCCAGCAACTCCTCGAGTTTGACCAGTTGCATACTGAGGCCCGATTGGGACACACGGCAGTGCAGAGCCGCCTGGC
>CAYTRQ010000708.1:0-2330 GCA_964440025.1 uncultured Polyangiaceae bacterium | reverse complement strand
GGCCTGTTCCCTCGTTGCGCGTGCGCGGTCCGTAGAACCATTTTCCGTAGATCAACTGGATCTGCTCGTGGGTGATCCAATCGGTTTTGAACGTCAGGCGGGGGGCAAGGACGTGGAATGTTTCACCGCCATCCTTCGAGTTGGGAACCACCCGATCGACACGCAGGCCGATTCCCACGTTCCGATGAAAGGTATAGAGCCCATCGATCCCGTACTTGTGTCGAACCTTCCCGTCGTATTCCTCGAACGGGCTGGAGACCCGTACTAGGTGAAAACCTGTGTTGATCGTGATGTCCGGGCCATCGCCACTGAAGGAACCAGGATAGTTGACTATCTTCCCGATGCTGAAGTTGTAGTTGAGCCCGAACACGAAGAGCCCGCCGTTACCCTGGGATGTCGCCCCGAGGTAGCGATCGGTGAGCTGTTCTCCAATCCCGCCGTAGGTAAAGAGCCCCCGGAGGACATAGGCATTGCGAGCGTTCGTGTAGGAAGCCCCCGCGCCAAGCCAGCCAAAGGAGTCGTGGCTGAGCCTGGCGTCGATCCCATAGGTGCGAATGCGCGCATCAGGCACGTCGGATTCGTCAACTTGGACCGTTCCCGGAATATCGAGCTCGAGATCGTTCCGATCTTCGGAGCTAAACTCGGAAATGTAGTGGGCTTCGACCTTCAGTTCTGGGGTGCCGTGCAGGGTGAAACCCACATGTCCGTGAGGCATCCATGACCCCGCCCAGACGGGCCGCCGCCAGCCGAGCTGTGGACTGGGCACGACGTCCTCGGGGATACTGCCGTCCCGGGAAGCCATGAGGCCATACTCGCCGTGGAGAGTGACCTTGTCCGAAAGGCTGTAGTCGGCGGTGCCAAGAAATCCAATCCCTCGAGGACCGCCCGTGACGGGTTGTACGTAGATACCACTCCCATACTGCCCCAACCCGCCATAGTTGAGATTGAATCGCCCCACGCGAAACTTGAGCTTCAGATCGCCAAACTTGGAAGGTGTGAAATCCAGGTAGGCGTTGTTGATGAAGTACTGGCTCCCGAGCTGGTAGTAGGTGGTGGGGCGCGTTGGGTTCCAGGTGTCCAAGGACATGGTGGCCGTCACGCGCGAGTTGCCATAGCTGAAACGCATGCCCACCCAATTTCCGGGTACTGTCGAAGTGCTCGTGAAGAAGTAATAGGTGTCGACCGTCTGGGGCGGAACGTGGAAAACGGTGCCGGCCTGGCCCTCGGCGGGGACGCGCCGATAGTCAAGGCTGTACTGAGCCGAGACCGTCATGAAACCTGCAAACTTGAAGGTCCAGTCTTCTCCCAGCATCGGAGCGCCAAACCCGGGTGTGACACCGCCCGGTCGACTTCCAATGTGTGGCGCATACCGGGAAGCGCTAATGGCTTTGTGGCGGCGATAGCCAGGCAGATAGCCGGCGCCTCGCAACACGTCCTCTTCAAGAAGCTCTGGACCGCTAGGTTGAGGCTGCTCGGGGGGCGCGGTGGGCGCGGGGGCCTCCTCTTCCTCTTCTGCTTCGGGGGCGGTGGGCTCCCACATGCCTGCGGTCTGTTCGGCAGTGGCGTCCTGCTGGGCCTCGGCTTCGCCAGGATCTGGAGCATCCGGATCGGTCGAGTCGCCCTCTTCCGCTTCGATTTCTGTGCCCGCGGCAGCGTCCGAGGGAGCAGCATCGGTCGCGTCGTCCGAAGGAGCAGCGTCGGTGGGGCCCTCTGATTCCGCTTTGTCCTCGTCTTCGTCTTCAGCCTGAGCCTCTGCGGTTGGGGCGCTCGGGGTCTCCCCGCTGTCGGCTTGGTTTTTCGCGGTCTTGCCTTCTTCGGCTTTGGTTTTTCCGGCGGCGCCTTTTTCAGCCTGTTCTTCAGCGTCGCCTTTTTCGGCGTCGGCAGCTTCGTCGGCCTGCTTTTCGGCCTCTTCAGGGTCGCCTTTTTCGGCCTGTTCTTCGGCTGGCTCGGCGGTGTCTGGCTCCTGCTGGGCCCAAGCGTCTTGAGTCACAGTGCTGAAAAACAGGGGAGCGGCGAGGAGAAGTAGGCAACGTCCCAAGAAGAAGCCATGCAGCTTCCGTCTGCCGAGCTGGGGCGCATCCAGTTTCGACCCATTCAACGTTGGCAGGAGTGAGCGACGCGTGAACCTGCTTGCGTGCGTTGCATGCGTCGTGGTCCTTTCCGAGAAAGCGCAATCCCGTGGAGCGGAGACCTCTTTTGAGGTGAGCCACCCCGTCGATGCTACGCCTATCGAAGCAACGCGCTCGTCGGTGCACTGATTGGGTTGGTAGTTGAATAACATCAGGCGCGCCATCGCGCTTCGCTTCGCAAGGAGGGTTGAGGGTGTGGCC
>CAYTRQ010000707.1:0-2332 GCA_964440025.1 uncultured Polyangiaceae bacterium | reverse complement strand
CACGAGAGACCAGGCTTCTAGATAGGCTTGTGCTTCCTCCGAGGTCACTTCGAGGTCGAGTCGAGCGAGCCCGTCGAGCACCACCTGGGTGAAGCTCATGAGAGTGTACAAAAGGTCTGCCTGGTTGATAGGAATGCCCAGCTGGGCGATGTCCCAACCCACCGAGCTATCCTCGACGATCATGCGACGGACAGCGGCATGCATGAGCCGCACCTTTTGAGCGGAACGGATCCCGTGACCTCCGGAGTCGAGCCCGCCCGGCGTCATGACGTCCACGATCATCTGGGCGGTTTGTGCGACGCGCAGGTTGGGGCGTTTCGAAAGAAATCCTGTTTGATAAAGAACTTGGACCGCCTTTTTGTTCGCGTAGTCGAACGGCAAGGAATAACAGCACAAGACCAACATGATTTCGGGGCCATGCAGTGCAAAAAACCGCTGCCCGATAAGGGGGTCCAACGTCCTTTCTGGGGGCTTGTCGTCGTTTGGAAGAACGGGCTCGTGCCCCAGTGGTGTTGCGGCCGCGGGAGAGTGGCAGAAGTCGATCCCGCGCTCGAAGTAGTCCCGCACGATTTGGGGCAGATTTTCGGGAACGGGAGCGTCGTTTCTGACGAGCTCCAGAAGCACTTTCTGGACGCTCGCCAGGTCATGGTCTTCGAGCAGTGCCTCGATGACTTTGTCCGCTGGCGGATCCCCCACGAGGCGGAGCTCGTCCAGAAACTTATCGGTCCACTTGAATTCTTCGCTATCCATCCCCCTTCACGACATTATCACTGTCTTGGGCGAAAAGAGAAGAAGGGGACTTCTTTCTGGTGGGCGCCTGTAGGTATTTCTACCGCCCACCTTGATGAGCGTCGCGAGCATCGGGCAGAACTCGATTGGAGCGGCTTGGGGGCAATGTGGACTCCGGCAACTGAACCGCGGCCGTTTCCGCGATTTCGCGTGAGGAGTATCCGAGGCGGATTTCGTACATCCCCGCCGCAATTTGCCAGCGCTGGCTCTTGGTATTCCATGTGGCGAGCAACCGAGGATCGATCTTGAGGCACGGATTGGTCGATTGGCCGGGTTGGAGTCCGACCTTCTTGAAGGCACCGAGACGCTGTGGGGCTTCGAATACGTCTCCGGCAACGTAGATCTGTGCGGTCTCGCTGCCCGGCCGAGTTCCGGTGTTCTTGATCGTAAAACACGCATGAAGGTCATCGACCGTTCCCTTCGTGCGTAATCCTTGCAGGGAGAAATCCGTGTAGGAAAGACCATGTCCGAACGGGAACTGAGGCTGAAGATCGTTCTTATCGAACCATTTGTAGCCGACTGCCGCTCCTTCGGTGTAGCGGACCTCACCGGCACGGGGTTTCCCGTCGCGCGGGAGTTGCTGAGGGTTTTTCGGAAAACTGATTGGCAAATGGCCGGAGGGATTGACCTCCCCAAACAGAAGTCGCGAAGTTGCTTCTCCACCGGCGGTGCCAGGGAACCACGTTTCTACGATTGCAGGCACCTGGTGCGCCCAAGGCGTCAGGACGGCGCCTCCGGTTTCTAGAACGACGACCGTTTGGGGATTCGCCTGGGCCACAGCGGCGACCAAAGCGTCTTGTTCACGAGGAAGAACCAGTGACGGATCGATCGATTCGGTCGTCCATTGGGTGAGAAAGACGATGGCCACATCGCTCTTTTGAGCGAGTTCGACTGCGGTCTGGACCTCTTGGTCGCCGGCAAACTGGACCTTTGCCTCGGGCGCGCGCCTTTTGATCCCTTCTAGAGGAGACGACGGATAGTAAACGACGGGCCCCGGCCAGCTAGTTGGGGAGATGCCAGGTACCGCATTGCCACCGACAGGGTAGACTTGCGAAGAGCCGCCGCCGGAGAGGACTCCTTGGTCGGCGTGGCCCCCGATGACCGCGATGCTCTCGAGCTTGCTCGAGAGCGGCAGAAGGTTGTCGACATTTTTAAGGAGAACCGCTCCCTGCTCGGCGACGGCTCGCGTGACTTTTGCGTGAGCGTTGTAGTCGATGGACTCTTTCCTCACGGGCTTATCGAACAGCTTCCGCGCGAACATGGCTCGGAGGATCCTGTAGACCATTTCGTCGAGCCGAGCCTGGCTCACCTTGCCTTCCGCGATTGCCTTCTTGAGAGGGGCTCCGAAGTACGGCACCTCGTCGAAAGGCCAGCCTGACTGTTGATCGAGACCCGCATTGGCAGCCTTGACGGTACTGTGCACCGCGCCCCAGTCGGACATGACGTAGCCCTTGTAGTCCCAATCGTTTCGAAGAACTTCCGTCAGTAGATAGTGGCTTTCGCAGCTCGGTACTCCGTTGACCAGGTTGTAGGCGCACATGAC
>CAYTRQ010000706.1:0-2335 GCA_964440025.1 uncultured Polyangiaceae bacterium | reverse complement strand
CGTCGATGAGGCGCAACGACTCTATGAAGAACTCTGCTCCTATGTGTTGATTCGGAGAACTGACCCTGGGACGTGGGGGAAGGGAGAGTTCCTTTCTCCGACGAGAAACCATCCCGCGCAGGAGGATCAAACACCGGCTCCGGCTTCAGGAGAGGAGAGGGTTGCGGCCTCGGAAGACGCGGCCGCGCCCTCACGGGAAACCTGGCGTGAGCATCTTCGCCGAGCGAAAGATCTGCTCGGACAGGGAAACCTGGAGGCTGCTCTGGAGGAGCTCGCTTGGACGGCAGCCGAGTGCCCGGATCCGCAGCCCGTGCGTCGTCGCGGAGTGGAGTTGTTGCTGCGTCACGGTTTTCCGGAGCGTGGCCTCGACGAATGCGAGCGGGCCTTGGGTTGCGGGGCTCCCGATCCCTGGTGGCAGTTGCTGAGGGCGCGGTGCCTGCTCGGCGTGCATCGAGAGGAGGCGGCTCTCGAGCAAATCGAGGAAATATTAGCTGAATATGCAAAGCATATTCCTGCCGCTCGGCTCAGACTGGAGGTTCTCGAGCGGAAAGGGGATTGGCAGAGGATGTTGGAGGTGAGTCAGCCGGTGCAAGCCGACGAGGCGCCGTGGTTGATCCATGGAGGAAGAAGCCGTGCTCTCCTGCGATTGGGGCGATTTCAAGAGGCGGCGCAGGAACATGAGCGGTCTCTTGTAGATGCTCCGCCTGCGGCGCGGGCGCAGCAGCGATTGCTTTGGGGGAGAACGTTGCGTCAAGCGGGCGAGCTGCAAGAGGCCGAGGCCGTTTACGCTCGAGCTGTCGATCAACCCCAGCCACCGATTGCCGCCTTTCTGGGAGGAATCGATGTGCTGCAACGGCTAGGGAAGCTCGATGAAGCGGTG
Source organism: uncultured Polyangiaceae bacterium (assembly GCA_964440025.1). Taxonomy (GTDB): domain Bacteria; phylum Myxococcota_A; class Polyangia; order Polyangiales; family Polyangiaceae; genus NIC37A-2. Next base: position 1,455 of record CAYTRQ010000706.1, on the reverse strand, counting down.
ACCCTAGCCGGGAGAGCTCGGCAAGTTCATCCTTCGGTCCTCGAGGTTCATCTGATTTCTGCGAGGCTTGCGGCTCGGATGGGCAATGGGCCAGCGAGACGAGAACATCTCGAGCGCGCCCGCGCCATGAATCCCGACCATCCGGCCGTCCGCCGAGAGCTGGAGAAAGCCGAAACAGTGACGGGCGGGAGTCGAGGAGCCTGACCAACCGGCCGTCTGCTCAGCTAGCGTGCGTGCTTGAGCGAGCGTCGTCGTCTCTTCGGTCATGAGAGGCTCCCGATCGACGTCTCATTCGACGAGATGAAGATAGTAGCGAGCGGTTTTTGCTTGTGAGAACAAAAAGGTTGACGAGCAAAAACGGGTTCCGCACCGTTTTCAATGAACGACAACGAAGGCCCGTCGCGGAAGATGTGTGGGCTTTTAACAGAGGAATGGCGCGAGGATTCCAAGGCGCGCCGTGTGGCTCTCGATCGGCAGAGGAACTGCTTGCAATCGAGCGCGCGTTCGTTGAACGCAAGCGACATTTCGTGAAATTGACAAAAAAGGGGGAGCAATGGGAGCAGAACCATTCCTTGGTGAAATTCAAATGTTTGCGGGGGACTTTGCGCCTCGCAATTGGCATTTTTGTGATGGAGCGACGCTGTCCATTTCCCAATTTCAGGAGCTGTATAGTATCATTGGTACGACGTACGGTGGAGACGGTCAGACGACGTTTGCTCTTCCCGATCTCAGGGGGCGGGTTGCGTTGGCTCCTGGAACGGGACCAGGTTTGACGTCGAGGAGGGAAGGACAGAGGGGGGGAGTGCAGGAGGTCGTCCTCGAGCTTGCGGACCTTCCGACTCATTCGCACCAGGCGACAATGGAGATCGAGGCGAAGTTGGGTGCGGCAACCGACCAGGGAACTCAGTCTTCCCCGGCAGGAGGGGTGTTGCTCGCTTCGGGCTACGATGCCGAGAAAGACGTGCCGATCAACAACTATACTGAGCCCGGAAGCACGACCGTCCCTCTTTCTGGAGCGCATCTCGATGTCACAACGACGCTGTCCCCGGCGGGAGGCAGTGAGGCGCATCCGAACGAAATGCCGTATCTTGCTCTCAATTATATCATTGCTATTCAGGGGCTCTTCCCGCCTCGCGGCTGATCACGAAAAAATTTCGATTTGGGTCGACAGCAGGCAGCCTTGATCTGTCTTTGTAGTGCGGTTTGCTGACAGCGAAGTAGGTGTCGGAAGCTAAGGATAAAGGACGAAGTCCGTTCGAGGTCTCAGTTCATGAGGGCTTCGAAGAATAGAAGAGTGGTATAGGTCACTGAAACCACACAAGGAGAAAACGCTATGGGTATAGAGCCGTTTATTGGTAAAATTAACCTGTTTGAGGGAAAATTTTAGCCGCGAGGATTGTGGATATGTGTGGGTCAGCTAATGATCATGCAGGAGAATTATTTACTAAAGTTGAA
>CAYTRQ010000705.1:0-2339 GCA_964440025.1 uncultured Polyangiaceae bacterium | reverse complement strand
CCTCGGGTGCAACCTTGCGGTGTTTTTCTAGGAGAACAAGAGCTTGCTCTCCTCCACGTGCGATGGCAGCAACTCCTTTTTCAAAGTCCTCCTCCTGGGCGAAATCTACCAGTGTTTCGACCACACGGGGAGTCATCAAGAGGTCAGCAAAGTTCGGCGCGGGGAATCGGGTAAGGATCTCTTCTAGACGCTCGGACGGTAATGTCGAAAGACACCTTCGCAGTGGCTGCAATAGCCAATCCTCTGCTACTGCATATGACAATAGATCGTCAAATTCAGGCGGAATGCTGTTATCGTTGTTGATCTCAATCAGCGCGTTTGCCGTGATCGCCGCGTGGCATTGCCGTGGCACGGTGGCAAGATTCGATAGGTACTTTTCGATCGGAAAGCCCTCGAGCTTCAGCTGGAGGAGTAGCTCGTGGACGACATCTTGATACCTTCTGCAGTGCACTTCCGTCTGAAGCTTCGAGTGAAATAAGTGGTGTGAAAGACAAAGGTTGAGAGCCTCCTCCTGGGGCAAGTTGTGAAGCAGACAAGATGCGACGTCTTGCGCTAGTGCGCAGCCGAACGCTGTCTCGAGCATTAGCTTGGGGAATGGCCAAAATGTTGTCCTTCCTTCAGCACTAATATGCCAACGGAGTGGACGCCACTCGGGCTCTTCAGCAACCAGGAAGCTTGTAATGATTGGCCGCGCAGACGAGCAAAAGCCCAATCGCTCAACATGGTGATGATCGCCGTGCTGCTCCACTAGCTTCAGTGCCGTAATCTGACTCTCAGTCAATTCGGCTAGAGCGAGTCCGGAGTCAGGAATGCCTTTTCCGTTTGACTCGAATCCAAGCCAGATCACGGCCGAACAGGCTCGATCGAGGGTTGCCGGATGTTTCGCGTTTCGAGCAAGGGCTGAGATAAACGTTTCGGGGTTCGGGGAAGTTGCCCAGCAGAGCATGTTGGTCGCGAGATGGCGCGTTGTGCACGCCCCTTCGAACGGCCCCCCCCAGCCCCAATCCCAGTCAAAAGCATCGTTGCTTTGTAGACAATCCATCACGATTGATGCGACCTGCTGACTCAATCGTCGTCCAGGGGCAGCGCTTGCAGCTGCCGCGGCACATCGAACGGTACGAGCACTGGATGCAAGCAGAGGCACAAGCTCTTGTGAGATTTCATCGACATCGCGTAAATCCTTTGAAAGAGAAAGGCGCAGAAGGACAACCGCAAGAGCCAGCGTCAGAGCAGTCTGAGGCGCTTCTTCTGATTCAGACCTTGCTCCGGACAATAGGGCCGCGATGTCTTCCTGCGATACGCGGCGACACCGCGCAACGCAAAGGGCCGCCGCCAACCTGGTCTTCGGATTTCTGCTGGAAATTAATCGTCTGTACAAGTGATGGAGCGCCTCGAATCCCTCCAGCCATCGCTCTGGATCATGGTAGGAGAGGTGTGTTTCGTCCAAGAGATCTGGTTCAAGGTCCGGACTCAGAATATTGGTCGGATTAAAGTAGGCACCTCGAGCCATGCAGAATAGAATGAGATCCAGATTAGGATGATCCTCCCATCGTGTTGTGACCATTCCCAAAGCCTCGTACGTGTCTGGATCGAAGAGGAGCTCGCCCTCAGCGAGATCCAAAACCGCGTCCAAGAAGGAACGTAATTCCGTCGGCGAGGCACTAGCATGAATTGTCTTCCGCAATATGTGCTGAGAGGAAGAATCTTCAAGATCCAGAGTAGCGCCTGGAGACAGGCTGAACTCGAGTCGCGCGCTTTTCATATCGGATAGTCCAAAAACCCAACCTGCCCAGGATCCGGTGGAGTAAAGTTAACGTTGGCAGTTGGATCGGTGGAAGTTGCACCACTTCCAATATTCGACGGATCAGGTGCACCATACTTGTCCATTAGGTTCGCAAACATTTGGCTACAATTCTTACAAGGGGCTCGATTTCCAGCACCCTCTTCAGTTGCTTGAAACTTCATATCGCGTAGTGCCGCTGCAACGTCTTCATGGCTCTTCTTTCCAGTCGTCAGCTTACGCCCCGTACGCTCTTCATATCGGTAAAGATAGTCGGAAATCGCCTCCGGGTCAGCGCAGGTTTCGGCAGTTCTGTTCTCAAGACCCTTTCCTGGGAGCATCGCCTTGCGGACTACTGGATGAATCTTGGCGTGCTTTCCTTTTGGTCGAGCGTTCTTGCTTGCTCCAGTGCCCACAAGGCTTGGATCTGATGAACTCCAAGCCGTAGCATGGCATGGCGCCAACCCATCCGGATCCACAAAGTGGATGGGATCATTCGCCGCGTATCCGAAAGGACTCATGCCGCCCATGAGACCCAGTGGCTCCGGAGACAAATATC
>CAYTRQ010000704.1:0-2341 GCA_964440025.1 uncultured Polyangiaceae bacterium | reverse complement strand
GCGGCAAGGTTCTTCCCCCTCAACCGCTCACTTTTCTCGCTCCGCGACCCGGGGGGTGCAAGAGCCTCGCAGGGGAACCTCTCGAAGCCGTGGTCGTCTCGTGGAAAGGTTCTCGACTTCTTGCAATCGTGTCCGGCGAACCGGTCGTTACGGCGGGACATCTGACCGCCCCCCAGAGCCCCCTAGCCTGGGGAACGCGCCTCGGGATCGCCGTGTGGGACCGACAACAGCTCGAGCTCTGGCAAGGGAAGAAAACCGAGGGCACGCACCACTGCACCGCAACACGGTCTCCCGACCGTGTTGCCTGTCTCCGAAAAGGGCGCATCCTGGTCTTTGCCACCGACTCCGAGCGCTAGAACGTCAGCTCATCACCCGAAAGGGGCTCCCGAGATACGTTCCAATCAGAAACTCGGCACATCGAACCAAGCGCTGAAAAAGGCCCCCGCGACTCAAGGAGCTTTGGCTCGCTCCACGTAGGCGCGCGTGCGGGTGTCAACCTTCACCCAATCCCCTTCGCCAATGAACAACGGCACCTGGACGGTCGCTCCGGTGGCGATGGTCGCTGGCTTGGTCACGTTGGTCGCCGTATCTCCTTTGACGCCTGGCTCCGTTTCCGTGATCTCGACGATGATGTGGGAAGGGAGAGCCACACTCACCGGATCCCCCCGAAACAACGTCACCACCACCTCCGCGCCATCCTGCAGAAAACCTGCGTCATCCCCAACCGCGGAGGCTGGCACGGATACCTGATCTCCGGAGCCAGGGTCCATAAAGACGTATCCGTCACCCTCCGGATAAATATAGGTCATCGTCCGCTCCTCGGCGTCAGCTTCCTCGAGCTTCTCTCCCGAACGGATATTGCGTTCCAGCACATTCCCAGTCAGCAGGTTCTTCATCTTCGTGCGGGTAAAGGCCTGCCCCTTGCCGGGTTTGACGAATTGGAAGTCCACAACCACGTAGGGTTGGCCATCCTGCATCAACTTGACGCCTTTTTTGATGTCGCTGGTTTCCATGCCGAATTTTCCTAATTCCGTGAGGCGGCGAGGGTCAGTCTTTAGCCACCATCCTGGTCTCGAGCAAGGCGGAACCCGGCGGTAGGTAAGAAATTCGCCCATTTTCCCGCGGTGGGGGCTCGCACCAAGCGCTGGGAGCCTCTTCGGAAAAAACTCGACTTGTTTGCGGCGAGCCACGAGTTATGAGCCACTCCCAGCGCAGCCATGCACGAGTACGACCTCGAAGAGATCAAGCGAGAGATCGTTGAAGGGCGATCGCTGACGATCAAGACCAACAACCTGATCAATGCTCTCTCGGCCGATCTGAAAAGCATCGCCAAAAGGCAGCAGATGTACGAAAGGCGCATGCTCCTCAACAGCGCCGTGACCTACTTGGTCACCGTGGTGGTCATCCTCTTTCTCACGAAAGTCGCTCTCGATGCCCAGGTACAGGCCGTGAGGGCCGAGGGCCGTGATACCCGCGTCAAACTTCAAAAGGTCGAAAAAGAGCTGGCCAGCGTAAGAAAGCGTGAAGAGCGCCAGGAGGAAGCCCGTCGGGAAGCGGCTGACCTCTACGAGCTGATGAAGGAGGGCGATCAACGCAAGTTCCTTCGTGAGCTACCGCAGGTGGCCGCCATGGACCTGTCCCCAGCGGAGCGAGCCCTGTTCGAAGAGGCCGGACGCCGGGCTCGACGCGAGCTGTCCCGACTCAGCTACCAGACGGGTATCGAACATGCGCGGGCGGGCCGCTACCACGAAGCAACGCAGTCACTTCGCGAGAGCCTCGAGTTGGAAAGCGACGCGCCCCACTCGGCCCAGGCCCGGTTCGAACTGGCCCGGGCTCATCGCGCCCTCGATCAGCAAAAGAAGGCCATCTTCATCCTCATGAAGCTCACAGAAGCGGCCGTCACTTCCGATGTCCTCGATGAAGCAACGCTGCTTCTTGCGGAGTGTCAAATGGACGTGGAGCTGTACAACGATGCCAAGGCGACTTTGCGGACCTTTTTACGCCGATTTCCTGACAGTCCCCTGAGGAACGAAGCCAGGCAACTGCTTTCGGAGCTGAATCTCAAACATTGAACGAATCGCTCCATCCATGCCCCAGCGGCCACCGGTCGACTGACTCCGCCCAGGCGAGCCGCCGGTGGAATCGATAGCCTGGTTCGCATCCACAAAAGGATGCGAACCAACAAGCAACAAAGCGTTCGACGGCGAAAAATGGGCTAAATAGCGGAGTCGCCCGCCCTCGCCCCGCCCTCTCGCATCCGTCAGGATGCGAGTCGAAAAAGCAACTTCGATCCAGCGGGCAGAGATTGAGCCATTGAAGGTCATTTTCGCGCCCTCACCTG
>CAYTRQ010000703.1:0-2342 GCA_964440025.1 uncultured Polyangiaceae bacterium | reverse complement strand
GCGCCGCGTGCGGTCGGTGACTGAAAGAAGGTAGATCACGCGAACCATCGAATCCAATTCTTGGCGCAGAAGTCCAACCTGCTGGCCCAGCAATGCTGCCCCATACAGGAGGGCCATCGCATCCTGGTTTTCCTTTGACCGCTCTCGAACCTGCCGACAGAACATTTCGTCTTCATTCATGATGGCATCCTCCCATGTCCATCCAACGTACCTCCCGCTCGGCCGCCGCAACAGACCTCCGACGACCACCAAGACCGGGCCCCTTCCTCTTGATTGAACAAGCAAGAGGCCCGAGCCACAAAGCCGGATGCAAAGCCACAACCGACCTGTGTGCGGCCGGTCCGCAGCGGGTGTTAGCCCGCTATTTCCGTACGATGTCCTCTGCTCGAATCTGTTTTAGCCAGGAACGCAGGGTACCCGCACGTCGTTTTACGTTGCTCTCGCTGAGCCCTTCTGCGGCAAACCGGACAAATTCCTCCGCCGACCCGGCATCGAGTTCTTGCAGGGATGCCACGCCGGCCCAGGAAATCCACCGACTCCCAACCTCTGACATTTCAAACTGCAGAGCGACAAGCGCGATAAACTTGCCGTGGTTGGCTCGAATAGCCAGTCTTCCTTGTCGCGTGAGCGAACCATCGATCGCAACAAACCCGAGGATCCGTGCAGACGCCCGGTAGTAATCCACGCCGATAGTCTGAGGACTCGGGTGAAGCGTCGTTGAGAGCGCGGAAAGCAGGCGCTGAATCTTGTCCAGATCGTTCCCTTCCGGAAAGAGCTCGCTTGAAATCTTCTGCTCGCTTGGCTCGTTCGCAACCTCACTATCGGCTTGACCAAGAACCGGCGTTAGTGCGGTAACGACCTCTGTGACGCTGATGCGAGCAGCTGCAATCTCGGTCGTCGTGACCTCTCGAAGCTGCACCGAGTACTTCCCACCAATTCGAGCTCCACGAAGAATACCCGTGTCGCCAACCGAGGCGGTTGTCACCTTCCCACCAGGTTCGCGAATCTCAATACGGGACCGCGTTTGGCTTGCCCCTACCAGGGTACCTACGAGCTTTACCGAACGTTCATTCTGCAAAGTTTCTGAGAGGATCGTCGAGAAAGCTGCTGCCTTCTCTGAAGACAGCTCCACGGTCGCATCGAACCGTTCAGATCCAAGCGCGAGAAAGGAAAAATCAACGTCCACTCCCTGATCGGCGACAAGTGAAACAAGCGCCTTGTATGCTGCGCGATCAAGATGAGGCGTGACAACGAGTTGGCGTTTGAGGGCCTTCATGGTCGCGCTCTGCCGAAAGCAGCCTGCGAGCGAGTCGTAGGCGACCCTGGCGCCGTCATGGCGGACCGCAACACCGAGCGCGTACGACCCAGCCAGGGCGGGCAACGCCATAACTGTGTTGCGCTGAACTTCGTCCTTACTCTCCGATTGGAGAATGGAAAGGGCCAGCACGTGCCAGTGGCGACAAAGGCTGCCTAGGAAGTCGAGAGGTACGACGTGGCGATCGGCCCAGCTCCGCTTGAGCCGGAGAACCTGTACCGGAGCCTGAAGTCTTGTGGAGTGCTCATGCGTTTCGGAGAGCACAAGTTCATCGCGTAGCTCGGCTGCCCGGGCAAGGTATGGTTCAGAGTATCCGGTCGATGCCATGTATGCTGGAAGTCCCGTAAGGTACTCTTCCAGCTCTGACAGTTCCGTTCGAACGTCTACTGAAGGGCGGAGATTGGACACTAGGGCAACCCCTTCAGCCTAGACCAGATTCGTCCCTTCTTTCGTTTCGCGCGGTCCGTTCCAAACCAACGGAGCCAATACTCGACGGCCTTTCCCGTAACCCGGGCGTAGTCCGGATGGTCCTCCGGAAGAACCGGTACCGGGTAGGCATCGCAGAGGAACTCGGCTTTCATCTTGGCCCCCTGAAGCAGCTGGATGTTGGCGCAAAACTGGGCCTGGTCAGCAGGCTGCTCCGGATCGAACGGGAAGAAGACCACAAGGTCCAGATCTCCGGGGTCGACTTTGTCAGTTGTATAGCTCCCGTTCAAAAGTACGGGACTTTGACTGTCACAGCCCACGCCGAGGAGGGCTAGACGGTGCCTGTTCCAGCCGGCGTAGATAGGTTTCCGACTTTTCGAGCCCCCCATGTCGACAAGCCGCTCTTCAAAGGCTCCCCGCGAAGGCCAATAGTCTCCCTCAGGAAGGATGCCTACTGAGCTCCACGCCGGCAGGCTAGAAATCGTCTCGTCCGCCTTGGGTAACCAGCTGCTCATACCACCTCCCAGGCTACCGGAGCTGCGAGCGGGGTGAAAGGGCGCTTATTTACCCAGTCGTCGGGCTAACGTACCTCCCGCTAGCC
>CAYTRQ010000702.1:0-2351 GCA_964440025.1 uncultured Polyangiaceae bacterium | reverse complement strand
TGCCGGAAATGGCTCTGGCGCTCATACGACGTGGAGGTAGTATGAAATATCTGAATTTACGCCCGATTGTTATCGCCGGCGGCGGGTATGCGGGTGTTTTGGCAGCCAATCGACTTGCGGGAGCGCTTCCCGAGGCGCGAGTCGTTCTTGTCACTCCCGGTGACGCCCTTGTCGACCGTATTCGCCTGCACGAGGCCTGCGCACAGGGGCGTCGGGTTCGGCGAAAACTTTCGAAACTTCTGCATTCGCGGGTGGAGCCGCTGGATGGTCGGCTCGTTTCTGTCGAGCCTGGCCAGAAGCGCCTTAGCATTGAACGAGAGCGGAATTTCCATCAAGCCAGCGATCCGAATGGAGCTAACGGTACCCATCGTGAATCGTTCCAGTACGAGTCGCTGATCCTTGCTCTGGGCAGTCGTCTGACAATTCCCTCCTGGGGGGAGAGTCCTCATGCGGCCGCTCTTGCGGACGAGGCAAGAGCCCACGCCTTGTATGAACGGCTTTGCACGCTCGGCGGTGGTACGGTGACGATTATTGGTGGTGGACTGACCGCTGTGGAACTTGCCAGCGAAATTGCCGAGGCGTACCCGCATCTCGATGTTCAGCTTCTAGCCGAAAGCCTGCTCTCTGGGTTGGATGATGTTGCTCGGAGGCAGGTTCGTGAGGCGCTTGAGGAGCTTGGTGTTCAACTGCGACTTGGTGTTCACGTGGTTGGACTTCAATCGGAGACAGTGCTTCTTCGTGACGGAAGTCGTCGGGTAAGTGATGTGAGCGTTGTGGCGACAGGATTCGAGTCTCAGGCAGCTTTGGACGGCCTATTTCCTGCTGATACCGCGGTCGAACAGACAACGGACGGTCGGATTGTGGTCGACCAATGCTTGCGTGTATCCGGGGCCGAAAACATCTTTGCGGTGGGCGACTGTAGTGCACCGCCGAAGAGCTGTATTGGCTCCGGACTGCATACGGCTCGCATGGCCTGTGCAACTGCAATGCCTCAAGCGGCGCATGCGGCCGACCAAATCATTCGGTCCCATCGTGGCCAGCCGCAGAGCCCCTATCACTTTTCCTATTTTTTGCAGTGCATCAGTCTAGGAAGGCGTCGGGGCGTAGTCGTATTCGTCGACCAGGACGATGTTCCAACCGGTCGAATCTGGACTGGGCGAAGAGCCGCGATGGTTAAGGAATTGATCGGTCGTTTCGTGCTGGGAGCACCTCGTCTCGAACGACTCTTCCCTGGCATTTACACCTGGCCAGGCCGGTCTCACCGTTTTGCGATGTCACAAACGCAGCTGCCAAGAAGAATCGAAGGGCCTTCGAGCTCGATCGCGTCCTTAAAGAGGCGAACCAACAAGCAACAAGGTTTTCAGCGTCATAGTGCAGGCGACAAAGTGAAGTTGTCCACTCTCGTCCGTGATCCGTGAGCGGACGACGAAGCGCCTTTTAGAGACGACAGCGCGCTCGATCCCATCACACCTGCGGGCTGGCGAAAAACGTTTCAATGAGAAACATGGACACATCGGACGAAGCCTGGAAAAAGGCGCCACCGCTCACGCGCGTTCGGGTGAGGCGAAACTCGGTGGAGCCTTTCCAGGTTGTAAGAGGGGCTCGAGAGAGTCATGCTCGTTCATTGAAAGTGAATAGGAAACGCCGAGCCTTTGCGGGAACTTACCATGCAAACATTCGATCCAAAGACCGTCGTTGATGCCGAAAGAGGCTCGAAGGAGAGTTCCGGTGAGATGGAATCGCATCGATCCTATCTCCTTCATCTTGCCTATCGCATGATGGGTTCCACAAGCGATGCTGAGGATGTCGTGCAGGAGGCATTGGTCCGTGCACATGACTCCGACGAGGTACGTTGTCTGCGCGCCTATTTGACCACAATCGTCACTCGGATCTGCATCGATGAACTACGTTCTGCGCGTCGCCGACGAGAACTCTACGTGGGGCCCTGGTTTCCCGAACCCGTGGTCACCTCCCCGGCAGACGTAGAACTACCTCTCGAGCGTCAGGAAACTCTGTCTTATGCGTTGCTAATCGTTCTGGAGTCGCTTTCTCCGCTTCAGAGAGCGGTGTTTTTACTTCGCGACGTATTCGATCTCGAATTCGTAGAAATCGCGGAACACTTGGAACGGAGTGAGGCGACTTGCCGTAAGCTTCTGCAGCGTGCCCGTAGAAAGATTCACAAGCGCCAACTGGGGCGGCCCGCGCCTCCTGAGGCCCAATATCGTTTGACTGATGCTTTCTTCCAAGCCCTATCGAACGGGAGCCCGGAGGAAGTAGCATGTCTTCTTGCAGAAGATGCTGTTTGTGAAAGCGATCATGGGGGCAAGGCTTCTGCAGCGCAGCGCCCGATA
>CAYTRQ010000701.1:0-2354 GCA_964440025.1 uncultured Polyangiaceae bacterium | reverse complement strand
CACTTCTGGGAGGGCTTCGAAACCGCTCGAAACGTGAGTTGCCGAGGCACTAGGGAGTATCGATCGCGTGAACGACCCGGTTGCGCCCAGCCCTCTTTGCTGCGTAAAGAGCGCGATCGGCTTCGGCAACGAGCGCTTCCGCGTCGAACGAACTGTTGGGCTCCCGCGTAGCAATGCCGATGCTTGCCGTCACCGACAGAGCTCCCGTCTCGGAGACAACCCGAGCACTCTCGATCGCCCGTCTGATCCTTTCGGCCAAAATCACCGCGCGCTCCGTTGCGGTGCTTCTCGCGATGACCGCGAATTCCTCACCACCGTATCGAGCGACGACGTCCTCGGTCCGCACCGTTTTGACCACCTGACGGCCGACCGTAACAAGAACTGCGTCCCCCGTTTGATGGCCATGGCGATCGTTGAACGACTTGAAATGGTCGATATCGAACAACAAAACCGAAAGGGGCTCACCGTGCCGAGCCGCGAAGGCAAACTCCGCTGCCAGACGGTCATCGAAGACCCCTCGATTGTAGACTCCCGTCAACCGATCGCGAAGCGCAGCCTCTCTCATCGCAAGCGCAGCCTCCACCTCGAGCTGATCGTGAAGCGTCAAGCTCACGATCGTGCGCCGTCCAAGCCGAAAGCGCACATCAGAGCCAATCTGCGTCGGCGCGGAGATCCGCTGCTCCTCGACGAAGGTCCCATTCGTACTGCCGGCATCTTCAATGAAGAACGCCCCGTTCTTCTGTGTGAGCCGTGCATGAATCCGTGAAAGGCCCAGATCGGGAATCGAAATGTCCGCTTCCTCGGAACGACCAATCGTGGCACTGAGAGCCTTCGTCGTGTACACAGCGCCCTTCTCCGGCCCCGTGAGAACCGTCAACAACGGTTGCCGACGCCCCGCGACTTTGGGCTTGGTCCCCGGTGCGAAATCGACGTCGTCGACAAGAGTCGGCCGTTCCGAAGGAAAGGGATCCGGAATCTCCGAATCGTGGGATGCTTCATCGTGCACGGCATCCAAGTCTACTTCGCATCCCAAAAGGATGCGAACAAACAGGCAGCGAAGTCCCGTAAAAAAGCGACGCCCCCTGCCCGCCGGGGCGACACGAGCGGCGACGGAGCGCCTCTTGGGCCGACTGGCGTCCCGCCCTCGCGAGCACAGAGCACCTTTTCGGGGGCCGACAGCGAGTCACTGGCGTCCCGCCCTCGCGAGCTCCGCCGGGACTGCGCGTCCTTCAAACCGCCAGAAGAGGCGAAGGAGTCATAGTCAATTTTCAAGAGTCGAAGGCACGAAGTCCGCAAATCTGCTAGGTTCCGAACGTGCTCGCCACCATTGTCCTGACCGTCGCCTTCTTCGCGATTTGCGTCTTTTTGATGGCCATTGGCCTAGCGGTCAATGGCCGGCGCCTGGCTGGCAGCTGCGGCGGCGTGGGCAGCGACTCGTGCGGCTGCTCCCCAGAAAAGCGCGCCGCGTGCCGAAAACAACTCGTCGAAGATGACGACCTCGAGGACCAGGAGTATTCGGTGAACCCCCTGGCGCCTCCCGGCGAAGAAAGGTTACTCAAGCTCCGAGTTGCTAGCACTCGCAAGACCCCAGGTGACCCCCGTTAGGTGGAGGTCCTCAGGTGTAGAGCGACAGCGCCCGAACGACTTGTCCCACGTACCCGGAGCCGAACAAATTGACGTGCACCAGGAGCGGATACAGCTGGTAGAGGGGGATCCGCTCCTCGAAACCAGGGCTGAGCGGTGCGGCCTCCTGATACGCAGCGAACACACGCTCGGAAAAGCCACCAAAGAGATGCATCATCGCGAGATCGACCTCCCGATGCCCCGCGTAGACGGCCGGATCGATCAACGCGGGACCGGCCGCCGTCTTGAGCCAATTGCCGGCCCAGAGATCGCCGTGGACCCGCACCGGCGGCTCCTCCTCTCCCACGAGCTCCGGAAGGCGCGCCACGAGCTTCTCGAGACGGCGAAGAGGCGTTCGACCGAGCAATTGCGAGGCGCCCGGGAGCTCCGCCTGCGCGAGGAGCCGCTGCTCCCCGTAGAACTCCGGCCAACTCGAGCGCGGTGAATTGCGCTGGGAAAGGGTGCCGATGAAATTGTCCTTCTCCCAGCCAAAATGGGGAAGAGTCGAGCGGTGAAGCTCCGCAAGCCCTCGGCCCAGCACCTCGTCGGCATCCGCGGTCCCTCCGCCCATCTCGAGCTGCTCGAGGACGAGGAAGTCGTCCCCCACCGCAATCACCTCGGGCACTTGGAGTCCGCTCTCGGAAATCCCTTCGCTCAGAAACCGCAGGCCTTCCGCCTCCAGGGCAAACATCGCCTCAGGCGCCGCACGGTTGGCTTTCACGAAAAGCCGT
>CAYTRQ010000700.1:0-2364 GCA_964440025.1 uncultured Polyangiaceae bacterium | reverse complement strand
TGGCGAGAAATTCACTCTTGAGCCGCGCCGATTCCAATGCCTCCTTGGTCCGTTGCTCGAGATCGAGGAATGCTCGTTCCGTCAGGCGAGTGAGTGGCGCGATGTAGACGGAGACAAAAACGGCAGCGATCAATAGCGCAACGAATGCACCGACCAGCATTGTGGCGAGAATATTGCGGCGCAACTGATCTCCGGCCGCGAGGCGTTCCTTGGAAATCGCAAGGCCCACGCTGCCCACTTCAACCCCTTCGATTTCCACTTTTGCCCAGGAGGTGAATCGATCGGCGGACTCGCGGGCAGTCAGCGGTTGTCCTTCGAAAATCCCTTTGACCTTCTGCACCGAGGGCGGATGCTGGTAGAGGATTTTTCCTTCCTTGTCGCGAACGACGATGGCTTGTACATCTTCGTCATTGACATAGAAGTTTGCAGCCTCCTCAAGGCGCTCTTTTTCGGCCAGAGCCACGCCAAGTTCCGCCGTATGGCTGAGCTCGGCGGCACCTCGCTCGGCTTTCCAAGAAAGATCTCGCGCGATAGCAGGTGTGAGCTCGTCGAAAATGCTGGTGACGAGGAAGAAGGAGAGTGCCCCGAGCCCCACGAGAAGCGCAACGAGGAACGTCGACAGCATGACGAGGAAGCGGCGGGTGGAGAGAATGCGCCGAAATCCACGATCTTCGAGGAGGGAGGAAGGCCGCGACTCACCGGGGCCTGAAGGTCCGGCATCCGACAATTCAGCCGTGGAAGGGGAGCTCTGCTTATGATGTAGGTGCTTGTGATGTAGGTGGGGGTCGGTCATAGGGTGCTTCTGGGGCAGAAAGTTCTATGCAATCCGTCTAGGATACCTTTGCCGGACGTGTTTTGCCATGATAATGTTTAACTCGATATGGAAACCGAGAGTGCAACGGTATTAGTCGTCGACGATGACCCCATTGTGCTGGCAGTCGCCCAAGAGCGACTCGAACGCATGGGGTACACTGTTCACACTCGGGACCAGGTGCTTGGTACGTCTCAGTGGGTCGTACAGAATCGACCCTGGCTGATTCTTCTCGATGTCATGATGCCAGCAATGTCTGGCGGGGAGTTTGCGAGCTTCCTGCGGAAGAGAGGTATTAGCACCCACATCGTGCTTCATTCCAGCAAGAGCTCTTCGGAGCTCGCGTCACTCGTTCGTTCAACACAGGCTCTAGGTGCGATTCCCAAGGGTCTCGATGATCAAGAGTTCGAACGGCAGTTCCGTGCTTTGGTGCGCACGACGTCCACGCGCAGCAAGCCTTCCGTGAGCACGGGCTGACGCCGGCTATTGACTCGGCGAATTCATTGGCTGCGCGAGCTGCTTTGACCGGAGCGAGTTCGGAGGCAGTGCTCGTGAACCCTGGTAGCGAGAGGGTTGAGGTCCGGTTGGTTTTCTCAGCTGTTCTGCGCTCGTTGTCGCAAGTAGTGGTCGGCGAGGACGATGGCGACCATCGCCTCACCCATAGGGGCAAAACGAGGCAGAAGGCAGGGGTCGTGGCGCCCCTTGGTGATCAACGTCGTGGGATTTCCGGTGCGGTCCACGGTTTCCTGCGGCCTGGCCAGGCTGCTGGTCGGTTTGATCGCCGCTCGAACAATGATGGGCATACCGCTGGAGATCCCTCCTAGCATTCCGCCGTGACGGTTGCTTTTGGTGACGGTCTTTCCGTTGGCTCCAGGGACGAACAGGTCGTTGTTTTCACTCCCACGGAGCGTGGCGGCACCGAAGCCGATACCATATTCAACTCCGAGGACGGCGGGGAGACTGAACAGTGACTTTCCTAAGTCGGCTTTGAGCTTATCAAAGACCGGCTCTCCCAGGCCGGCGGGGACATTGCGGGCAACGAGCTCCGCGACGCCACCAATCGAGTCGCGGTTTTTTCTGACTTCCCCGATCAGGTCGACCATCCGCTCGGCAGCTTGAGAATCGGGACAGCGAACGATGTTCGGTTCCCCGTCTGGCAGTCTCTCGATTTGTTCCGCTGTGACTTTTTCGGGATCGACCTCTGCTTGGATGGAGCCAATTTGCTTGACGTAGCAGAGAACCTCGATGCCACACGCTTGGTGAAGGATTTTCTTGGCAATGACGCCGGCCGCCACCCGTGCCACGGTCTCCCGGGCGCTCGAGCGGCCTCCTCCACGGTAATCACGGGTGCCGTATTTGGCGTCGAGGGTCATGTCGGCGTGTCCGGGCCGGTACTTGTCCTTGATGTCTGAATAGTCGCGGCTCCGCTGGTCTTCATTGCGGATGACGATTGCGATGCTTGTTCCAGTCGTGTGCCCCTCAAAAACGCCTGCGAGGATCTCCGGCGTGTCCGATTCCTTTCTTTGGGTGACGACTTTGCTCTGACCCGGCTT
>CAYTRQ010000699.1:0-2375 GCA_964440025.1 uncultured Polyangiaceae bacterium | reverse complement strand
GTCCTGGTCGGCTTGATCTTGGTCGTTCGCTACAATCGCATTTCCGAAGCCCTGATTCCGATGAGTCTCTTGGCGCTCGTGGGGCAACTTCCAGCCTTCCGGGTGATCCGAGCCCTCGACGTCGATGCGTTTCTCCTCGTCCCCACGGCCGCACCCACTATGTTGATGCGTGCCTCATTCGAGCCGCTGAGTTCCTTGGAGTGGACCTACGCGCTTTCCTTCACCGTGTTCTCACTCGTAGGGACCAGTTTTTGGGCGCTTCGCGCGTACCGCACATTCGTCGTCGAAAGGGCAGGTTGAAATGAATCAAGGTCCCCTCCTCTTGAGTCTGGTCAAGAACGACGTGCGGCTCATCCTTCGTGAGCCTCTCCTGTGGCTTCTCTCATGCATTGCCTTGGGCCTCGGCATTGCCTGCAGGTTCGTCCTCCCCGCCATCAACGAAAGCCTCGCTGCCTCTGGTATGATGCCCAACCCGACCTTCGACCTCCGGTTCTCGGGGACTTACCCGCTATGGGTCGCCTTCATTGGACTCTGGCAAGGAGCTCTCATGCCAGGAACGGTCTTCGCCTTTCTTCTTCTGGACGAAAAAGAGGACGGAACACTCACCGCCATGCGAGTGACTCCGGTCCCTTCTTCAACTTACCTCAGCTATCGCTTGGCGATGCCTTTTTTCATGGCCTTCTGTTTGAGCATGCTGATTCTGCCCCTGATGGGGCTTGCCGAGGTCGCCTTGTGGCAGCGATTGCTTCTGGCCTGCGGAGCCGCCTGGGTGGCGCCGTGGACAACTCTCTTGATCGCCGCTTATGCAAACGACAAGGTGCAGGGCCTGGCCTTCACGAAGTTCTTCGGCATCGCCGGTCTCTTGATCATCATCGGATGGTTGACCCCAGCACTCTACGAGCCGTTCTTCTTTCTGTTTCCGCCCTTCTTGATCGCCAAGAGTTACTGGATGGCCGCAGCAGGCTCGTCCTTCTTCTGGATCCCTCTCCTTTCGGGCACGTTGATTCTTGCACTGGGCCTTGGCGGCTTCGCACGAGTGGCCTCTCGACGGCTCAAACGCACCTCCTAGAGCGGCGACCGGTTTGACCGGTCGTGGGAAGGGCGCTCGAACATCCCGAGCGCTCCATGAACGATCAATCGGGATCACCCCCGCCTCGACGAGCTGCCCATGAAGCTGGCTCATGAAGCCGATTGGCCCGCACATTGCGACATCAGATTGTGTGATGGACACGTGAGATGCCACCAGGCCTGCGTTCAGGCGACGCACGGAGTCGTAGTTCCGATCTCCGCCGCGCGGCCGACTGTGGGCCACGTGCGCACGCAGGCGCGACCGCTGCTCGGCCAGTGCGCGCAGTTCTTCCCGAAATGGCTGGTAGCGTTCCAACCGTTGCGGTTCAAAGTCCACCGCGGCCCGTCCGGAGACTTGGAGTAGGCTGCCGCGCTCTCCCGCTCTCCGGCGTGGAAGACCGACTGACAGTCGGCTTGCGGCGTTGAATGACCAGTCATCTCGCTCATCCCGCGGGAGCGATGAGCTCCATACGAATGTTGCCGACGATGCGCACCATCATGTGCCGCGTAGGACCCGGTCCGAGACTTTCAGGTGCAAACTCGACGCTGACGTCGTCGCGCTTCGACAAAACTTCATGCAAGCCTTCGAGGGTTTGGTCATCCGCAATGCGGAGGGCAAAGTGATGTAGCCCAATACACTTGCGGCGATCGAAGGGCACCGCGCCGTATCCTGGTTCGGCTTGCCACAGGGTGACCATGACGACGCCGTCACTCACGAACACGGCTGGATAATCGGGCTTTTCTCCGACCACTCGAAACCCCAGCGCTTGTTCGAAGAACCGGCGGGCCACGGCAAAATCCGGAACGGTCAGCCCCACGTGGTGAATGCCTTTGGTCTTTGCGTCTTCCATGCTTCGAGCATGAACTGCCTCATATTCCGGAAAAATAGAATAAATTTTAAATTACTTGTCCGAAATATGGAATAATCAAGCCGTGAACCGTCTCGACGCCATGCGCGCTTTCACCGAAATCGTCGATCAAGGCAGCCTGACGGCGGCAGCGCGTGCCTTGCGCAAGTCTCCTCCCACCATGGTGCGCATCCTGGCCGAGCTGGAACAGGAACTCGGAGTGACGCTGCTGCGCCGAACCACCCGGCGCATGGCGCTCACGGGCGAAGGATCTCTCTACCTCGAGCACTGTCGACAGGTTTTGGGAGAGATCCGCGAAGTCGAGGAAGCGCTCAGCAGCGGGCAGGCGGAAGTTCGCGGTCAGCTCCGGATCACGGCTCCGGTTCTGTTCGGCAGAATGCATGTGGCGGTGCTGCAGGCCGGAGACATCATGCTGCTGCAGGCGGATACGGCAACGCT
>CAYTRQ010000698.1:538-2376 GCA_964440025.1 uncultured Polyangiaceae bacterium | reverse complement strand
CTCCAGCTCTTCGTTGGAGCTCTGCAGCTCCTCGTTCATGGACTGCAGCTCCTCGTTTGCAGACTTCAGTTCTTGGTTGGAAGTCTCGAATTCCTCGATGGATTCACGCAGTGTCATACGAGTGCGTTCGAGTTCTTCTTCGAGATCCGCTTCTTGCGAGGGACTGCGCGACCTCGGCTTGGACTCGTGGGTCGCCGCAGGCCGCGATACCAAAGCGGGTTCGAAGGTCACGCGAAACAGACCGCGAATGGGCTCGGGGTCCAGAATCTTCCGCACCCTGAGGTTCACGCTCTGCGTATCTCCCGTGCTCGAGACGAGCTTCACGTCCTTGCGAAAGACCTCACCCTCGCTGAGTGCAGCGGTACGCACCGCGGACGGCAATGCATATCGCAAGTCGTCTCGGGCCATCGCAAACAGGTTGGTGCGCGGCTCGCCCACGTTGAGTTCGAGATACGGGCCAGTTTGCCCATGGGTGTAGGCTATCTCCCCTCGTTCGTTGGCGATCACCGTAGGCGGAGCGAAACGCTCGAGAAGCAGCTTCGCCACGGACTCTGGCACACCAAGAGGAACTGACTCGACGGGCGTGGTCGCAGCCGCCAGCGTCTTTGGCGGCCGTGAGATCGGCAGGGCGAGTCGGGCGGCGCCTCGTGTGCCGTGTTGACGCACGTAGAGTCGACACTTGCGATCGACTTCCCCAAACAGCCGGTCGATCCCGCTTGTTGATTCGGATGTCCCGAGCAACAAGAGACCCCCGGTGTTGAGCGCGTAGTGGAACGTCGGGATGAGGCGCTTCTGAACCTCTGGCTTCAGGTAGATTAGAAGATTCCTGCAGGAAACGAGGTCGAGCTTGGTGAACGGCGGGTCCTTGATGACGCTGTGAACCGCGAAGACGACCGCTTCTCTGATCTCCTTTTTGATGTGATAGCGGTTGCCTTTGCGAACGAAAAAGCGCTCGAGACGAGCAGGTCCTAGGTCGGCCGCGATACCTTCTGCGTACGCCCCCGCCCTAGCAAACTCGATGGATTCCGCGTCGAGATCGCTCGCGAAGATTTGTACGCTGAACGCCTTTTGCAACCGCGTGGCGATCTCGGCCGCCAAGATCGCGATCGAATAGGCTTCCTCGCCCGTCGAGCAACCGGCCACCCAAACGCGCAATGGCGTATCGTCGGCTCTGTCCCTGATGAGCAGTTCCAGAGCACGCTCCAGCGTCTCGAACGCCTCCGGATCACGAAAGAAGCTGGTCACACCGATCAGCAGTTCCTGAAAAAGGAGGTCGACCTCGTGGGGATGTTTCTCGAGGAAGCGTACGTACTGAAGAGGCTCAGCGAGCTGGTGGACGCGGATGCGTCGCTCGATGCGACGGCGCAAGGTTTCAACCTTGTAGCCTTTGAAATCGTGGCCGGTGCTGTTGTGAAGGAGGACGAAGATCTTTTCGAGGGCCGGAGCCAGCTGCGTCTGCACCGCCTCGGGCGTCTCTTCCTTCTGGTTCGCTCGCACGTACTGGAGAAGCTGTTCGGGCATGCGTCCAGGCGGAAGGACATAGTCGACGAGTCCGGTGGCGACGGCGCTCGATGGCATACCCGAGTACTGCGCCGAGTCTTCGTCTTGGGCCATTGCCATCCCCGACGCTCCCTTGATCTCTCGCAAGCCGAGCGTGCCATCGGTGCCTGTCCCGGACAGCACCAGACACACGGCCCGCTCATCGCAATCTTTTGCGAGCGAACGAAAGAAGTGGTCGATGGGCAGATGAATCTCGCCATTTGAATCTGCCGTCTCGAGGCAGCCCTCGCGGTCGTCAAAGGGGAACCGCTGCTCGCCGATGATCTGATAGTCTTCGT
>CAYTRQ010000698.1:0-528 GCA_964440025.1 uncultured Polyangiaceae bacterium | reverse complement strand
CTTACCCGGTGGCCTGATGTAAACGTGATTGGGCAACACCTGCATTCCGGCGCTAGCGAGTTCGACCCCCATCTTGGAGTGTCTCGCCAACAGCTCCGGGAGCAGCGATTCATGGTCTGCTGGCTGGTGTGTCACGACCACGAACGCGCATCCGCTATCCGCTGGCATCGCACCGAAGAACAGCTCGAGAGCCTTGAGCCCTCCGGCGGAAGCACCGATGCCGACGGTATGGAAAGCAGTAGCCGACTGTGGCGTCTCTATCGACTCTCGAGCTGGCGACGTCCCCGTCCCTTGGCCTGTTTTGTCCAACTCCACCTTCGTCGCCGTTCGCTCTCCCCGTCCCCGGTCGCTTCGCCCCTCGGACTTCCGCAGTCGAACCCTATCCGATCCCGAGGATCGGTGTCACGGGCCCGCCCCTACAGGGCTTTCCAATGACCTGTGTGCCGTTCGCCCCCTCGAAGTCCTCATGAAGGGAGGCACCGCGGCTTCGGTCCCCGGGCCGCACCCCAGTGCCGTACCTGGGTGTTT
>CAYTRQ010000697.1:0-2388 GCA_964440025.1 uncultured Polyangiaceae bacterium | reverse complement strand
TGGGGCAGTTGCTCGAGGGCGCGCCCCACCCGGAGTCGCTCCTCGCACTGCCGAGGCACTAGTTCAGGACGAAGTACGGATAACCCAGCTTGTTTTCGTGAACCACTTCGATGGCGATCACGACGTTGACTGGACCTTCTGCGGTTTCCACCGTGGAGCTCCGGCCAGAAAGCAGATGCAGTTCAGCGAGGTCCGGGAGATGTTCCAGAGCCTCTGCCGGCACGGTTCCGGTGCCAGCCGGTCCGTCGAATCGACAGCTGAATTCCGTTTCTCCGAGATCAGCGCCTAAAAGCTGGACGAACTCGGCTTCCTCGCCACGGTCCCACTCGAGGATCAGATCCTGGGAAGCCGGTACTTCGATCGGGAAGTCGCCCTCGAGATCAGCGGGCGGTGCAGGCGCGACCAAAATGGGAGCCAGGGGCAGTTCCATGCTGGTTTCGAAAGCGCTGACCGTCCCGCCCGTCGCCGTGATTTCGATCTGCTCCCCTCCCCCGAGAGGACCGGTCTGCGTGAAGGAGGAGTACTCATTTTCCTCTCCCTGTGGTTGACCACTGGCTAAGAACCCGTCATCTGTGTGAAAGCTCACGATGCCCGCCTCGAGCCGCTCGGCAGAGGGAGCGTCTTCCGGAGCCACCGTCATCTTCTCCGTGCAATGAGTCACTGCGCATTCGCCGTATTCGGTCGTGGTACAACGCTCCTCGCGTGTGCCCTCCAACTCGAGCCATTTCGCTTCTTCGAGGCGATTGAACGAGGCGGAGGGATAGATGTCACCACCGGCAAGCGATAAGGCTCGCACCAGTTGAAGAGAGCCAATCCTTTCCGGTTCGTTCGGCTCGTCCTCGCTGTCCGTCCCGCCTTCGCCGTTCGTTCCTCCTCCACTGCTCGCGCCCCCCTGACCGCCCGTCATCGAGCCATCGCTGTCGTCACCGCCGGAGGCGGTTTGGCCGGTTTCGCCACCGAGGTTGTCGGAAGAGTCATCTTGCTTGCTCGTGCTGCAAGCCGTCGTGGCAACCAGTGTCGTACAGGCGACAATGAACATTGTTCTCATGAGGCCGCGTACCACAGACTGGGCTCATCTGCTACGGGCGCACCGGCGTCCGGAAGCAGTGTGAAACACAGCCCAACGCATCGAGTTTTTCTCGAGCGCATCTCACAATCTCGCAAGGCTCCTCCACCGCTTATCCGGGCGGCGGAGGGCGAGCTGCGGCGGTGCCTCACGATGACGACCCGCGCAGTTTTTCGATGTCCAACTGGTCCTGAAGGCGACCGCTGGCACGCTTGATTCGGATGAGTTCTTCGCGCCCGATCACGTGCACCTGCGTGCCTGCGACCTCATGGGTTTCTTTTGTTTCCCACGCGCGGGCAAAATCGCCCCCTGGGACTCCTTTCATCAGATCGAGGCGGGCGGGCGGATGGCCCATCCACACCACGTCGAGCGGATCGGCGGTAGCAAGTTGCTCCAAAAGTAATCTCGGAGCGCCGAAACGCTCCAATGCTTCCGTGGCGTGGTCCAAGTTTTGCTCGGTATCTTGCAGCCACAAGTCAGCGTCCTTGGTGAAGCGTGGATAGCCGTGCAGCGCGACCGCCTGGCCCCCCACCAAAAGGTATTTAACCTGAAAATTTTCGAATTCCACAAGCAGATCGATCAAGTCGGAGGGGAGGCTCGTTGGGATGTTCATTGATCCAAACCTGCTGGGCCATCTGCCAAACGGCGGAAAGGCGCTGTTCACTGGAAGCGTTCTTCCAGAAGTCACGCTCCAGGTTCTGATGCTGCTCGTGTGTGAGTCGCTGAGCCGACCACGTTCTCCGTCGCTCGCTGGCTCTCCGAGCTCGGGCGTGGGCATCGGAATCGAGGTCTCGGCGATCTCCCATGAGCCTGATTGTAGCAGGTTTCGTTCACGCTTGCCTCGATCCCGTGTGGACATGCTTGTCGCCGACGGGCAAAGCTCGGGCGAGCTATCCCCGTCGACGCAGGATAATCCACAGAAGGGACGGAGCGCCCAATGCCGAGGTCAACGCGCCGACCGGCAGCTCGCGACCGGGAATCACGACCCGGGCCAAGAAGTCGGCCAGAATGAGAAAGGTTCCCCCGGCGACCCAGGAGGCGGGCAGGATCCAATCGGTTTGTCCTCGAAGAAATGGACGCACCAGGTGGGGCACGAGAAGTCCCACGAAGGCGATGGGCCCACAGAGCGCGACGACGGCACCCACTCCCAAGCAGCTGAGCAGGAGCACCCACACGCGCACGCGGTCGGTCGTCACTCCCATGGACCGGGCCCAGTCCTCGCCGAGAAGCATCAGAGTCAGGGGTCTTCTGAACTTCAGAAGGCCGAGTGTGCAGATCCCTACTGGACCGGCTGCCAACCCCACGCGCTCGTAGCCGACCTG
>CAYTRQ010000696.1:1203-2390 GCA_964440025.1 uncultured Polyangiaceae bacterium | reverse complement strand
CCGCTGGCTCACAAGCACTTCAAGATCGAGGGAACTCAGATGTTTGCGGGAATCGTTTTCCTCCCTCGTACGGCGCGCGCGGATTTGCTCGATCCGCGTGGCGAGCATGGGGTGCGACTGCATGTGCGGCGGATTCTCGCTATGGAGAGCTGCGAGGAGTTGCTTCCCAAGTGGCTTCGGTTCGTGCGTGGGGTCGTCGATTCCGAGGATCTCCCCCTCAATGTTTCCCGCGAAACGTTGCAGGATTCCCGCGTGGTTCGCGTCATCAAAAAGCAAGTGGTCTCCCAGGTCCTGGGTATGATCGAGGAACTCGAAAAGGAGCGACCGGAGGACTACCTAACCTTCTATGAACAGTTCGGTGCGGTGCTGAAGGAGGGGTTGTATTTCGAGCCCGATCAAAAAGAACGTCTTTCCAAGTTGCTTCGCTTCAAGAGCACTCAGACGGAGCAATCGGAAGAGGGGTGGGTCAGTCTACCCACCTACGTTTCTCGTATGAAGGAGGGCCAGCCGGGGATCTACTATGTCGAGGGACAATCGGTGGATGTTCTTCAGGACAGCCCTCATCTCGAGCAGCTGAAGAAACAAGGCTACGAAGTTTTGTTCATGACTGATGGGGTCGATCCCTTTGCTCTCGAACAGCTTACCGAGTTCGATGGCAAGCGCCTCATCAATGCCATGAAGGAGTCGCTCGATCTCGGTGAAAAAGACAGCGAGGAGAGCGAAGAAGAGCAAAAGGAAAAGGAGGGGCTTACGGGCAAATTCAAGGAAGTGCTTGGGGACGTCGTTTCCGACGTGCGAACTTCCAAGCGCCTGGCGGAGAGCCCAGTTTGCCTCGTGACCGCCGAAGGTGGTCTCCCTCCCCACATGGAGGCGATGTTCCGGGCACAAAATCTGAGTGTGCCGTCCTCGAAGCGAATTTTGGAGGTGAATGCAGAACACCCCATCATTCGAAATCTGCAGACCCTAGTCGAGAAAAAGCCCGACGCTCCGGAGATCAGCGAATGGATGGAGCTCCTCTACGATCAAGCCCTCATTGCAGAGGGCAGCCAGGTCAAGGATCCGACGCGTTTGGCGAAGCGTATGACGACGCTTCTTTCGTCCGCTTCGTCGAATGCTGCAGAGCGCCTGGCGGAGTGAGGGAGCCTTCTCGTTTTCGTTTGCTGAACTCGTTCGTTCCGAGCCGGAGC
>CAYTRQ010000696.1:0-1193 GCA_964440025.1 uncultured Polyangiaceae bacterium | reverse complement strand
AACCTCGAAAGCGTGCGGCACCGTTCACCCGCAGCGGTTGAGGTGAGTCTCGGCGGAGCCTTTCCCAGCCCTTTGTTCGATGTGCCGTGTTTCTTAATGGAACGTATTTAGTAAGCCCTTTTGGGGTGACGCGCGGACGTTCTAGCTCATTGGATGGGGCTCAGGCACGATAGCGGTCATGTCCTTCTTAGCTTTGACGAGAACGGCGGCGTTAGTCGCCGCCGTGAGTCGATTGGCCGTAGCCCAGGAAACGCCGGCGCAGGAAAGCTTTCCGCTCGAGAAATCGTCGTCGACCGCAGCACCTCAAAGGGAAGAAGAGAAGCAAGAAGGGGAGGAGGACCGAGCTGACGAGGTGCCATCGGCGTCGCCGCGAGCAGAGGTAACTCACGGTGAGGAGGAGCCAGAAGAAAGGGGGGAGAACCGAGCTGATGAGGCGCCGCTGTCGTCGCCGCGAGCGAAGGCCGCTCACGGTGAAGAAAGGCCAGAAGGCAGCGACGGAAGCCGAGCCGAGGCTGAGAAGGCGCCACCGGCGTCAGCACCCCGCGCCAAGGAGGACCGAGTTCGGAAAGGAGGTCCTCAGGGTTGTCGAGAGCCATCCTGTCCTGCTCCCGTGATTTCCCCCAGGCGAAAGGCGAAAAATAGCACTTACCTAGAATTATTGGGAGCTGGCATTTTTTGGACTCTCAATTACGAACGCACATTCAACGACTTCATGTCGTTGCGAATCGGCGCCGGCACCGTGCCTTCATTGGCCTACGCGTTTCCCGTGACGTTGAGCTACCATGGGATTGGCTCGTTCAATCATAGTTTGGAGCTGGGGCTCGGGCTCACAGTTTTCCACTATGGGATAGAGTTTGCTAATCCGAGCACGAGCGTGGCTTCGTTGGCTTTTCTAGGATATCGGTATCAACCGAGTGAAGGTGGCTTCTTTTTTCGTGGAGGTTTGGACGTCCACTTCGATGATCAAGCGTTTCGCTCGATCGCCGCAGTTTTTCCCTGGCCGTACTTGGGGATCGGCTGGACCTATTAGTTAGAGTGAAAGGATGAACGCTCCGGTTGTCTATCAACTTCCCCAGCCGCGGCTCTTGCTGGTGCATGATGCCCGGAAGGGGGCTTCGAACAGTGAGGAAGACAGACGCGAAGAAGCCTGGCGCGAGGTGCATCGCCGCATCAGCCTGCTGGGCAAAGACCGC
>CAYTRQ010000695.1:0-2391 GCA_964440025.1 uncultured Polyangiaceae bacterium | reverse complement strand
AACAGACACGAGAAAAGCTCCTGCCATCGCCAAGGGCACTGGTACACTTCTGCTGGTCGAGGATGACGACATGGTTCGCCGTCTCGTGCATCGAGTGCTTGCAGGGGGCGGCTATACGGTGCTTGCAGTCGCCAATGCGCATGAGGCCCAGCGTGTTGCTCGAGACTACGAACAACCTATTGAGCTTCTGATTGCCGATGTCGTGCTCCCAGATGTGAGTGGGCCGGAGTTGACTGCCCAACTCGTGGAGATTCGACCGGAGTTGAGTGTCTTGTATATGTCCGGATACACCAACAATGCCGTTATTCACCAGGGCGTACTCGATCAAGAGGTTTCTTTCATCGAAAAACCGCTAACCCCAAGCGCACTTTTGAGAAAGGTCCAAGATGTCCTGGTACGAAGTGACGCAAACACTTCGGTATAAACGCCACAACCTAGCTTCGCTCACCGGCGTTCAACCCTGTTCCCCAACGGATGGTCTGGGAACAACAAGCCTTTGGTTGCGATCGAAGCGTCAGTTTGGTTTGCGTTTTATCAGTCAGAAGCTCAGAACTGGGCAAAAAAGTCCCAGATAGTCTGCGCCGAGTTCGGGGCGACCATGTGATTCCCACTGAACTCGCACCACGTGACTGGGTACCCCTCAGTGCATCCCTCGTAAGCCGTACATTCGCAGGGCTTATAGCTCTCTCCAGCAAGATCGCACCAGTCCGACTCCGAAGGCATTGCGGTTCCACACCCGTTTCTCTCGACAAACACGTCCCGTGCTGCCTCGCCTCCCGAGATCGCCACAACTGAATCCGCGTCTCCGTGAAACCCCATGTAGGCGACCGGTGTGGTTCCCTCCTCGCAGCCGCTCACTGAGGAGTTGCCCGCCATGGGGGCGACTGCTCTGGCTAGGCCGGCACACGCAACAGCGTTCGACATCATGCCACCAAAGCTGAACCCCGTCGAAAACACCCTGTTGTGATCGAAACACAATTCACTATCGAAACGGTCCATCATGGCACGCATGAAGTCGATATCTTGACCGTCCTCGTTCCCCCAGCCCAAGCCGTTGCCCCCGAAATCGAGACCTTCCGGCGAAACGAGAATCGCTTCCCCTCCCGAGGCACCCAGCAGCCCGTAGTAGCCGCTAGGCCCATTGCCCGCAACTTGCTCCGCAGAGCCACCCCAGGGATGCCACGTGAAGATCAATCTGTAGGCCTTGCTCGCGTCGTAGTTGTCGGGGACCGCCAGAATATATTCCCGCGTCAGACCGTCGACATCGATACTTGCTCGACCACTGTCAGGAGGATCCTGGCCGCAGCCTGTGCTTGTCATCACACCGCCGCTTCCACCAGCGTTGCCCGCGCCACCGCTTGCGAAGCCGCCGCTCCCACCGGCGTCGCTCGAGCCACCGCTTGCGAAGCCGCCGCTCCCACCGACACTGTCGGATCCACCGCTCTCGACGCCACCGCTGGCGCTTCCGCCGCTCCCACCGGTTGTGGTGGTCTGCATTCCGCCGCCGCCACTTTCGACAGCCCCACCACTCCCGCCACTGGCCACCCCACCAGTCGCGGTGTTTTCTGCCCCTCCACTCGCATCGCCGCTCCCGGAATCGTCGCCGTCTCGCCCTTGAGTCTCCGAGGCGCACCCTTGCGCCATCGCCAGCAATATGGACAAAAGAGCAACTGGTGCAAACGGGTTCCTGTACATCTCATCACCAACAAGGAGTGGCGAGATACGTTTGGGCACGCAACCCGGGGGCTCCTGGGAAAAGGCGCCGAGGACGCTCACCTCCCCCGCTCGCGAGTGAGCAGTGGCGGAACCCTCTGAGATTGTGAGATGTGTTCTGGTTCTCATTTGCTTCACCGGTGTGGCTCCTTCCAGCATGGAGCATGTGGTCGCTACGCAATAGAAAAACCGAGCGGACCATGACAGTTGCGCTGTGAGCTCGGGCTGCAGGGAATCGGGGGCCGTCTCTGCTCGTCGATGGTCGATGAACGAGAGCGGAATTCGTTCTCCAGCCACAGTAGCTAGAAACGGGGATGGCGGGGCGAGGACAAATTTGTCCCTCCTAGCTCGTTCGCGTCTCAGAAAACGGGCGCTTCGTCCCCCGCCCTTTCGGGCCGAGGCCGGACGATTCCGCTTTTCCGAGCTTTTTGGCCGGCAAAAGAAGGGGGCTTGTTGGTTCGCATTTCTAGGGGAATGTGATCGAGCTCGTTCGCGTCTCAGAAAAAGGCACTTTGTCCCCCGGCCTTTCGGGGCGAGACCGAGCGTCTTGGTACAGGCACATTGTCTACTTGGCACCTTGCTGCAAGTACAGCATCAGCCCGTTGTGTCCGGCCCCTGCCGCGAGCTAGTGCTGCGACCACATAAAAGTGGTCGGTAGGGAGACCACTTTTCTCTCGA
>CAYTRQ010000694.1:0-2394 GCA_964440025.1 uncultured Polyangiaceae bacterium | reverse complement strand
AAAGCGCAGCTGCCCGAGCGGAGTCCACTCGGTCGAAGGCGGAGCACGAGGCGCAAGCCGATGGGCGGCGAGCTGGCATTCGAGCGGGTTGCCGCTCAGCTGAGCTGAGCGCGAACTCACTCGTCGAGGTGTCGAGAAACCTCATCGGGAATCAAATCAATGAAGTGGGGAGCCTCGCCTCGCTCTGGAGTGAAGCGCTTGATACTTGGGTCGGACTCGGGAGCGCGGCGGTCGAAATACTTGGCGACGAACTCGGCCAAAAGAAACTCCTCGAAAGCGGAGTCCGGTTGGAAGACGTAATGTTCTTCGATGAAGTACCAGGCGGAGCAGTTCTGCTGAACGATGCGAAATCCCTTTTTCTCCCTTTCGAGTCGGATGAACCCATCTGACGGACATGTTCCATGCTCGTCGGGCTTCCTCAATAGATTGTAATTTTGCAAGGCGCGCGCGCCGTCGGGAGCGACGATCGTTGCAACCCAATCATCGATCTCCACCGAGTGTCCCGAGGGCAGGTCGAGAGAAAGGCGCGGGCTTGTCGGGAGTTCTGGGGCTCTTCGGGTGGTGCTTTTCTGATCGTGGCCTCGAGTCTCGGACCGCCTCGCGAGTTCTTCTTGCCTGGGAAACCGTCCAACTTTCGTAGCGCCTCCCGTGTGAAGAAGAAGGTGCGAGCCTGGCTCTGCCGGGTCCTCGGCGATGAGCCACACGCTCGTTTCGCTTTGCAGCCAGACCTGCCGCGCGCGCAGGCGGCTCGTCGGCAACATCATCCGTTGCCATCCGTTCGAGGCCCATCGGTCCAACCTCGCGCCGTCCTGAACGTAGACGTTTTGGCCGGTCGCGCTGGGGACGACACTTGAGTCTGACGACCACGTCGCAAGTGATGTCGAGCCATCGGCCTCAACCTCCGCAAGTGTTGTCTTGGCTGAGTTTTTGTCACTGAACACGATTTGTGCTCCCAAGTCGGTTAAAATGATGGTTGTCACAGAGCGGGTCCGTGTATCGATTGCGAAGTGGGACACAGTCCGATCTCCTTCTGGTGACCAACGTTCGATCACGATCGTCCCGGGAGATTGCTCTAGGGCTTCGCAAGCGAAGCCGACCATCGAGAGCCAGCCGTCGCGCTCGAGTGAGCGTGGCGTGATGCCGTCAAACTGGAGTGCCCCCGTGCAGGTAGAACGGGGCAAGGAAGATAGGCGCTGACCATGAAGCCAATGCGCTTTTTGAGGTACTCGAACCGGTACGGAAAAAAGCGCTCCCGAGAGCACCAGGCGCTCACCCCACGGAACCAGCTCCTTCAGTCCGAGGTCGTGGTCCAGCTGCTTGACCCATCTTCCATCGTGGGACTTGCCGTCCTTGTGCCTGGAGGCGGGCATCCAACGGTACAGTGCAGCCCAGGACGGCCCAGCATCGGAGGAGCCGTTCAAGGCCAACCATGCTTCGTTCGGCCACTCCCCGCCAGTGACGGGTGGAAGCGGAAACAGACCTTCGAGTTGGTCGAAGTGGTTGAGTTCGGGTCGAAAGAGAACTCGGTTTTCTTCGATGAGGAAGAAGGCGTGGCCTAGACCGATGTCGGCGACGAGGAGTGCAGAATTCCCAAGGGGGGCAAAGCTGACCGGGTAGTCGAACTCCGCGACTTGCACGAAGTCAGTCCCGGTGTCGTTTTCGACTAATGGGGGAGCAGCCTCAGAGAGGATTCGAGGGCGGACAACACTCTGCCGATTGGTGGCTCCTTGCGAGCACGAGACGAGCAGGCAAAGCAGCGATATCCACCGCTGATCGGACAGGCGGTGTCGGCAGATGGGGGAGCAAGGATTCACGGGAACGGCGGGGGACCGTAGCTGTTGAGATGGTCGAAACCAAAGCGAAGCTTGCGCGGATCGTTGTAGACGAAAGCGTCCAGTTCATGAAACGCATCCAGAAGACGCCGGACATTCTCCGCTTCGACTCGATATAAAACGTCCAAGTCCTGGGTCATCAAGGTCGAGCCATGGGCGACAACAGCCACCCCTCCAACCAGGACATATTCAACTCGATGCCTGGCGAGCATCGTGAGCGGGAGTCGGCTCACAACTTGCGCGATCGAGTCGGCTCACGATTTGAACGACCGGAGTTTTGCTATGAGCCAGAGAATGAATAGGGCATGGAGTGTGCTGCATCCTGCGACGATCATCACTTCCTGAGTTCCCCAGCTTCTCGTGGACAGCGAGACGAACAGCGCAAGCGTCACGATCACGACGGTTGCGGGAAAACTGTAGACAACAGGTATGCTTCTGAGAGAACGAAGAGCATGATAGAGGGGAAGGATCAGGATCATGTAGATGGGCAAGCCCGCTAGGGAGAACAGGGCGCCAATTTTGAGAGCCTCACGAATGTCCGTGGGCTGACCGTGGACCACCA
>CAYTRQ010000693.1:0-2401 GCA_964440025.1 uncultured Polyangiaceae bacterium | reverse complement strand
TTCTGGGAGGG
This sequence comes from uncultured Polyangiaceae bacterium, assembly GCA_964440025.1. GTDB lineage: Bacteria > Myxococcota_A > Polyangia > Polyangiales > Polyangiaceae > NIC37A-2. Next base: position 2,390 of record CAYTRQ010000693.1, on the reverse strand, counting down.
CTTCGAAACCGCTCGAAACGTGAGTTGCCGAGGCACTAGCCCTGATGTGACTTTGTCATCGTCGTTCTGAGTGGGGAAACTGAAATTTCGCTTCGGTGAGGAGCATCTCACCAGCTACGCAGGACTGGAGCTGCTTCGGAGCTTCCTCGCGCGGGTGGGGTTTCGAGAAGAACTCCGGTCAAGCGAGGAACGAATGGGCATTGGGGGCGATCTCCGGATGCGCGCGGTCGTTCTGCTCGTGGTCGGCATGCTGCTCGTCGGCGGGCGCCGCCTGCGCCACCTGGCGTTCCTTCAAGACGACCCGGTCTTTGTCCGCTTCGCGGGGCTTGCAGTTGCACCCACGGCGCGGAGTCTTTCGCGTAACTTGAAGAAACTCACGTCACGAACGTGGCCTGAGCTGGAGCGTCTCAGTACGGTGATGGTCCGCAAGGCAACGCGGGCGAAAACGCTTCGGCGATGGACCCTCGATATCGACGGCTCTGTGCTCACTACTGGGCTTCAAGTGGAACGCGCCGAGCGGGGCTTCAACCCACATCATCGAAAGAACCCGAGCTACTACCCGATTCTGGCCACGAGCAGCGCTGGACCACCCGAAACACGACTGCGCACGCAGGTCTCGGGGCTGTCTCGGCTCTGCGTTTCCTGAGGGATGACTGGCTCCTGGCCGTCGGCTCGGACGGCGTCTTGGCCTTCAGCATGAATGACAACAGCGGCGCTGGTCTCCATTTCTTCGACGGTGGCGAGTGGTTCTCCGTCGTACACGACAACGAACGAGGGAGAACCCTCGTCGACGGGTCGGCCGCAGGAATCAACGCGACCGCCGCCATGACGAGCCGTTCTGTCGGCTTTTATTGGGAACGCCTGCGTGACCAGGGTTCGTTCGGTCGATCGCTGCTCAATCTCGGGCGCGGCGAATGACTCCTCGCGGCATCATGTGCTCGTTGGTACCTCCGCCTCGCTCATGAGAAGCCGAACGAGGGTGCGTCTTTCCGGGACGGTGTCGACGGGAGTTCGACGTCGACAGTGAAAACCCGACGCCAGCTCTGGCTTCATTTGAGGGCGCGCCGACGTTTTCCCCGCACGGATGAGAAAAGGCGCTGCCCGCGAGGGCGAGAGCAGGGACCCGGACACTCCTTGTCCCGTGCTCGCTTCGCTGAATTGAGTTTCCTGGTGCATTCGACCCATGATAGGCGTGTCACTCTTTCTACGGGAAAGAAAACGGGGATGCGGCCGTGGAGGGGCTCTGCTTAGGAACTGCCTCCGTTACGCCCTGCGCAGAGGCTGCCAGCGATGACCGGGGGGTCTACTGACTCAGCACGTTCTCATTGAAAACCAGCCAAGCTAGGAAGTCTACGAACAAAATCTGGTTGCCTCTCGCCACTTGCATCGTTCTGTCGACGAACGCATCCGCATCCCCAATCGCGATGGCTCGACCTTCGCTGGAGATCGATGACTTAGATGGTACGGGTACCGTTACTGCTAGCGCCACGGCAAAGTCGCCTGGCTTCTCCTCTGCGTCCGGTTCGTAGCTCCCCAACGGATTCTCGAAAGTGCCGTTCGGTGCAGAAAGCAGCCGTGTAGCTTCGAGCTGCGACGCCGTGGCATCGCGTCGAATAGCGCTCACACGGGGCAGGACGACGGTGCTATGCGCTCGCCGACGCTGCAAGGTACCAACCGCCGGGTGGTCGGCGAAGCGCGATGTCATCAGCAATTCCTGGTCGGATTTCTTCTTCTCAACCGCCAAGTGCTGTTTTGCATTTGTCAGGCTCGCGCGTGCAACGGTCACACCGAATAGCTGAGCGAGTGGCTCGATCGTTTCTCGTGCCGGCTTTTCCAGGGCCTTCGACTCATAGCCACGAAAGCGATCGAGCGCGACGAGCAGTCGACCACCAGCTCGCAAGTATTCCCTCAAAGCCCCAAGCTCCGTTCCCGAGAACGGTTGCAAGGGGCCCAACACCAAGACTGCTGCTGCATCCTTGGGCACACCTTGGGCGAGGGCCTTCGCGTCCAATACCCGATGTGAGCAACCCTTCACCGACTGCTCGAGTAATAGCTTTGCCGCCCGCGTCGTCGTGGTGGTGGGGCCAGTATCCAACCCCAGGACAAGCTCACCATGGCCCGTGCTGGAGTAGATAATGCAAGCGTGTGTCCTGGGGACACGCGGGAACGCGGTAGCCGCCGGTGTCGAGGCAGTGGAGGGTGGAGTGTCCTGCACCACGGCGTGAGGTTCGGCCGGGGTCGTGGTGGTTGTCTTCTGGCAAGCCAGGCAACCCAAGAGGGCGAGCCACCCCAGCCATGGCCAAAATCGGTCCTCAAAAACCAAACAGGTTGGCCTAGGTTTCGAAGCCGACCTCACCCACTTCTGGGAGTGCTTCGAAACCGCTCGAAAC
>CAYTRQ010000692.1:0-2416 GCA_964440025.1 uncultured Polyangiaceae bacterium | reverse complement strand
ACCCCGATCACCTTCGCCGAACCAGCGCTGATCAGATACGCCGAGCCGTGACATCGACAGAAGGCGGCCTTCTTGCCTTCTTTTCGAGAATGAGTTTGTCGTGTGCTGGCTACCTAGTTCGCATCCACAAATGGATGCGAACCAACAAGCAACATATGGTTCGTCGGCAAAAATGCCCCGAGAAGCGAAGTCGATCGCCTTCGTCCCGAAGGGGCGAACGATGAAGCGGACCTTTTTCGCCGCGAACTACCTAACTCATCCGCGCGTTCATGCCGCCCTCCGGTAGTTGCGAACTACCTAACTCATCCGGACGTTCAAGACGCTCTGCGGTAGTCGTGATGGAGACCGCCCAGCACGGGTAGAGCGATGACAGACCTTGATGGAGCCTCAAGCCGTTGCTACCGAATTTGGGGTCGCGATCGCGGATGATAAACTGGGGGCCTTCCCCGAATGGCGTAAGCTGACGAAATTCCTGAACCGTCCAGGCTTCGTTGGGCTCGCGCGCCACGGCAACGTGAACGATCGCCTTCGTGGTCACGTTCACGATGAAGAACGCCAACAGTGACCTGAACCAGACGTCATGGACCTGAAAAAATCGCAGGCCCAGACCGTGTGGTTGGCGAGGTACGTCTTCCAGCTTTGCCCAACCCCCGGTGGTCGCAGGCCAGGTAGCCAGGTAGCCAGCACAGGCCGCAGCTCCCTGAAGGACCCATTCCTCGTCAGGGCGCCATGGGGCTGCCGCAACGAGCAGAGGGGACGTGGCGCAGCTGTGAGGGCGCGACGTTCAAATGCTGTCGAGAATGGCTTCGCGCTTCTCGTCGTACTCTTCCTGCGTGATGGCGCCCTTGTCTAGCAGTTCCTTCAATTGCGAGAGGCGCTCTTCGGGCGTCCGTTCTTTTTGAGAGGGAGAATCCCCGCTGGAGGCTTCCTGCTCCTGTGCAACGACCTGGACGGGGACCCCCGGGTCTTCTCCGCACTTGAAGGCACGTCCACTGATCGACGTCCCGTTGAGGTCCGAATTCGCAGCGTCCATCACCACGAGGTTTCCACCGAGCTCAGCGGTTTCGTTTCGGAGCTCGATTTGTGCATGCTCCAGTTTGGTTTGGGCTGAGGTGTACGTACCACCCCCTCCTTCCCCGTAGACGAGCCCAAGCTCTTGACAGTTGGAGTGCGCCTTCTTTGCCAAACGGACATCCTGGGCTGCAGGTGTCAGCACAGGGGTGCAGGAGACAATCAGGCTGATGGAACAAATAGACACGCAGAGCTTCTGAGCAAAGTGTACGGGCGAAAACGTGGAAGTTGTCATCTCGCTTGTGGATACCACACCCCGTATTGCTCAGAAACCGACCAGCCGATTTGCGAAGCGTAGGCTCTCTCGTGCTCACTCGTCTCGGCGCGCTTGCAGAGGATGAAGGAGGACACTCTACCCCGCCGTACCCCAAGCGAGGGACCCGCAGCCGCGCGCAGCGTAATAAGTTCTTTGTTAGCAATCAGATGAGCACACCCAGGCGCGAGCACGGACTGTGAGGGACCCCGCCGGCGCGCAAGCCGAGTACGCTCAAGAGTGCAAGGCGGAGCGGACCCCGTCCGCGAAGCTGCACGAGCCAAGAACGATGCGTAGGCCCGAAGGCTGAGCACCGCCGAGCCTGCAGACGAATGCAGCCGATGGGGAGCACCACAACCGCCGGGCCTGCAAACGAATGCAGCCGATGGGGAGCACCACAACCGCCGAGCCTGCAGACGAACAAGTGAAGGGGAGCACCCCTCCACCTCTGGACGTGAGTTGGGTGGCGTTGTGGGCAACGTCACTTCAGTCTGTCGTGCTCTAAGTTTCCGGAACTATTTAGGCATTATCTTAGAATATTTTGTATATGCATAGAAATGCAGCCGTCGTACTGCGCTAGAATGGAAACATGCTGAAGGAGCTCGCAGCTCAGATTGTTGTCGTCGTGACCGGGGCATTCATCGCACTGGGCCTGGTGGCGTAACAACCGAATCCACAAAGGGCTTTTTCCCGAGGCGATGCTAGCAGAGCGAAACGTTTGATGCGGTCCGTATCATTGTTGGTTGGGCAGCGCCCCGCCAATTCCCCCGGCCCCCCCCGATTGCGGGACCAGTCGGGCACATCTCTTCACACGACGAGTACTGTGAGGTGTCGAGACAGCCGCACGGGAAACACTTCCATTCACAGGAACTCCACATCGGCGCTCCACCTGAACTATCCCCCTGCGGTTCTTCGACTTCCACGCTGGAGCCGCCTCCGCTGGAGGACGATTCTTCCCCGCTCTCAGGAGAACTGGAGGGGGCTGCATTCGAACACCCCCAGACTGTGCCAAGTTGCGCCAGTGCGATCACAATGCCCGAGACTAGTGCCTCGGCAACTCACGTTTCGAGCGGTTTCGAAGCCCTCCCAGAA
>CAYTRQ010000691.1:0-2424 GCA_964440025.1 uncultured Polyangiaceae bacterium | reverse complement strand
GATGACTCAACGGAGCCCCCGGTCGCCTCGCCTCCCGCGGAGGGACCGTCGCCCCCTCCCCCGGTGACACTGGCGTCCTCGCCGCTGGCGTTGCACGCCGCGCAAGCGACCAGGAGCAAGAAAAGGGCTGTCCTGCCAAATGGGCATGATCGTTTCATGGGTTTCGCTCGAGATCCGTTCCGTAAAGCTGCGCGCCGCCCCAAATCCTTGCTCAAGGCTCACCTCCGGCTCACTCCTCGACTCGCCGGTACACATACGCCCCATTGGGCGTGTAGAGGGTCAGCTCATCGTCGGCAAAGGTATAGGGGACGACCGTCCCTCCTTTCTCCCACGGGCAAACGTTTGCCAATGTCAGCGAGGTCTCGCGGGTGATCGTCCATCTCACGGTGTGTTTCGTGGCACCGTTGTCAGACCGATCCATTCGATGGTTGGGGCGGAACCGCACGATGCCCCACGTCCACGCAACAAGGCCCTCCTTTTGCTCGTACATAATGTTGTCGACCATTTCAAAGAGGCCCGAAGACGGTAGGGCGCCTCCCTGCGGCGCCGGGGCGCTCTCGGCCGTGTAGGTCGGCTCGATCCACTCCGGCTCTGGCAATGTCGAAGCCGGACAGAACTCTTCGTCCCCGCCCGAGCCCACGCCCACCTGTTTGGCGCCCCCCGTGCCGACCGTACCTCCGGCGCCCTCGGCAGCGCCCGTGCCGCCGACGCTCGCTCCGCCGTCGTCATCCTCGCCGCCTTGCCCGCCGCAACCACTGGCGAAGAGCCCAGCAGCTGCCACGAGCAGAAGCCCCCTGCTCCGCCGGTACGCCCCCTTCCTCGAGCGCTCCACGTTTGCCCTGGTCATCTCCATCATTGCACGAAGCCTCCATTGTCCAGACTGAACGCGCCCAACTCCTCGTCCGCCGACAGCTCGATGGCAAAACGGCACGACGCAGCGCCCGCACCGAGCACGGCTTGCACCTCCGAAGACAGGTCGAAACGCACCTGATTGTACTCGTCATCGGACAAGAGCTGCAGCGGCTGATGGCCCAGGTAGGAATTGTAGATCCCCCGATCGGGACAACTGAGGAAAACGTTCATCTCCCCGAGCCAGTAGTAGTCTAGCGGAAGATCCGGAATGTGCACGTCGAACGCGAGTTGGGCGCTCACATCTTCCAGCTCCGAGACCTCGAATTCCTCGCTCTGGAGCCATATCCAACCCTCCACGGAGACATCCAGCGCGGCGCTGCCCTGGGTGATATCGCTGGTCTGCTGCGCGATGGCCCCCGCTCCCGAGGTCATCTGCCAATCAGTGGGTTCGTCAAAGGTCAACACGGAGCTGCTCGTGACCGGAAGTTGATCGGCCGGATGAAAGATCGGCCGGAGCCATCTTTCTCCCGTGAAGCGCAGCGAATTCAAGAGCACGGCTTCTTCACAAGAAGCAACGTTCGAGGCAAACCGCAAGCGCGCATCGGGATGATCTTCCAGCAGGATATCCACCTGATCGCTCGACAGCTGAAACTCGGCAACCGACCAGGCTCCCACGTCGAGATCGACGAGATCGACTCGTCCGATGGACAGCTGGGCAGAGGGAATCTGCAGGAATAGCTGCAGATCGCCGACGTCCTCCGCCGCAAGAGCCGCGGGAACGAACACATCAACGGCCAGTCGCTCTCCGACGACTTCGAGCTCCGCCGTATCGAAGGTGGGGCTTTCAAACTGGGTCTGCCCACAAGGCAGGCTCAGCGCAAGATCATCGTCGGCGTCCGTCGTCGGGATGATCTCGCCATCGCCGTCGCTTTCCACCCACGGACGATCACCATCGTCGAACCCGAGGAACGAGGGCATGGTCCTCACGGAAACCGTCGTAGAACTATCCCTTGGCGTCAGCTCCTCTCCCTCATGACCGGTAGCGATGAGGACCTCACGATTTCCTCCGGTTTCGTTGGCAGCAAACTGCAGATCGAACGTGAAGGATTTGTTCGTCCCTGTGGGCATGGGAAATTTATCGAACCCTCTGTCCAGCGCGGTGGAACACCTCCACACCCTAGTTGCGAGCCGCTCGCAGACCGAGGGCGCGGACACGACCGTGGTGCCCACAGGAAAAGACAGTTCCACACCTCCTCTCGAGGCTGCATTGGGCCCAGCATTGGCGACCTCCACGCTGAGCACACTCGGCCCGCCAACAGGCGTCGGGGTGGGTTGGAGGGAGGCGGCAACACTCAGGTCCGTCTCCAGCAACGCCGCGCGGGCGGCAGCCACAGATTCATCAGTAAAAGGGGGGTGGGCATCTTCCCAGAGGAGCGGATCGCCCCCCGTGCCGACCGTACCTCCGGTGCTCTCGGCGCCGCCCATGCCTCCCGTGCCGCCGACGCTCGCTCCGCCGTCGCTCGCTCCGCCGTCGTCATCCTCGCCGCCTTGCCCGCCGCAACCACTGGCGAA
>CAYTRQ010000690.1:0-2444 GCA_964440025.1 uncultured Polyangiaceae bacterium | reverse complement strand
ATCCACACGCCGTGGAGTCGACCAGCCAGGCGGATGGGCAGCCGCACTCCGGGGACCGGGTCGACCCGGGTAAAAGGGATGTTCCGCCGTTCGAGCTCGGCGAGCGCTTCCTCGTTGCTGAGATTGGCGTACTGGTACGCTCGGGTCTGCTTGGCTTCCTCGACGGGCGGAATTTCTAGGTACTTGTTGCCCGCCAGGGCGCTTGTGGAAAGGAACAAGCTGGACGCGAGAAGCGCCGGCGCGCCCCAAGTCAGGGCGGAACGAATCGTCTTGCGGAGAGCCACGGGCCCTAAACTAGCGGATTACCAGACGGCGCCAAGTTTTTGGCAGCTCGGCTTGGCGGGGGCGCCTGGCGAAAGGAGTACGCCGGCTCTTCGACATTTTTTCAGGCAACGGCCCAGGCAGACGCTGGCAGGGGGACCAAGTTGTTTCAGGCACACGGGCCAATGAGCCACTACGGCCTTTTCAGGCTGCACCAGCCGCGGCGAATCGCTTCGACGACGGCCTCCGTGCGGGTGCTGCACTCGAGCTTGTCGAAAAGATGAAGAAGGTGCGTTTTGACTGTCGCTTCGCTGATGAAGAGCTGCCGCGCGATCGTGCGGTTGCTCTCGCCGCGGGCCAGCAATCCGAGGACTTCGAGCTCCCGGGGGCTGGGCTGGGCGCTTTCGGGCAGGGCCTGCTCCTGAAAGCGAGGAGCCAGGGCGCGTTTTCCGGTGTGAACCTGGCGGATGGCGTGACAAAGCTGTTCTTTTGGAGCGTCCTTGAGCAGGTAACCGCGCGCGCCAAGGGTTTCTGCTCGGGCGAATTCCGACGGGTCCTCGTAGGTGGTGAGCACGAGGCCGCGCGTGCGCGGCTTTTTCCGCTTGAGATATTCCAGCACGAACAGCCCATCTCCATGGGGCATTCTCAGGTCGATGAGTGCCACATCGGGCTCGTGACTCGCGATCAGCTTGCACGCCTCGGAACCATTTTCGGCTGCGCCGATGATGAGAAAGTCGCCTTCGCTACTCAGCATGGCGCTGAGCCCGGAACGCACGATGGGGTGATCGTCTGCAATGAGCAAGCGGATCGGCGTCATTGCTGGCCTCCAGGTTGGGTCTTGGGGCGCTCCGAGCGCGTGCCGTCGCTCAGCAGCAAACGGATCGGCGTCATTGCTGGCCTCCAGGAGGCAGTTGCACGGATAGCGTGGTGCCCCCCTGTGGCTCGCTTTCCAAAATCAGTTGGCCTCCGAGGGCTTCGATGCGCTCGCGCAATGTGACTAGCCCAAAACCGCCGCGCCACGGATGACCTAGATTTTTGTTGCTTTGAGTACCGAGGCCGTCATCGCAAACATCGAGGGCGGTCGTGCCGTTGATCTGACTGAGGGTGACTCGGATGCGGGTGGCACGAGCGTGTTTTTTGACGTTGCTCAATGCCTCGCGGAGCGCCACGAGGAGGAGCTCGTGCGCTTCGGAAGGCAATTGAAGTGGGGTCCCCACGGCTTCGTAGCTCGCCGGCAGCGAGTTGTTCCTGGAAAAATCCTCTACGTATCGTTCGAGCTCCGTGCTGACCGACTCCGAGTCACAACGGGTTTCGTCACCGCGAAGGGATTCCGAGATCCGCCCCCAAGACAAGTTGGACGCATCAAACCGGCCGCCATCCGAGACTCCGCTGTTGTTCGCTTTGGCCGGCCTCTGGTCAGCGGCGGGAGCTTCGAGGACTCCGCCGTTGTTCGCTTGGGCCGGCTTTTGATCAGCGGCGGGAGCTTCGAGGTGATGCGCGGCTGTTTCAGGGGAGCGCGGGCACGATTGCCTCTGCTCGTAGTACTGCCAGGTGAGGTGCCGCGAGTGCTCGAGGGCTCCACGCAGGATACGCTCTGCTTCTGCTAACGAGCTCTCCGCCGGGTTGCGGCTTGGCATGGGATCTTGTCGCCGTGCCCCGCGAGGTTCCTCTTCAGTCCGCGCCGCTTCGAGATACATGAGCGCGCTGACCAGATCTTGGGTCAGGTGATCGTGCAGCTCGTAGGCGACCTGTCGCCGCTCGCGCTGTCGAGCAGCGTCTTGTGCGGCTTGGAGCAGGCTCTGCTGGCGCCACGTTGCTGCCGCCTGCTCTGCAAGGGTTTGATAGACTTCCAGCTTGTCGCGGCCCAATTGGCTCTTTCTTTGTGGGGCCACCATGAGTGCCCCGGTCGGCCCGTCCTCGTTTCGGAGTGCGAACCAAAATGTCGTTGGCGGGAGGCGTGGAACGGCCCCTTCTCCTGAGGACACCTGCTGGACGGAGCGGGCTGCCCGGAGGAAATCCCGCCAGAGATTTCGTAGCTGGAACCACGAAAACCTCGCCGAGCTCTTGGCGAAGGAAACCCTCCGAGAGCCTTGCTCGAGAGGAGCCAGGCTAGTTCGCATCCCGAAAGGGATGCGAACCAACAAGCAACAAAACTGTTGAGGCAAAAACCAGCGAGAGGAGCG
>CAYTRQ010000689.1:0-2444 GCA_964440025.1 uncultured Polyangiaceae bacterium | reverse complement strand
ACGACGTACACCTGGAACAACTTTGGACAACTCGCATCAAAGACGAACACGTCGACAGGGGAGACGACCTTTTACGAGTATGACCTTTATGGGAACCTGCTCAGTGTCGCACTGCCCGATGGCCGCACCATTGAATATGACGTCGACGGAGCGGGCCGGCGTGTCGGAAGACGAGTCTTGGACGCCAACGGTGACGAGCGTTCGTACAGGGGTGGATCTACCGCGACCTGTTGCGGCCGATTGCGGAGGTGGATGCGATGGGCAATGTGACCGCACGCTACATCTACGCTGATGGAGACGGAGCGAGACAGAACGGTGTGGGACAACTGGCCACGCGACTGGGAGCCAATCAGGATACGTCCTTGCCCTTTAGTGGAAGCAATGTGCCGGAAGCCATCGAGGAGCTTGATTCCACGGGGAATGTCGTTCGCACCCTGAACCTGGTGACGAATCAGGTGGGGACGGTGCAGCTGGTCACGGACGGTGCTACTGGCGATGTGGTGCAGCGCCTCGAGTACGATGCGTTTGGTCGGGTGCTGTTTGACTCGAATCCTGGAGCGCAGCCGTTTGGCTTTGCGGGTGGGCTCTTGAATGCCGATACGGGGCTCGTGAGGTTCGGGGCGCGGGACTACGAACTGAGTACAGGAAGGTGGGTTTCTCGAGACTCGATTACTCCTGCTTATGGTTCTCGCAACGCGTTTGGATATGCCGAGGGTAATCCAATCAACAATGGGGACCCTAGCGGCTTGTATTTCTGCAACTTCACCGACGAACCGATCACGGTTGGGGGTGGAACTCGAGACAGCAACGGTGGAGACAAGGGAGAGTTCGGAACGGGTACCGTCCGTCCTGGCGAGTGTGTTGGTCCCGACAACCCCGTGGATACGCCCCAGGGGCCGCTTGATGATGTTGATGTGGCCGACCTTGATGGAGATGGAAAGGTTTCGCCGCCGAAAGATTGGACTGACACATGGCCAGTGGGCGAGAAAATTCCCTGGGGTGACGAGCGCGGCAAAGGATTCGGCGTGTGGGACTTCAATCCGTGCACTGGTGGAGCCGTGCCGCTCCCCATGTGAGATACAGGACGGATTCTCGAAGAGGAGCGACTTGTGGTGAGGCCATGAAGTATGAATAGTATACGCGTAGTCCTTTTTGCAGCACTGGTGGGGGGGCTCTTACCGATAGCCACCTTGGTGCTTCTTGATCGAGTTGAAAGTAAAGCAGTCACCCTTTCTGAGGGCGGAGAGACCGTGTTAGTAGCACTCTGGTTTCTGGTCTCGCTTCCCGGTTTGCCATTTGCTGGCCGAGGTGTACTCACTCTCGTCGTTCTATCTATGGCTTGGAGTCTCGTTGGCGTACTTCTGGCGAGACTTGTGTTGCGGAGGCATTGTCTCCCGCCAATGACCCCTTCTACTGCGCGGGAAGAGGATGAAGGCAGCGGCGCGAACGCCGACCCGGATCCCGAGAAGAAGCAGTAGCGTCCCGCGTTAGTGGCAAGGTGCTATTGGCAGGGGACGGCCCCGCCGAGAGGCGGGCGTGGGGAACGCTCAGAGACGCTGAACCCAATACCCCGGACGACGTTTGTGAGCGGCGATGGCAAGAATCAAGATCTGCTCGTCGCTCACCCGGTAGACGACGTCACAATGAAACCGCTCAATCACGAAGCGACGAGTGCCGTGAATGTGAGGAGGGAAAGTCAGCGGCGAATCCTCGATTTGGTCGAGGGCTTCGAGAATCTCAGCGGCGAAAGCAGCCGCGACAGGCGGACTCCGCCGTCGATACCATTCCGCCATGTCGGCCGCGTCTGCCGCAGCTCCCGGATGGAGCTCAACCGGTCTTGCCATGGACGGCGGCATTGAGCTTTGCAGCGAAATGGTCGCGACTGATGGTCTCAACGATCCCTCTATCGACCTCGTCGATTCGCTGCTTGATCACACGAGCCCAAGCCTCAGCCGCGTCCGCATCGGGAGTGTCGTCGTCGAGGCTCGAAAGGAGCTTTCCGGCAAGCTTAGCCCGAGCCTCCTGGGGAAGCGCCAGCGCTTGCTCGAGGAGTGCTTGGTCATCCATGGGTGGAGTATACCAGCGACCTTCGGCGATGCCATTCCTGCATCTAGGAGCCACGGAGCGCCTCCCGCACCAGCACCAGAGCCGTCTCCAGATCCTTCTCCACCACTGAAGCCGGAATGTGCAGCACCCGAAACCCCGCCCGCCGAAGCTTGGCATCCCGCCGGGCATCCAAGGCAATCTGCTGCGCATGATAGAGGTCCCCGTCTACCTCCACGATGAGCCCCGCGGGGCGACAGAGGAAGTCGACGATGTGGTTGCCGATGACCTGCTGACGCCGAAACTGCACGTCAAGTTTTTTGCCGCGAATGGCGGCCCACAGCTCGGCTTCCGAGTACGTGGGATGGTGACGCATGAAGCGAGCACGGTCTTGAAGGAGC
>CAYTRQ010000688.1:0-2447 GCA_964440025.1 uncultured Polyangiaceae bacterium | reverse complement strand
CGAATCCCACCATTTCGAACGCTACCTTTTGGAGCAACCAGTCGACCGAGTCGACCGGTGCCCTGTTCCGTGAGGGCACCAAGGGCCGGTTCTGGAACTTCGCTATTGGCAACTTCCCGAACGGCTGTGTGGCTCTCGACCAGAGCGCCACGGTGGACAACGCAGAGGCCGACGAGCTGGCCATGGCCCACGCTCGTATCAACTGCATGACGTCGTTCCTCGACGGTGACGACGTCACCGCAGGCGACACCGAAGCGTTCTTCAATGGCGGCACGGATAACCAGGAGGTCGGCGATCTCGGGTTGACCGATCCCGGCAACGAAGGCGCCCCGGACATGACGCCGGCCACCGGCTCGCCGCTGCTCGGCGCCGGGGCCGTCCCCAGCGATTCGTTCTTCGAGGACGTCGACTACGTCGGCGCCTTCGCCGAGGGCGACAACTGGGCAGCTGGTTGGACCGAGTTCCCCGAAAACTGAGTCCTTCCCGAGTGAGAGGCGCCGGGCGTCCAGCTCCTCGGAGACGACGGCCGCCCCTCCCCCCAAGCAGCAGCCTGCAACTCCGCAGGCTGCTGCGCTTTTTGTCCCCGTTGCCTTTTTGTCCAAGGTGAAAAATGAGCGAGTGCCCCCTTCTCCACCGGGCCGTCCCCACCAGCTTTTCACGACAGCGACACGCTCCCGTCACAATCGAAGCGGATGTTGGAAAGGCGTGCTCCGTGAGGGCGTCGTCAAGACGGCCCCATCATCCAATCAGGCACGAGTCCCTGTTCTTTCCGAGCCTTCATACCGATGTAATCGCTTCGTCACGATGAACAGCTAACCGGTCAACCCGATGGCAAAGATCGCGATCGTCGACGATGAACAGGACATATTGGATGTTCTGGAGTTCAACCTGAAGTCTGCCGGCTACGAAACCTGTACGGCTCTGACGGGGCGGGAAGGACTCAACTTGGCCCGCAACGACAAGTTGGACCTCCTGATCTTGGATTTGATGTTGCCCGACATCATGGGAACAGAAATCTGCCGCGCATTGCGTGAGGCAAACGACACCAAATCTTTGCCCATCTTGATGTTGAGCGCTCGCGGTGAAGAGATCGATCGGGTGGTGGGTTTCGAGCTCGGTGCCGATGATTATGTCACCAAGCCGTTCAGCGTGCGCGAGGTCATCCTGCGGGTCCGCGCCCTGTTGCGTCGCACCGACTCCGTGGTGACACCCAAGCGGTCCACATCCCTCGAATTTGGCCGTCTGCGTATCGATCGCGAGGCTCATCGCGTGTGGATCGACGGAGAAGAAATCGTGCTGACGGCCTTGGAGTTCAAGCTGCTGGTGACGCTGTTTGAACGAAAGAACCGGGTCCAGACCCGGTCCTCCTTGTTGGAACACGTGTGGGGGATCCACGCGCACATTTCGACGCGCACTGTGGATGCGCATGTCAAACGCCTTCGCGAGAAGTTGGGCGTCGCCCGCGACTACGTGGAGACGGTGCGGGGAGTCGGCTACCGCTTCAAGGAGAGCCCGGACGCGCCGCCGGAAGACTGCGGCGAAGAAGACGAAGAAGAGGATTCCTCCTCCGTGTCGGCCTTTTTCTGACGGGCACAGCGCCGGGCGCGTCACCCAGAGGGGTTCCCCGTGCTGGTCTGCTCGCCAACAACGGAGTGCGTTTGCCTGCCGGCGGACCACGGGGCGCATTCGCTTGCCGCGGATCATGGGTGCATTGAATCGACCCGTGAAAAGGACTCCGCTGAGGCTCACCTCACCCGCCGGTGGGGAGTGGGCGGGGCCTTTCCAATACATCTCGAAGGCCTTTCGGGCTAAAGCACTGAGCGAGCTCAGAATTAAGTCGTAGTATACTGCGGCGTCCATGGAAGGGCCATCGGGGGAGGGCTTGAGCCATCGGGTGAGCACATTGCGGGCCGTTTGGGCCACTTGGACCGCCTTGTCGATATCCTTGTCCCTCCCGTGCGCCACGGCCGACAGCAGCGCCAAGTAGGGCGCTTGGTCGGCCTGCTCGGGGTCGGTGACAATCGGGATTTCGTCTGGCCCCAGCACCAGAGGCCGAAACACCGAGCATAACCCAAACTCAACGGGTTGCGCTGCCCAGCGAGCCACCTCGCGATAAGGAGTGACGACGACCGCGCATGCCTCGCACCCCAACTGCCGCGTTGTCGTGGCCGTATAGGCGAGCCACGCCTGCGCTGTCATCCCCCCTCGAACGACGCGCGAGGAAGTGACGCAGGACAATCGAAACTGACCGTGATTCGTGCCCTTAGCTGGTTCGCGGCGCGAAATGGCCGCTTCGTCGCCCGCCCCTTCGGGGCGAGGGCGGGCGCCTGTCGTTTTTCGCCCATTTTTCGCCGTCGAACTCTGTGTTGCTTGTTTGGTTCGCATCCTTTTCGGATGCGAACTAGTGCCTCGGCAACTCACGTTTCGAGCGGTTTCGAAGCCCTCCC
>CAYTRQ010000687.1:0-2450 GCA_964440025.1 uncultured Polyangiaceae bacterium | reverse complement strand
TCGAGAGAAAAGTGGTCTCCCTACCGACCACTTTTATGTGGTCGCAGCACTAGAGAGCTACGCGCCTTCGCTCGGGGGGCGCAGGGGGCAAGTCTTGTTCGAGAATCACGCTCATTGAGCGACTTGCCAACGCAGCGGCTTGCCAGGAGGGAGCCCCCGGGGATCCTGCGTCGTCTTAGCAACCGCAAGACCCGCGGGGCGTGTACGCGGCCACACGGCCGCGGGCGTCGAGCTCCACCTGACAGCAGCGGAGCAGAGCCTGTCGCAGCTGCCGGCGCCCGCGCGCGACGCGGGACTTGACGGCAGAGACGGAGACGCCCTCGCGGCGAGCGACTTCGGCATAATCGAGTCCTTGGAGCTCGGTGAGCTGGAGCGTTCGCCGGTAGGGCTCGGCGAGGTCGTTCACTGCGAGCTTCAGCCAGGCGGCAAGCACGCCCGCCGGGTCGCCTTCGAGGGGATCCATGGGCGCGGAGGGGTCCGGCGGCTCGACGGAGTGCGGCACCTCGATCCGTCGGCTCCGGTAGTGGTCGGCGATGGTGTTGCGAGCGATGCGGTACACCCAGCCGTGGAGGCGGGCATGGTCATCGAGGTGACCGAGGCCGCGGACGACGCGCAGGAGCACCTCTTGGACGACGTCATCGGCATCGGCCGTCGATGGGATGCGGCGGTGGACGAACGCCCGAACGTCCCGAAGCAGTACGTCGTAGCTGCTTCGCTGACGTTCGGGGATCGACGCAGAGGGCTCGTTGGGAGTCACGCGCAGCACTGGGACTTCGGTTCCCCGGAGTCGTCGATCCCCCTGGCGCCGGGATCGGAGTGAAACGGGCTATCTGCCTCGAGAACGACAAAGACCTCCCACCGGTGGCCGTCAGGATCGATGGCCCAGACCTTGTCTTGCACGGCAAAGCAGCAGGTGACGCCCTCCTCGTCCATGGTGGAGATGCCCGCCGAGCGCAACCGTCCGTGATAGGCGGTAACTTCGTTGCGATGCTTGACCTGGATGCCGAAGTGCTGGGCTGGATGTAATGAGGGCATTTCGGCGGATTCGTTCAGGGTGAGGTTCACGGCGGGCTGTTCGACCTCGAACTTGGCATAGCCCGGGCGGAGCTTGACCGGTTCGGCGCCGAGCAGCACTTGGTAGAAGGCGACGGCGGCGTCGAGATTTTGGGTGGGGAGGGCCACGTGCATGCGCATGGCGGCTGGGAAGTCGACGGCGCTTTTTCCGTCTTCGAGGGTCGTGGATGAGGTCATGATTGTTCTCCAGGTTGAGGGCGGCACCTTTTGCCGCCAGTGTACCCCTACAGACGGGGCTAGGCGGCCAGGGTTGCAGAAAAATGACGAGTCAATCCCTCCTCGAGAGGGGGCGCCATGCTCGATGATCATGAGCTTCCTCGTTTTGACTTAGCGGCATTTTCAAGAATGCTGGGTTTTTAGCGTCGATCCGTCACTTCCGGATCCTCATCCCTATGACGAGATGTGCTGCAATGGAGCAAGAGAAGAAAGCGAACGATTTCCCGCGTTCCGCGGGCTGCTACGAAACCAAGTGCTCAGAGGTAGAAACTGAGCCACTGCCGCGCACACTCGAGGCGTTTTTCCGACTGCTCCTTACCTAGGACGAATGCTTCGGGCTGAAGCTGCTCCTCGACTTGAAGCGCCACACGACGTCGAAGCGCCACACGACGTCGAACTTCCTCATCGGCCCAATTGCTGCTCGACACGTGTTGCTGCAGCCGTTGCCACATGCTTTCCAGCTCGTCGTCGCTTTTGGCTAGACGACGCCCCATTCCGACGGCGGTCTTCCTACCGCCGGAAAGAAGCAAGCCCGTCAAATAGAGAGACATCGCCTCGCGACGCTCCGGGCGCCTCGTCTCGTCGGTGATGGAATCGAGAAATTCGGTGAGTTCCTTGTCGACCTTCTTCAGCTCTCTCGCTGTCACACTAGCTGTAGATCAAACTCAGATCTGGCTCGTCAAGAAAAAGTCATCAGGTGGTACTAAAAGACGAGGCCCGCATTTCTGAAGAAGGTGCTGCGCGACATTTCGTGAGAAGGCGCCGCCCCACATTCTGTGTGGCAGTCGGTCGATTCGTCTTGACAGGATTTTGGGAGACGGAAGCTTGGATTCAGGCGGAGCAGGTTGGAGCTGGCGTTTGCTGGTCCTGAGAGGCGCCCAGGCGCGCTTTCAGGGTGCAGGCCGGCTTTTGAGCCATTGGGGGCAGAGCTTGGCCTGCTGTTGCGGAATCAGGGGCTCGAAAATCCATGTGTTAGAGTGAAAGGATGAATGCTCCGGTTGTCTATCAACTTCCCCAGCCGCGGCTCTTGCTGGTGCATGATGCCCGGAAGGGTGCTTCGAACAGTGAGGAAGACAGACGCGAAGAAGCCTGGCGCCAGGTGCATCGCCGCATCAGCCTGCTGGGCAAGGACCGCGCGGCCCATGAGCGCGAGCTCTGCC
>CAYTRQ010000686.1:0-2451 GCA_964440025.1 uncultured Polyangiaceae bacterium | reverse complement strand
GAAAAGTGGTCTCCCTACCGACCACTTTTATGTGGTCGCAGCACTAGTTCGCGTCTCGAAAAGGCCGCTTCGTCGCCCCCCCTTCGGGGCAAGGGCGGTCGACTCCGCTATTTCCGGGCATTTTTAGCCGACGAATAGGTGTTGCTTGTTGGTTCGCGCCCATTTGTGGACGCGAACAAGGCTAAAAAGGCCTCGAGGCTCGACCTGGGGCAAGCGACATGCTTATCCTCGTCCCGTGAAGATTGCGGTCATTGGTTCTGGTTACGTCGGGTTGGTTGCGGGGGCTTGTTTCGCCGACTCGGGCACGACGGTCGTCTGTGTCGATAAGGATGAGAGAAAGCTCAAAGCGCTCGAAAACGGAGACGTCCCCTTTTACGAGCCGCGGCTTGCTGATCTCGTCAAAAAGAACTGGCCAGAGCGCCTGACCTTCACCAGCGATCTGAAGTCCGCAGTCTCAGGGGCCCAAGCCGTCTTCATTGCCGTCGGGACGCCACCCCAAGAAGACGGCTCGGCAGATCTCAGCCATGTGCTGACCGTGGT
This sequence comes from uncultured Polyangiaceae bacterium, assembly GCA_964440025.1. Taxonomy (GTDB): domain Bacteria; phylum Myxococcota_A; class Polyangia; order Polyangiales; family Polyangiaceae; genus NIC37A-2. Next base: position 1,911 of record CAYTRQ010000686.1, on the reverse strand, counting down.
CCGCGACGTCTCGCAAGTGATCGAACACGATCTCATCTTGGTCACAAAAAGCACGGTCCCCGTGGGAACGAACGTTCGGGTCAAACAAGTGGCTCAAAAGCACACGAGCCACCATGTCTCCGTGGTCTCCAATCCGGAGTTCCTCAAGGAGGGGGACGCAGTCAACGACTTCATGAAACCGGATCGGGTGGTCATCGGAACCGACGACGACCGCGCCTTTGAAATCATGTCTCGCCTTTATGCACCGTTCAACCGACAGCAAAACCGCGTGCTCCGCATGAGCCCGCAGAGCGCCGAGATCGTCAAATATGCCTCCAACGCCCTCCTTGCCACGAAGATCAGCTTCATGAACGAAATGGCGCGTATCTGTGAGCTGTCCGGCGGCGACGTCGAAGATGTGCGTCTCGGGATGGGGGCCGATCGACGCATTGGCATGCATTTTCTGTACGCTGGGCTCGGCTTTGGGGGCAGCTGTTTTCCCAAAGATCTCCGCGCGCTGGTCAACACCGGGAATGAGCTTGGCATCTCCATGCGGGTTGCCGAGGCGGCGACCCAAGCCAATGTCATTCCGGTCAAGTCGACCGTTGCTCACATGGAAAAGGATCTCAATGGCCTCGACGGAAAGGTCATTGCCCTCTGGGGACTGGCGTTCAAACCCCGAACCGACGACGTGCGCGAAGCTCCAGCTCTGCGCCTCATTGCCGAGCTCAAACAACGCGGCGCCACGGTGCGTGCAACCGATCCTCAAGCCATGCAGACGGCGCTGGAGAGACTGAAGGCCTACGGAACTGAAGACATCGTCACTCTCTGCGAAAAACCCTACGAAGCATGCGAAGGAGCAGACGCTCTCGTCATCGCCACAGAATGGAACGAATATAGAAATCCCGATCTCGAACGCCTCGCCAGCCTGCTTCGGGCCGGATGGGTTTTCGATGGACGCAACGTTCTTCAGCTGGATGCCGTCAAGGAGGCAAGATTGAACTACCGCGGCATCGGGCGACCCGTCATGCGCCAAAGCGACAGCTGAGGCGCTCAAGCGACAGCTCATGCCCTAGGACGACACCTGAGGCGCCAAAGCGACAGCCGATCTGCTAAGGTGGCAGCTCCAAGGCGAGAGGCAGCTGGTGCTGCAAAGCGACAGCTGGTGCTTCAGAGCGACAGCTGGAAAGCTAGAGCGGCGTTGGCTCGGGCATGGCTCCTGGGACTTCGGGTTGCTGGGGGCTTTGAGGGCCAGGATTCCGGGGCGGAGACTCGGGGCTGCCTTCATTCGGAGGAGAGCTCCTTTTGGGCGAAGAAGGAGGCGCCTGTTGCTCGCCACAGTCGCAAGGGCCAAAGCCACTGCCATCTTCCAGACAAACCTGACCTCCCGCACAGGCGCCGGGACCAACACACGTTTGCGTCGCTCCAGGAACACAAACTTGCTCCGTCGAGTCGGCCTTTGATGGCTCCTCCTCACTCCGCGTCGCTTCATCGGAACGAGGCGGAAGTGGAATGTAGTCCTTTTGCTCCTCGTCCTTCTCGAGCTCGCCGCAGGTAATCTTCAACCGGCCACTTTCGCTGAGTTGACGGTAGCTACTGGAAGAGCCCCCCAGAAGTTTCTTAGTCGTTCCCCCCGAAATGATGGTGAACCCTTCGTCGCCACACAGCTTTTCCGCTCGAGCAACGCAGATCTTCATTCCTCGCTCACAGACGATGCTGTGATGCCCCCCCGGCAAGTTGGTCACCTTGGCCCGCGCACAACCAAGGCTCAAACCGGCTGCCAAAAGGCCGAAAAGAAAGCCCGTCGAGATCCATTGCTTGCGCTGAAAGATCATAAAGCGCAGGGTACATCTCCGGGCTCCAAACGCACTCCTTTTCTAGTGCCTCGGCAACTCACGTTTCGAGCGGTTTCGAAGCACTCCCAGAAGGGGG
>CAYTRQ010000685.1:0-2459 GCA_964440025.1 uncultured Polyangiaceae bacterium | reverse complement strand
TTCTGGGAGGGCTTCGAAACCGCTCGAAACGTGAGTTGCCGAGGCACTAGAACCCCAGCACACAACCTCGAAGGCCCTCGCCGACGCCCACCCGCACCTGGGCGAGGCGAGCCTCGGCAAGGCCTCTTCCAGCGCCTTGCTCGATGTGCCGGGGTTCTCATTAGCGAGCTCATTGACGAGTGACGGATCCTTGACGGTAGACCCGGTTTTGAATTTCTTCTCACTTCCCCAGCCCGGTTCATTCGATGCCACCCTTCTCGTTCTTGCCGGAGCCTCGCTCATCGAATGGCTGCTCGGTGAGGTTCCTGCCAAAGTTCACCCTGTCGTCTGGATGGGGAAAACAACGGACTGGATTTTTCGCCGTGCTCCGCGACAAGATCCCAGAAAGCAACTGCTGTTTGGCCTGGTGGCGGCCGTCTGCCTGCCCACGACGTTTGCTGGCGCAGCTTGGGCACTACTGCGCTCGGTCGACACGGTCCCCTCGGTTCATCTGCTTGTTGCTTCGCTGTTGCTCAGCACGACATTCTCGGTTCGGGAACTGGGTCGCGCCGCCTCCAGAGTCCATACGGCCCTAACCGCTCCCCCTCAGCTGGACCACGCACGAAAAAGCCTGCGTGCGTTGTGCAGCCGTGACCCCTCTCTCTTGGACGAACCTCAGCTCGCCGCCGCCACGGTCGAGTCGGTGGCTGAAAATAGCAGCGACAGCTTCGTCGCCCCGCTCTTCTTCTATGCGTTGTTTGGACTCCCCGGAGCCGTGTTCTATCGAACCGTCAACACCCTGGACGCCATGGTCGGCTATCGGGGAAGGTACGAGTACCTCGGCAAGACCGCCGCCCGGTTCGACGACGTTCTCAACTGGATCCCCGCCCGCCTCACTGCTGGACTGCTCCTTCTTGCGGGAACGTTCCACGGATACCCACCTCGATCCGGATTGCGTCTACTTCTCCGAGATGGAAGGAAAACGAAAAGCCCCAACGCCGGTGTCGTGATGGCCACCATGGCGGGTCTGTTAGGGATCGAGCTCGAGAAGGTCGGGCACTATCGCCTGGGGGATCCTCGGCATTCTATCACCGGCGACCACATCGAGGAAAGTTGGAAAATCGCCCGCTCCTGCTTCCTTCTCTGTCTACTGCTGATCACCCTTATTATCGGAGCATTGCATCTTGTCCAATTTTGAAAGTCCACTGAGACATCATGGAGGATTATCACACACCGAGTTGCACGATCTGGGGCTCCGCGCAGAAGGCGTCATCGATTTCAGCGTCAGCGTGAACCCTTTTGGGCCGAACGCCCAGTTACTCTCCGCCGTGCAAAACGCCCCCATCGGGGAATATCCCGACCCCGACTGCACGCTCTCTCGGGCTCGTCTCGCACAGCGGCTTCAAACCGATCCGGACCGCATCGCCTTAGGAAACGGCGCCTGTGAGTTGCTCTGGACCCTCGCCCGCTGTCTGGCCGGACCGCACACCAAAGCGCTCTTGGCTGAACCCACATTTTGTGAGTATGGAGCTGCCGTCCACGCAACCGGCGGTCAAACCGTTGCCGTGTGGACGGGGGAAGAAGACGGGTTTGACACGGATTTTCTTTCAATCGGAAAGGCCGCCAAGCAAAACAATGTCGATTCGCTTTACCTTTGCGCACCCACCAGTCCGGCTGGAAGGCACGTTCCCATTCAGGAGATCCGCAATCTAGCACTTGATCTTCCCTCGACGTCTCTCGTCGTCGACCAAGCCTTCCTCCCGCTGAGCGATCACGCAGAGGAAGCGACGGAAAGCCTTCCCTCCAACTGCATCCTCGTTCGGTCTCTGACCAAAGAACTGGGTATCCCGGGAATCAGGATCGGCTACCTGATTGCCGAGCCTCCCCTTGTTGCCGCACTCGAACGCAATCGCCCCCGTTGGAGTGTCTCCGCACCGGCTCAAGCGATCGCTGCGGAAGCGTGTCGACTCGAGCCGTTCGTGAAGGACTCGCGGCGTCGGCTCCGGGAGCTCCGCGGCGTGCTGAGCAAGACCCTGGCCAAACACGGAATGATTCCTGTCCCGAGCAGCGCTAACTATTGTTTGGCGAAGCTGCCACCAAACAACTTCGCGTCTACCTTGCGGGAGCGATTGCTCCGCCATCATCGAATCCTCGTGCGTGACTGCACCTCATTTGGTCTTCCCTCCTATGTGCGACTTGGGGTCCGTCCACTCTCCGAGATCGACCGCCTCGATCAGGCCCTCGAACAGGCTCTCCAGCAGTAATCCATGGCTTTCCGCAAGGTCCTCCGAAACGGGATCAACGGCCTTCTGCGCACGTATCTCAAACGGATCCACCACCACCGCGAGGAGGTTGCGGCCTTCTGGGCGAAACCTCTCGAGTCCGGGTCACGTCGGTTGGGCCCTTGGCCACCGGAATCTTCGTGGCTACTAGTGCTGCGACCACATAAAAGTGGTCGGTAGGGAGACCACTTTTCTCTC
>CAYTRQ010000684.1:0-2468 GCA_964440025.1 uncultured Polyangiaceae bacterium | reverse complement strand
CACAACTCTCGCTCGGTCATTTTCGCGCCCTTGTCAGGTGAGGGCGCGAAAAAGAGGGCGCGTCGCCCCTTCGCCCCGTCGTTGCCGCTTCGTCGCCGCTTCGTCGCCCGCCCGTTCGGGTCGAGGGCGGTCGATTCCGCTAAAAAAATCGTCATCTCAGGCGACGGAATCGGCAGGCGATAACGTAAGACCTGGCAACTCGGCCGAGAGCGGCCCCCAACCTAGGAATGATGACAACCATGAAAACCCGTACTGTTCGCTCTGTAGCCCTCGCCACAACCTTGATCGCCGGTGTCCTCGGCGCCAGCACCACAGCCCTTGCGCACGGCCATGGTCAGGGCAAGGGGAGGCACGGAGCCCATTTCTTCGAGAAAATCGACACCAATGGCGATGGCAAGATTCAAAAGGTCGAAGCCCAGAAAGTGGCCGAGGAGCGTTTCAAAAAAGCTGACACTAATGACGATGGTGTGATCACCAAAGCCGAAGCCCGAAAGGTGGCCCAAGCGATGCGCGAAAAGCACGGCAAGAAAATGCGGGAGCACATGCGACGCATGTTCAAGCGCGCCGATAAGAACAACAACGGCAGGATCGAAAGAAGTGAAAGTCGCTTGCCCAAGTCGAAGTTCGACAAACTGGACGCCAACAAGGACGAAGCCCTAACTCCAGGCGAGCTGAAAGCCGCTGCGGAGAAGTGGAAGAAAAAGCACCGCGGTGGCGAAAAAATCTTTTCCCACCTCGACAGGAATGGTGACGGCAAGATTACGCGCCTCGAGGCCGAGGCCGCTCATCGCGCCCGCTTCGATAAAATGGACGACAATGGTGACGGCGTCGTGAGTCGCGCCGAGGTGCGCAAGATGAAAGCGCGCATTGACAAGCATGGTCACAAAGGACGCTAACTCTCCGGGAGGCTCGAGGTGCTTAGAGCGGAGGCGGCGGCGGGACTTGAGATGATGCCTTGGCGTCTTAGGCAGAGGGGTGGCTCTGGTTGCTCTTCGCCGGTTGTCTCCGTCCTCGAGCATCCAGGGCCTCTTCAGATTGCTTTGTGGCCCCGTGAGATCCCGCAAGGTGGAAGGAAGACAATCGCCGCCCCCGCTGCCGAACAGGAGGAACCGGAGGCTTCACCTGCTCATTTGGTCAGTGATGGAGCCGGCGACACGGCAGAAAGTGAATTTTCGGGTGCTGAGCTCGAAGCCCTCGAAGATGCGTTCGGTCTAGCCTTTGCCGACCAGTGGCAAGACCCAGATTGGCTGAAGGAAGAGACCTTGTGACCGTGATGATCGGAGCAACGCTATGACCGGATCGCGCAAACTTGCTCTTTTGCTCGCCAGTTCGGTGGCGCTTAATCTGTTCTTGCTGGGGGCGGGCACAATGCACGTGGTACACCACAAGAAGCGACACGAGCACTGGCAAGCAGAAATGCAACAACGCCGACGGGAGTGGCGACAGCGCTGGCGAGGGACTCGTCCCCCTCACGCACCTCTGCTGCACAAGCTGGTGCACGCCGTGGGAGGGCCGCGCGATCCGCGGGTGCGCAAGCTGTTGCGTGAAAGCCGGCAGCGGATGAAAAAGACGCGAGAAGAGATCCGGCACGCTCAAGAAAAGGTTGAGCAAGCTCTGGTGGCCGACCCCTACGACCCCCACGTCCTCGAAGAAGCCCTCGCCAAGCTCAACGCGCGAACGGGGAAGGCCCAAAAAACGCCCAGTCTTTGTTGATCGAGCTTGCCGGGCAGCTCAGCGAGCAAGAGCGAGCTGCGCTGAGCACCCGCTCCAAGTAAAGAAAGTCGTCTCGCTATCAAGGCCACCCAAGGTTCTGAGCGGTGGCGGATCACGCCGCGGCGGCGGGATTGCCGCTGCGGAGTGAGAGCTCTCCCTCCGGCCTTGAATGCCGGCCGCTCAGCGCTACCTTGGGGACCCCATGGCGTCTTCAGACGATGAATTGACCCGGCACGATGGTCCCAAACACCGTGGCCCCGACCATACCTCTCCCTACCCAGTCAGTCGGCTGGCACCGCCTGTGGATCTGGTGGACACGGCTCGGGAAATCCAGAAGGCGGATGACAGCATCCGCAGTCACGTCGGCTCCAAGTTGGAGGTGATTGCAGTGCAGATGCGCGCGCTCAAGGAGCAGGCCGAGCGCATTATGGAAGACGCGCAGCACGACGCCAAGCTTCATCGAGCCGTTTGCCAGTTCCAAAAGCGCCCTGGCCACATCTATCATCTCTATCGAAAGCCATGCGGTACATTCTATTTTTCCATGCTTTCGCCGGCGGATTGGGATGACAAGCCGCCTCATGAGCCTCAGGGCTCCTACCGACTGGAAGCCGATATGTCCTGGACTCCGGTGGAAAAGATCGCCGAGCAGGAACGTGCGGCAGTCGATGTCAACCGGCTGCTCAAAGATAGCTGAGCCGCAGGAGGGCCGGCTTGCGCTTTTGCTATCGCAATGCTCGGAGCGGGAGGAGGGCGGT
>CAYTRQ010000683.1:0-2471 GCA_964440025.1 uncultured Polyangiaceae bacterium | reverse complement strand
TCTTCGCGCACGCCAAACCGATCTCGACGGTACGAAGTTCGCCCTCCCCACCGTGTCTCTGCACAAGGGCCAGCACCTCCTCGGCGCTGGATTGTGAAATGGCAACGTCGTGCTCCGGACAGTAGACAGTTCCCAACTTCGCAAAGAGCAAACGCAAGTAGTGGGCAACCTCTGTGACCGTTGCTACGGTAGAACGAGTGCCCACCTTCGTCGTGCGTTGCTCTAGCGCGACCGAAGGAGGAACGCCGACGACGCTGTCGGTATCGGGGCGTGGCATGGTGGGGAGGAATCGACGCGCGTAAGGGGTCAATGTCTCCAGAAACCTTCTTTGCCCTTCTGCAAAGATCACATCGAACGCCAGCGTGCTCTTTCCAGATCCGCTCGGGCCAGTCACCACCGTCAATTCATGGTGAGGGATGGTCACGGCGAGATCCTTGAGGGTGTGTTCCCGCGCACCCGCGACGGAAAGCCGCTCCGCCTGTTTGGAGCGGGTCACTGGCTTTTTCGGCACCGGCTTGTCGTTGCTTTTCTGCAACGCCTGGCCCGTTTTCGTCTCCTGCCGCAGAAGCTCGGCGACCGAGCCTTCGAACACCACGTACCCTCCGTTTGCCCCTCCGGACGGACCTAATTCGATAATATGATCGGCTGCGGCAATCAACGAAAGGTCATGATCAACGAACACCACCGAGCCCCCCGCCCGCACCAGCGTCCGGAGCGCTTCCACCAAGAGCTCGACCTCGTCGGCGTGAAGCCCCGCACTCGGTTCATCCAGAACGTAGAGAGTCTTCGGCTTGGGCGCCGCCAGGGCTCGCGCCAGTTTCAGCCGCTGCGCTTCTCCTCCCGAGAGAGTGGACAGCGGTTGGCCGAGTCGCAAATAGCCGAGCCCCAACAGGACGAGAGGTGACAGTGCACGGCGAATCGCCACAACTCCCGAAAACCTCTCGATCGCTTGCTCGATGGTCAGCTCCAACACCTCGGCGATGGAAAGTCCTCGATGACGGACGGCGAGGATCTCGTCCTTGAAGCGGCGACCTTGGCAAACCGGGCAGACTAGCGAGACATCGGCCAAAAACTGCATTTCGACGGTCTCATGCCCTTCCCCAGCGCAAGCCTCACAGCGACCCCCGGCAATGTTGAAAGAGAAATGTGAGGCACTCAACCCTTGCGCCACCGCCTGGGGCTCGGCCGCAAAGGATTTGCGCACGGCGTCCCAAGCCTTGGTGTAGGTCGCGGGGTTACCCCTCGATGTTCTTCCCAAAGGCGACTGATCCACGAGCTCGACCGCCTCGATCAGTTCGAGGCCCTTGGTCTTTTCATGTTCTCCCGGGCGTCCTGCATCGAGAACCCTCAGATGGCGAGCCACCGCCCGATAGAGCACATGCTCAGCAAGGCTGCTCTTCCCCGATCCGCTGGGTCCGCAAACGCTCACGAGTTTTCCCAAAGGCACGGACACATCGACATCTTTGAGATTGTGAGCGTGAGCGCCGAAAATCGACACTTGTCCTTGGGCCGCCTGCCCCTGTCCCTGGGCCGGCGGCTCGGAAGCGGGCGCGAGACGCGTCCCCTCGAGAGCACGCGCCGTCGCGCCCCCCGCCTTCTTGGCTTGAGAGACGGTTCCGTCGAACGTGACCGTCCCACCGTGCTCTCCCGCTTTTGGTCCCAGCTCCACGATGCGGTCGGCACGGCCTATCATGAGAGGATCGTGCTCGATCACGATGACCGCATTTTGGCGCTGCGCCAGCTCAGCAATCAGCTCATTGAGAGAATCGACATCTGTCGGATGGAGCCCCACGGTGGGCTCGTCGAGAACGAAAAGAGCATTGTGAAGTGACGTCCCCAACGCTGCCGTCAAGGTCACACGCTGAGACTCCCCTCCCGAGAGGGTGCGCGCCTGCCGATCAAGGGAAAGATAGCCCAATCCCACACGACTCAAGTACGACAAGCGCGAGGAGAGCTCGCTTTTTAGCAGGCGCCCATGAGGGGAAGAAAACTCGAGCCAGCGAAGTCTTTTCCACGCGTCGCTCACTTCCAAGCGGTGCCACTGTCCCAGATCGAGGCCGTCCAGCTTATACCACCGCGAGGATTCATTGAGCCGTGTCCCCTCACAGACAGGACACGGGTCATAGGAGCGATAGCGCGAGAGAAGCACGCGCACGTGCATCTTGTAGGCCTTCCCCTCGAGCCAGCGAAACCATTCCAAGACGCCCCAATAACGCATTCTGCCGCGCCCCTTGGAACCTTCGAGAATGATGCGCTTCTGTGATCGGCTCAGTCGAGACCAGGGCACGTTTTGGGGAATGTTTTCCGCAGCACAAAACTTCGCCATTTGGCGGCGTTCCCATTCGGCGCTCTGTCCCCGCCAAGGCCTGATGGCCCCTTCCTTGAGCGACAGGGTTTCGTCGGGAATGACCTTGTCCAGATCGATCCCCACGATACGACCAAATCCTCGGCAATTTTCGCAGGCGCCCAGG
>CAYTRQ010000682.1:0-2472 GCA_964440025.1 uncultured Polyangiaceae bacterium | reverse complement strand
AAGACCCACCATTCCAATTTGCATTGAACATTTCCTTTTTTGGTTGACCATTTCTTCCTGGCCACTTGCGAAATACGACCCTGGCACGGCGGCCCATAGGCACTCAACCGCACCACTCGAGCCCCTCTCCTGAGGCCAAGTCCAAGTCCTCTGCAGCAAGAGCACGGGCGACCGCAACCAACTGAGTCGAAACTGCTACACAACCGTTTCGGCTCTGAAACACCGGCAGCAAATCCGGAGAAACCCAAACCCCGCAACGTTGTGGTGACTCTCCACGAGCGCAACTCGGAAGAAACATAACCCGTATGTTTCGCGCCAGAAAAGAGTTTCGCGCTCATTTCGAAATTTCCGCATCAGAGAACTTCGAATGAAACATGTTCCGAGGAAAGTAGGGGCTGAGGGTAATCTCAATGACGAATTCCACTTCTCCTCTAACAGTAGCTATCGCACAAACACCTCACTCAACGGCTCTTTCGAAGTGTCTGGAAGAATTAGGAGTTCGACTTATTTCTTTCGGGCGCAACTCGGACACTGCCGGAGCCGTTCCCCTCGAACGCTGGATTCTCCAGCTGGTCGAGGGGGAATTTGACGACGTCGTGTTCACTTCTGCCCAGGGCGTGCACTTGATTGTCGAAATGGCCCATCAGGTGGAGCGGCGGGACGCGCTGCTAGATGCCTTGAGCGTAACTCGGAAGATCGCTCGAGGGAAAAAGCCTGCCCAAGCTCTGGCCGAACTCGGAGTCAGCTCTGATATCACCTCTCGAGGTACAGCGGCCGAGGCGCTCATCGAGACAATCGGCGAGATGTCATTCGAGAATCGAGTCGTCGCCATCCAACCGTCCGATAGACAAATGGAGCTGGCCATTGCCACAGCCGTAGAGCGTTCCGGGGGTGTCGTTCGACTTGCCGCTCCCACCACGACGGTGGACCCAGAGGCAACGGACCTACTCGAGCGACTGGCCGGCGAAGATATCAATGCGCTCGTATTTTTAACGGAACGACACGCAGCCTGGCTGTTCGACGCTTGTCGCGTCTCCGGTCAGGAACCGCGCTTGGTCTCTACACTGCGCCAATTGCCGGTAGTGGCCGCAGAAGCCGCTACCGGACTTCTCAGGCGCCGTGGGGTCCATCCCGATCTTATCCTCAGTCATGCCACCATCATGGCCCCAGTAGCCCACGATTTAGCCTTGGTGCTTGGAATTCCGTCCGCCCATACGGGAGAAGCTTCCGTACGGGCTAACTCACGCGCCGTGGGACGGCATCGTGTCGTCATCGTCGGAAACGGCATGGTGGGCTACAAACTCTGCGATCGCCTGACGGAAGATAAGGAAAAGGCTGAGTCAATTGTGGTCACAGCCCTTGGCGAAGAATCGATCCCGGCCTACGATCGCGTGCACCTTTCGGAGTATTTCAATGGCAAGAGCGCAGAAGATCTCTACTTGGAGCCCGAACAGTGGTATTCCGAACGAGGTGTAGAACTCAGGCTTGGTCAGCGAGTCGCTCACATCGACCGCGTGTCTCGAGTCGTTCATACCAGTGGAGAAGAAGAAATCCCCTACGATACCCTGGTTCTTGCGACGGGAGCCGCTCCGTTCGTCCCACCCGTACCTGGATTGGATAAAAATGGGGTCTTCCTCTACCGAACCGTCGAAGACCTGGTCAGAATTACCGACTTCGCACAGAACGCAAAGTCAGCGGCAGTCATTGGCGGCGGCCTGCTCGGTCTGGAAGCGGCAAAGGCGGCAAAGGACATGGGACTGGAGACGCACGTGGTCGAAATGGCTTCCCGTCTCATGCCTCGTCAACTCGACGCGGCTGGATCGGCACTGCTCAAAAGGCAGATCGAAGACAGTGGTGTTCGCATACACCTCGACAAGCGCACGAGCGGTGTGACGGGCTCCGGCGTCGTCACGGGGTTGCGCTTTGCCGATGGTGAGCGACTTCCCGTCGATATGATTATCGTCTCGGCCGGCATTCGCCCGCGAGACCAAATTGCCGGTGCCGCCGGGCTACAGCTGTTTTCCCGCGGCGGGGTCTTGGTGGACGACCATCTGCGCACGAGTGATAAAAACATCTACGCTATCGGCGAATGCGCCATCCACGATGGGACTCTCTACGGTTTGGTGGCGCCGGGATACGAAATGGCCTCGGCGGTGGCAAAGAGCATTCTCGGCGAGCCAACGGAATTTCACGGCGCCGATATGTCCACCAAGCTCAAATTGCTCGGATTTGATGTAGCGAGCCTGGGGGACCCGTTCGCCGACGAGGATGAAACGGCTCAAACCGTCGTCTATCAGGACCTCGTGCGCGGTATCTACAAAAAGATTATCGTCGACTCCTCGGGAAAGAAGCTGCTGGGTGCGGTTCTCGTGGGGGATACGACAGAATACTCATCTCTCCTCCCCTATGCGCGAAGCGGTGACGACCTCCCCGTAAGTCCCGACCAACTTTTGGACACCGGTAATTCCACGG
>CAYTRQ010000681.1:0-2480 GCA_964440025.1 uncultured Polyangiaceae bacterium | reverse complement strand
AATGTACAGCCCTGCAATTCACCCACGCCGCGTGACCAAGTTTCTGGCAGTAGTGGTAGTCGGAAATAGTTGCGATTCCTTTATCATCACTTTCGACACGCACGTGCAGGTAGTCGAGCGCGACTCCGACGTGCGGACCCGCCAAAGGCTCGAAGAAGTAGTACTGCCCGCGCGCAGCGAACCCATAGCTGAAGGCGAACGCGTCGCTGCTGCCTAAAAACAGCTCGTTTGCCAAAAGCCCAGGAGAGAACCAACGGAATCCCGCGCCCACGCCGACCTGGCCAATGGCGAATTCGGTATTGACCGAGGGCCCGAACAACAAAAAACCAAGAGGATCCACTGAGACCAAGCCGTGACGAGGTGTCGCCGAGTCGATCGCCGCCGTCGATTGATTCTCCTCGGTTGAGGAGGACGCACTGCGCTGGGAGGAAGTCGAAGGGGGCTGGGTGATTTCCTCATCGGTCGCTTCGTTCATGACCGGTGTCTGAGCAAAGGCTGCAGAACCAAAAAAGAAACAAGCACTCCAAAAGGGTATCGAATCGCGAAGCATGAGCTGAGCTTAGATGAGCGAGCTCCAAAGTCGATCGCTCGAAAATAATTAACAAACAATGACTTCGAGCGAGCCTAGACGTTCGAGAGCACCCGCGGTCCCTCACCCCAAGTGCGTCCTCACCCCAAGTGCGGCGCAAGGACCGCTCGACAGTCGCGCCCGGTCACCAGCATCCCGCGTGCCACTCCGAAAAAGATGATGTTCTCTGCTAAAATTGTAGGCCTTTTTGGCGGCCTCGGACATTTTCCCTTGGTTCGTGTGTTTCCTTCAGACGTTGTCCTTCTTACATTGCTGTCATATTCGCTTCCAGAAAGGTCTCATCTCCGTCCAAGGAGAGCTCCCGGATGTTTCGCGAGCCTTTCACTTCATCCGGCAGGCTAAGACGCCTCACGTGCTGGCAAAAGCAGTACCATGACCGTTGTTGAACGGGTCATGCAAAGCAAAACGTCGAGAGCACTTGTGCAGTAGAGCGTTTGTACAGTCTTGCGCGGTGGAGTGCCGTTTCGGGCGAAGCCGGTGTCAGCTTCGGAAAGACCAACAGAACTTCTACTGGCATTCCCAGGAACGGCAATGTGAAAGAACCCATGGCGCTTTATGAGAGAATCGACTTGACATGGGGGGGGGGAGTGTGCGGTAGGAGGTTGCCTTATGGCGAGGCGATCGATGCGCATGGGATCAACGTGGGACGGCAGGCAACTTTCTGGGCGTTCATGGAACGCTCGGCGGAGGCGAGCGCTCTTCCTGTTGATAGCCATCGTGGCAGCGATGCCGCTGTCCAGCTGCGGGACCGAGTCGTCTTCGGAAGTCCCAACGTATCGCTCGACGACTCGAGCTGCTACCGTCAAAGAGACGGTTTCCCTTTCTCTACCGCACCCGGGCGCTCTCAGTTCCGGAGAGCTTGCTGCAGGAGCACTCGAGACCCTCAATGCTCGGGACCGGGTAAAGACGAGCACAGCGCTGTTTTCTCGGGGCGACGTTCGAGTCGGCTATGATGCGGAGGTCGAGGATGTTTTGGCTATTGGTGATGCTCATCTTCGTGACCGAGCTGTGGCTTCCGGGAACGTTCAGGCCGGAGGAGAGATCCACAAGTCGTCCTCGGTCACGATCGGTGGCTCGGAGCTCGAGGGGCAACCCTACGAGACCAAGACGTTCGAGTGGTCTTTGACTATTCCCCCTCAATCTGCCGGTGCGGTTGCGCTCGAGCCGGAGGAGGCCATCGAACTTCCCCCTGGGCGCTACGAGGAACTAACTGTCAAGCGAGCAGCCAAGGCGATTCTCCGGGACGGCGCGTATTCCTTCAGTGAAGTGCGGATCGAGTCTGGTGGAGAGCTCCTCATCGACAATTCCAACGGTCCCACTCAGCTCTTTGTGAGGGACCGGTTGACCTTTCGGGGCACGGTCCAATCGGCCACAGTGGGGCGTCCTCAGCTCCTCGTGGGAGCATTGAGCTCTGAAGCCGTGCAGATCGGGACGTCGTTTACAGGCGTGCTCGTAGCCCCCGAGGCAGAAATCCGGGTGCAAGCCGCGCGGCCGGATGGCCATACGGCGTTTTTCTGGGGGAAGAACGTGACCCTTGAACCGGATACCATCATCCACCCCTATGCCTTCGATTGGGAAAGCATCGTCGGTGGGGATGCCTACGAGGAGTTACCGGACGATGGGGTGCAGTTCGAGCTCTTCGATCCGACGGTTCAGGTGTTGGTCAGTGAAGCGGAGGATGAGGACGATTCGGTGCTCGAGACGTCGAAGACGTTCGATGACAACATTGAGTTTTCACTTCCTTGGAGCTACCCACTCACCGGAGGTGTGATAGCTGATGGCATCGTAACAATGTCGCTTGGTGTTGCAGGCGGTCCTGAAGTGACCTGTCGATATCAGGGGGGCTCGTCGACGTCCCAACCAGTCACCGAGCGAGAACTGAACGAAGGAA
>CAYTRQ010000680.1:0-2487 GCA_964440025.1 uncultured Polyangiaceae bacterium | reverse complement strand
GAGCCCCGCCAAGCCGACGAAGGTCACTTGGACAAGGGGGCGATCGTGGGGCGTCACCTCGCTCACTCCTCGAAGACTCCCTCCTTGGAACGAAGCACCGTGCAGTGCCTTCACCTCCGCGAGCTCGAGGAGGAAGCAACCAAGAAAAGCGAGCACCGCAAGCCGGACACGAAGCATGCTACTTGTCGAGCTCTCGCAACCGTTGGCGAGCCTGTCGCTCGTACACCGATTCCGGGTGCCGCGAGAGCAGCAATCGCCAAACCGACGCTTCGGCCGCCGAGCGCCCGAGCGCTTTGAGTGCCCTGGCCTGGCCGAGCAATGCTTCTTCCGCCAACGGTCCCCGATACGCGCGAAACTCCTGCAACGCTGTTTCGTGCCTGCCTAACGCCATCCAGACCCGCCCCAGTGACAAATGGGACAACATCGCCTCGCCGGACCTGGAAAACCTCTGCTGCAACTCTTGGTACAATCCCGCCGCCCGGCGATGCTCTCCTGCGCGCCAAGCGGAGTTGGCTTGGGCAAACAGCGATCGGGCACTGCTTTCGGGATCACCGGCGACCGAAGGATCCCCCTGTCTCGCGAGTGACAAGGCGCTGGCCGACCCGGAGCTGGACGGGGTCTGCTCTGGCTCCGGCGTTCGCCTCTGATCGAGCTCGCCCCGCTCGAAGCCTTCCTGTTGGGGAACTTCATCCGTTTGAACACCGCCCGTTTCTCGCGGGTCCACCTGGGGATCGGGCGAGTCCGGGGCCGATAGCTGTTCGGCGGGCTCGTCCTCGAATCGCTCACGGCCGTGGTTCGATTTCTTCTTCTGCAAAGACGCAGCTGGCTGCGCACGAGGTGAGGCCTGCCCTTCGGCCGTTTCTGCAGGAGACTGGGTCACTAGGTGCCAACCCAAAGCTGCGCCACTGAGGAGCGACACGATTCCGGCCGCTAGCCAGACACGGATCAACCGCCGAGAACGCCGCGCCGGCCGTTCAGGAACGCTCTGCGAAATCTCATCAACCCACTGCCGAATCAAATGCTCGTCGCCACGTCGCATCGCGGCAATCGCATCGAATGCGGTCCCCACCTGGTACGCCGCGCGAAGGGTTCCCGAGGAGGCCAGCTCGCGTTCCAGGTGCCGTTGTTCCGCCTCCGAGAGGCTTCCGCGACGCGCGCCAATCACCAGATCTTCAGGATCGTCCCGCATCCAGTCAGTCATGGTGTCCCCCTACCAATTCGAGCAAGCCCGCTTTCTCCCGAAGCCGCTGGCGCAGTGCCGCAAGCCCTCTTCGAACGTGACTGCGCACGGTGTTGACCGGAGCTTCCATCGCAAGTGCCGTTTCCTTGATCGTGTAGCCAAGCATGGTGTGGAGAGCCAAGGCCTCGGCCTGGCTGGGTGGCAGCTCATCGAGCAATCCACGAAGCACCCTGCGGCGGCGTTCCAACTCCGCAAGACTCGCGGGCGAAGGCGCGCCGTCGCAGCACTCCTCCGGCTCACGTGCGGAATCGAGCTCGACCCGACACGCTTTCCGGCGAACGCTCATGGCACTGAGAACCGCAATCCGACACGCATAGTGGGTGACGGTGCAATTGCCACGAAATCGCGGGAGAGCTTTGATCAAACCAAGCGCGGCATCCTGGCAAGCGTCCGGGACCTCGGGGTGATGGACGCCTAATACCGCGCGCACGGCGCGCAGCACAGGAGGCCCGAGCGCCGTCAGGAGCGTTCGCTCGGCGGTCCGATCACCCTGCGCAGCCCGTTCGGCGAGATCCCGGAGAGGATCTCGGGAGAGCGGAGGAGCGACGGACGGCTCACCCGAGCCATCCCCACGGCGCAGCAAACGGAGCATCTTCAGTCATCTAGTCGCAGAGGAGAGAAAAGTGGACGCAGGAACCGGCAACGCAAGGGCTGATCCCAACCGACTTGCAGTCCGAGCCACCACGAAGTGTGAAGAGCCCGCCTGCCCGGGACGAGTCGAAGGTTTTCACTCGGAGTCGAACCGATGGTTCCGTCCTCCGCCTCACAAAAAAGGCCCCCGCTTTCGCAGGCCGACGGCCTCTCCGCCGCCTTCATCTACAATCAACCGGAGCCTCACGAAAAAACCCCCGCTTTCGCAGGGGCTTTTTGCGGAAGCGGAGGGATTCGAACCCCCGGTAGCTTTCACTACGGCGGTTTTCAAACCGCCGAGGGCCGTCCTCGGCGTAATTCGGCGACGCTACGTAAGTGGCTGATATTGCGCGGACCAAGGGTCGCTGAGAGTCGCTGAAAGTCGTCGAGAACGGGCTTGCGACCAAACTTGCGACCAAAGTTTTCGGGCTTTGCGACCAAACTTGGTCGCCTGCGACCAAAACGCGGGCACACCCACAAGCCAGTTAGGTCATTGGGCACTGATGTGACCCTGGGGCTGCGGCAGTCGATGTCGCACGTGCCCGACTCGCGCGTGAGTGCGCCGCGTGCTGCGCTGGCTGCGCCGCCGCGAGCTAATCAGCGACCAGCAGGCAGAG
>CAYTRQ010000679.1:0-2494 GCA_964440025.1 uncultured Polyangiaceae bacterium | reverse complement strand
CGAAATGGGCACTTCGTCGCCCGCCCCTGGCGGGGCGAGGGCGGTCGACTTCGCTTTTTTGCCTCTATTGTGACGTTGAACACCTTCTTGCTTGTTGGTTCGCATCCTTTTCGGATGCGAACTAGGCTACGGCGGTGAGGCTCTTTGCGCTCCCACTTGCTGCCGCCTTCTGCCTGTGTCTCATCGTGGGATGGACGGCGAATGCATTCGGCGCGCCGCCGATCCGACTCTCAGCCGACAGCGGTGGGGCAGCTGACGTCATCGACGCCCCCCTTCACTCGTTCACGACGGTGGCTTGCGAGCTCGTGCTTCTTGACGGCAGGCTCGAGCCGGGCGCGGGACTGCGCATGCGCATGGGAAGGCTCGCCCCCGAGCCGGTCTTCAGCGGATTTTTGAGGGCAAGCCTGGTCGCGTCCCATGCATGGTGGCATCCCGCCCTCGGGTGGGAGCTGGAGATCGGCAAGGGGTACGCACCGGTCGGCACGAGCAGCCTCCCCGATTCCTTCACGCACGTCTATCACCAGACGGGGCAACGACACGCCGTCTGGGCGCGCGCCGCGTTCGAGCCGGCGCGCTTTCAGTTCGGTCGCCTCTTGCTGGTGGCCGTCGCGCCGCGGCTGGGGATCCCCCTGGACAACGCTCCCGGCCGCCGCGTCGAGTTCGGTGTTTCGCTGCTGCGCGTGGGGTGGACCATGGAGGGCTGGGCAGACAGCAGAGGGATGGACGAGCCACGAGAAAGGAGAACGTCCCCGTGATCCGCGTCGGGCATCCGTGCTGGGCGTGTGGAGCTCTGGTTCTCGTCAGCTCGACTTGTCAACCGCGCTACGAGGGCTTCTCTTCTCGGCAAATCGACGTGGCCGAATCGGCTGCCACGAACGTGCGCGAGGACCGCGTCGAGAGCGCTCTCCGGGAGATCTACGAGGCTCGTCTCGACGACGAAGAAGAAGACGTTGTCTTTGATGACAGTGCCTTCGAAGACATCTGTCCCGAGCGAGGTTGCGACTACAATCGAGAGGCGACCGCCCAGGTGGTGCGAGCCATCTGGAGCGAACTCGGCACGGTCCGCGAACAGCGCGTGAGCGCCGCAGGCTTGACCACGACCAATCTCTTCTTCGATCTCCTCGCTGCCCGCGCCTCCGAAGAATGGGTGATCGCCGTGGCACACTACGACGCCTGGTATGGGGGAGCCAACGACAATGCCAGCGGTGTCGCGGTGACTCTAGAAGCAGCCTTTGCGCTCGCCTCCCTGGGCCTGGATCGAAACGTGCGCTTCCTGCTTACGGATGGCGAGGAGTTGGGGCTCGTGGGGACCGAGCGCTACATCGCAGAGTTCGGCGTGGAGAGAGTGGTGATGGTTCTCAACGCCGACTCCATCGCTCACCGTGGTACGGTAGGGAGTTGGCTGACGAGTGAAGCTGATAGCGTCGAATACATCTTGCAGGGTAATGAAGCTTCGGCCGAGGCAGCGTACCGCGCTGCCGATCTTGCAAGTCGTCTGCCCGTGCCGCTGGTGATGCGCCCCGTCATCTACCCGATGGACGGTGTGTCGAGCGCTGGGTTCGCGCTTGGCTACAATCTCTCCGACCACGCGCCCTTCTGGCTGCGCGACGTGCAAGCACTGTTTCCTTTCCCCGCTGGCGGAAAGCCTGCTTGGTATCACACGCCCGAGGATGACCCCAGCACGGTCGACACGGAGCGCTTGCGTCGTTTCAGTCGCTTCTGGGCCGCGTGCATCGCCGCGTTCGCAACGGAGGAGCAGTGAGACACCGTGGACTCGTCGGGGGAGCCTTCGCTCTGTTGACGACGTGGACGAGTGCAACGTGGGCGCACGAATGGGAAGTGAGCGCTAGTACGCTGGCGGTTCTGAGTGCGGACCATTCCACGCGCGGCGGAGGGGTTGGCTCTGCCGTGAGCGTGGGACGGAATCTATTGAGCCGCCCGAGAGAGATACCTCTGGCGGTCGCCGTGGTGGGAGAAGTGGGTCTTTTGGGAGGCGGGGGGTTGGTGTGGTTGGCGAGGGCGGGGCCTCGTGCTCGTTTCATCCACTTCAAGACCTGGCAGCCGGCAGTGGGCATTTCGCTATTGGTTCTTGGGGGTGGATTGGTGCGGACCATCGACGAGGATGGACGACGGGCCGCCAACCCGTGGTCAGCGCAGCTAGGGATCGAGCCCCTGCGTTTTCAGTTCGATCGGGGATGGGTGTCGGTCCTGCGCGTGGAGGCCGGACCCCACCTCTTCCGTTCTGGAAATCCACCACTGACGGTATCAGCAACGGTCTTCGAAGTGGGCGCTGTGTTCTGATCGGGGCGCGCCTCCCGTGAGCTCGATAGAAGCAGCCGGTGTTGGCCGGTACGAAAATCAGCCGGGCCAGCTGACTCTTGACTTGCTGCAGCACTCACCTAGGCATGCCGTTGCAGTGTCATCACCATTTGATAAGTCGCTCGAGATCGCGTTCAGGCACCTTCGCTCAATCAAGGCTTGCTCCGATTTTCGT
>CAYTRQ010000678.1:0-2501 GCA_964440025.1 uncultured Polyangiaceae bacterium | reverse complement strand
CAGGTGAGGGCGCGAAAAAGACCTTCAATGGCTCAATCTCTGCCCGCTGGATCGAAGTTGCTTTTTCGACTCGCATCCTGACGGATGCGAGAGGGCGGGGCGAGGGCGGGCGACTCCGCTATTTAGCCCATTTTTCGCCGTCGAACGCTTTGTTGCTTGTTGGTTCGCGTCCATTTGTGGACGCGAATGAGCTAGTGCAGGGGACCGAGGAGAAAGAGGAGCGCCCAGAGGAGCGTAGAACGCTTTGCGCCAAGGGCTCCTGCTTTCAGGCGAGCTCTTTTTGGCTAGTTTGCTCTTGGGAAGCGGTACACCTTGTTGTTCTCGCGCTCCTCTTCTAGAGACCGCAAGCGCGCCGGTGATCTTCTTTCCGGCCTCTGATCTTCCGGCTCCGAGAATGAAACAATGACTGCATCCGTCTCCGATTTCGTAACCTTTGACGACCGCTCCTTGGCCTCTTCCTGGTCCGGGAAGAAGGTTCCTTTTTCCGATGTCTATGAGGCATATATCGATGGGCGCATCGATATTCCTCCCGACAAGTGGGATGAGTTCTTCAACACCCGGCACGAGACGATGTCTTTCCGGCTTACAGAAGGACATGTCAAATGGGCTCTGACCAACTTCCTGCCAGAGGTGGCTATCCACTCGAAATCGCAAGACGGCAGGATCGTCGCCGAGCACTACAACCGCGGCAATGACTTCTTCGAGTGGTGTTTGGGTGAAGCGATGGTCTACACCTCCGCCTGGTTCGAAACGCCGGACACTCCGCTCGATCAAGCTCAGTATCGAAAGATCGATCGATGTTGCGAAAAACTCAAATTGGCCGAAGGAGAAAGCCTTCTCGATATCGGTTGTGGCTGGGGGACTCTCGTTGCGAGAGCAGCTCGTGAGCGCAAGGCGAAAACCTATGGCGTGACCTTGGCGCAGGAACAGGTCAATTACGGGACCTCTCGCATCAAGGAATATGGTGTGGAGGATCTCGCCAAGGTCGAGGTCTGTGACTACCGAAACATCAGTGGCCAGTTCGACAAGATCGTGTCGCTCGAGATGGTTGAACACGTCGGGATCAAGAACCTCAAGGGCTACTATAAAAAGGTTCACCAGCTACTGAAGGACGACGGGCTCTTCGTGCTCCAGTGGACAGGGATCCGTAATCTGTACAACCCACAAAATCCGCTGTCGGCTGTGACCATGCAGCCCGAAGATCTCATCTGGGGTCTTTTCATGAATCGCTACATCTTCCCTGGTGCGGATGCGAGCCTGACGCTTTCGGGAATGATCCGGGCGGCCGAAGACGGCGGCTTCGAAGTCATCGATGTAGAGAACATGAGCCCGCACTATATCTTGACCCTGCGGTCGTGGCGTGACCACTGGTATTCCAACCGGAAGGCTGTGGTAGAAGCCTACGGCGAGCGATGGTTCCGGCTCTGGTATTTCTTCCTCCATTGGTCGTCCCTGATCGGCGAGCAGGGCTCTGCGTTCACCTACCAGCTGGTGATGCACAAAAACGACAACAAGTTCGACCGATTGGGGCTACGCTACAAGGGATTGCCCTACTTTCGCGGATGAGTCGGGCAGGCAAGAGGCCATCGAGTCCTTGAAGAACTCACGAGTACCTGGAGAAAGTCATGAGTGCAGCGGAAAAAAAGAACCACGGTGAGGTCGCCGGGCCCTCGGCGTTGGAACGCATCGGTCTGCCCGGCGTATTCAAGATCGGCCTGACGGTTGTCCTGTTTCTCATGATGACCTTTTTCTACACGATGATCCCCATCGCTGGACTGGGACTGTGGCCTTTCTTGTTTTTTGGTTGCGTCAGTCTCATCGTCAACGTTTGCGACGATCTCGGGCTCTATCAGTAGGTTCGTATCGGCGGTCTCGATGCCGACGTTGTGCCGCATGGCGTTTGAGCGGACTTTCGCCTGACGCGGGGGTCCGCCTGTCGAAAGGCGGGCCTACGGCTCTATCTCCTTCGAGAACTATCGACTGAGACTCCTCAGTGCCTGCCGGGGGCTAGCTTTTTCGGCAGTACCCACCACGAAGTGTGAAGAGCCAGCCAGCCGAGCCCCGAAGAGCCAGAGCCGGGGGACCTGGGGTCCCCGTAGCGGAGAGGGAGGGATTCGAACCCTCGGTGGGGTTTTAGCCCCACGCCCGCTTAGCAAGCGGGTACCTTCGGCCACTCGGTCACCTCTCCAAGTGGGGAGCCCGAAGGTAGCGGTCCGCGCGCCAATTGCAAGGGTGAGAATGCGGCAGTTGACGAGAGAGCTGGTCGAAAGCGCGCGTTTCGGCGAAAGACGTGGAGGCGCGCTCCGCGGTTTGCCCCGCTGTTGCTTTTCCGTCGCCTGTGCTCGGGGCACCGACTCATGCCCCGGCCCTTGTGCGCCCCGTAGCCAAGCTGGGGCACTTCCGCTCGTGGTCAGGGTCAGCAGTTGAGGTGTCCCCGCGAGAAGATCTTACCCGGGTTCATGATGTTGTCCGGATCGAACTGAGCCTTGAGACGTTTCTGG
>CAYTRQ010000677.1:0-2502 GCA_964440025.1 uncultured Polyangiaceae bacterium | reverse complement strand
CGAGAGAAAAGTGGTCTCCCTACCGACCACTTTTATGTGGTCGCAGCACTAGCGCCGCGTCCTGTCCAACACCGGGACACTCGGCCTCTCCACTCAGCCGTCAAACATTAGCACCGTCAGACATTGAGCAAGGGACCGCGCCTCGATCCAGCTCCACCGGTTGCCCGAGGAGCACCACTACGGGAGCCTCGAAAGGGGCTGAGCTCTGTCAGAAGAGCGCTCCAAGAAGGTCGGCAAGTCTGGAAATTGGAACGCCTCATGACGAACTGATAGAAGCACTAGGGCGGCGTCTTTCCGAGGAGCACTGGCTGGCCGGCCGAGAAATGCCAGCGCGCAGCGCGCTCCGTCTCGGGCGAGAGCACCTCCGCCTCAATCCCAAAGCAAGGAAGGCTCATGAGACCCCCAAAGACGCAAGACGAGACACCCTTGACCCCCGAGGTCCAGCCGACGCCCGACGACGCAGCCACGCAACCGTTCGGCACTGGTTGGGGTTCGGCGGGAAAGGTCTACGGCAAGACCCTGGGGTACCTGCTTCCCGCCTCCCTGTATGGCGGGATCTACTTTCTGGTCGGATTGCTCATCATCGGGCTCATGGTGGGCGGCGCAATCGCCTTCGACAATCCGACGTTCGCGCAGGTCGCCGCCGGCGGTTCCGCCCTCGCCCTCGTAGGTTGGATCTGGTTCGCCCAAAGAAAACTATTCGCCATCGCCGCTGGACACGTGGCTCTCCTTGATGAACTCCTCGCCACAGGCGACGTCCAAACGCACTCGGGGCGCAACCAATTCGCCGAAGGACGTCACCGTGTTCGGGAGGCGTTGGAATCCAACGTGTGGGCACTTCACAGCGATTTGGACAGCTTGCTCTCACGTCTGACTCGCTCCATCGAGCGTCTCAGCGGGGCCTTGCCTTTCGTCGCGGGTCTCAAGTCCCTGGGACGACACCTGCGGACGCTCACCGGGCGTTACTTGGAGTCAGTCATTCTCTTTCATGGGTTTCGGAAAGGCGCGCGGGGCGAAGATCAGTTTCGGCGCAGTGGCGCCGAGGCTGCCGCCTACGTTTTGCGCAATCCGCAAGCCATGGTGAAGACGGCCTTGATTGCCAGCGCCTACGAAGCTGCCGCTCAGGTGGTTCCTTGGTTGATCGGCTTAGCGTTACTTCCCGCGCTGGTTGCAACAGCCCTGCTCACACTGGTGTACGGTATATCGCCGGAAACCTTGATCCCTTGGTCATGGTCCCTTTTGAGCAAAGAGGCCATCATCTACAGCCTCCTTGGCGGGCTCCTGCTGGGCATCGTCCTGACCTACTTCTTCGTGACAGTGTGTACCCAATTCTTGATCCGTCCCTTGGGCATCATCCTCGTGATCCTGCGCTTCGAGCATGAAACGAGATCGCGTCCACTCGCTCCGGAGGCCATCGCGCAACTCGAAGCCATCGAACACGACGTAGAACAGCTCGACTCCCTCACGTGGCGACTCACGTAATGCTCGAACGAGAGAACACCGAGCTGCTCACATAGAATTGACATCTCCGCCAAGAGCTTCGGCGGTGGCCGCCCGAGAGCGAGTTCTTTCCCTCAAAAGGAAAGGGCTCCGCCGAGGCTCGACTCATCCCGCTGAGGGTGAGGCGAGCCTTTCGAGCTGATGAGGCGGGTTCGGGCGTCCTCTACCGGGAGCTCCTTGGCTTTCTTCGACACAAATGACCGCAACTACTTTCTCTGCGGTGAGAGGGACTCTAGCGCGTTGGTGCAACAAGTTGTATTTTTCAGCGTCGCGGAAGGTAAACGCCGCGGGAGGAGTCTCGATGCAAAACAGCACAAACGCTGAAGCTGTCCTGGAGGTTTCCGGACTGCAAGCCTTGCTCGAGACGCTCGAGCAATCGGGATACAGCCTGGTTGGACCCCAAGTGCGCCAGAGCGCCATTGTCTATGACAAAATCGAGAGCATTGGCGATCTTCCTCGCGGCCAGACAGAACAGCAAGGCCCGGGTTGGTACCGCCTGCAGTCGAGAGGTGACGATGCCTTGTTCGGGTTTGCTTCTGGCCCAGGATCCTTCAAAAGCTTGTTTTTTCCGTCTCACCAACCTCTGGTCAGGATCCGACGCAAAGAACAACGGCTCGAGTCACAGCTCCTGCTTCCCAGCGGTGGACCCTACGCTCTCATTGGTGTGCGCAGCTGTGACCTCGAAGCCATCTTCGTCCAGGATCGGGTGCTCCGCGATGGCGCCTATGCCGATCCCGCCTATTCCGTCGCGCGAGAAAACACTTTTGTCGTCGCTGTGCAGTGCGGGGTGGCCGGAGGCACCTGCTTTTGCGCCACCATGAACACTGGCCCCCGAGCGGTTCGGGGCTTCGATCTCGCTCTCACCGAAGTCATCGACGCAGAGGGGCACCGATTCGTCGTGGAGATCGGTACTGCGGAAGGAAGACGAGCACTGCAGCAGGTTCCCCATCGAGCCACGAGCCCGCAGGAATCACAGGTTCCGAGCACGGTGACCAAGCGCAC
>CAYTRQ010000676.1:523-2515 GCA_964440025.1 uncultured Polyangiaceae bacterium | reverse complement strand
CGCGGTCGAAGCAACTCAAGCCGCATTGGATCGGGCGCAGCTCTCGGCCGGTGATCTCGACTACATCCTTTTCAACACGATGACTCCCGATCATCTGTTTCCTGGATCGGGCGCGCTCTTGGGAGCCAAATTGGGGATCACCTGCCCGGCCCTCGACCTCCGCAGCCAATGCGCCGCTTTTCTATTCAGTGTGCAAATGGTCTCCGGCTTGATCCATTCCGGTGCCGCTCGGCGCGTGCTGGTGATCGGCGCCGAAGCCCACGCCGGCTTCATGCCTTGGAAGGATTGGGACATCCTGCGCGGAACGAGACAGGGGCGTCCCAGCAGCGAAGACTTCGCGTACGCCACCAAGCATCGCGGGTGGTCGATCATTTTTGGTGACGGCGCCGGGGCCGTCATTTTCGAGCGGACCGACGATGAGGCCGGTCTGCTGTCGATGGACCTACATACGGACGGGCAATTCGCCGATCAGCTCTGGGTCCCGGGAGGCTTTCGCACGCTCCCCTATGTGAGCGAAAAGACACTTCGAGCGGAAAGCCATCTCCCTTCGATGGAAGGCCGTGAGATTTTCAAGCATGCAGTGACCAGGCTCCCGCGTAGCGTCAAACAAGCAGTGGGACAGGCACAGCTGGGATTACCAGACATCGATTGGTTCGTGGCCCATCAAGCCAATCAACGCATCAATGATGCAATTGGTGAACGGCTCCACCTGCCTTCGGACAAGGTCCCCTCGAACATCGCGGCCATCGGCAACACCTCTGGAGCCACGATTCCCATTCTTCTCGATGAGATGGCTCGTGACGGCAGACTTCAGCACAACCAACACCTCTGTTTGTTGGCCCTCGGCGCCGGCCTGCATTGGGGGGCCGGCGTCCTGCGTACGTAGAGAAAAGTCTCCTCAATCGCCGCAGGCCTGCTCTCCCCCGCCGGGAATCCCCAGCCGGGAATTCGTGCACCCTCACCAGTCAATGGTTGGGCCTGGTCCTTCATCTCTCCCGCCTCTGGAACGAGGATTGCAGCGGCCGCCATCAGTCATCCCATGAGGCGTGCGGCTGCCAACGTCGAATCACCCCAAACGAGACCTGCTGGCAGCCGCCAAGATTGAACCGTGAGGAGGAACACCGATGCCCGAACTTCCAGATGTGGAGACTTTTTGTCGCTATCTGAAACGCACAGCACTGCATGAGCGGGTTCGCAATATACCACAGCTCTCCGAGCGCATGCTGAAATCCGTCTCACCCGCGACACTGCGCCAACGCGTGAAGGGACATCGACTGGAGCAGGCTTATCGCCACGGCAAGCACCTCTTCGTGCAATTGAACGAAGAGAGCGGGTGGCTGGTCTTGCATTTCGGAATGACGGGGTTTCTCAAGTACTACCGCGATCGGGAGCATGCACCCGCGCACCCACGCCTCACGCTCGATTTGGACAATGGCTATCACCTCGCCTACGACTGTCAGCGCATGCTCGGCGAGATCGGCTGGACGTCCGATCCGAAAGAGTACGCGCAAGGTCATCAGCTCGGCCCCGACGCGCTCACACTCGCACCAAAGCAGTTCGTGGAACTGTTGTCTGGAAAACGAGGCGCGATCAAAAGCGCTCTGATGAATCAATCATTGCTCTCGGGCATCGGCAATGTCTATTCAGATGAAATCCTGTTCCACGCTCGCATTCATCCCAAGGCCTCAGTACAGCAGTTGAGCGCAGACGAGCTCCGAGCGCTTCATCGTTCGCTCGAAAAGATTCTGCAACAAGCCATCGAAGCCAAGGCCGATCCCCGAAACGTCCCTCACGGATGGTTACTGCCCCGAAGAAACGAGGGGGGCCCGTGCCCGCAATGCGGAACCCCGCTTGATAAGCAAACCATCAGTTCCCGCTCGGCCTGGCTGTGTCCCAAGTGCCAACGTCCCCCTCACCAGTGATCGGAAAGTGAGCTGGAGCGGGTCAATGGCGACTCGGGTGCATGGCAGCCTCACGGAGCGAGTTCCGAGC
>CAYTRQ010000676.1:0-423 GCA_964440025.1 uncultured Polyangiaceae bacterium | reverse complement strand
CAGGAGTTCGAGCCAGGAGTTCGAGCCAGGAGTTCGAGCCAGGAGTTCGAGCCAGGAGTTCGAGCCAGAACGCAGAGTTCTCTCCTCCCCGTACCTCGGATGATACTCCCCGTGCCTCGGACGATACCCGGACGCGCGACGGCTCCGCCGACGCATTGCCTTCCTCCTTCCGCGCAATCGTCATCGAAGAAAGAGAGAAGGAGGAATGATCCGCCCCCGACCGGTCGAAGTGTGATACGATTCCCGGGAGGTGATATGATTGCTCGCAATTTGATGCTTTTCGCAGCGAGCACGGGGCTGCTCGTGGGTTGTTCTAGCGATGGTCGCAACCGGGCTGGGGTGGGCGGTGAAGCCACTGGAGGAGAGCTCGAGACTAGTGCCTCGGCAACTCACGTTTCGAGCGGTTTCGAAGCCCTCCCAGAA
>CAYTRQ010000675.1:0-2534 GCA_964440025.1 uncultured Polyangiaceae bacterium | reverse complement strand
GGTATTCATTTTTGATCGTGTTGAAGCAATGGGGACAAGTGGTGATGATTTTCTTCACGCCGCCCTGCTTTCGGTACCCCTCGAGGGTTTCCACGTTGGTCTCCGCTAACATGGCGAAAAGGTACTCGTTGCCAGCCCGGCGCGCGGGATCTCCCGTACACGTTTCTTCCTCGGCCAAGATCGCGAAATCGACACCCGCCTGAATCAGGAGCTGCGCCGTGGCCCGCGCGATCTTCTTGGAGCGATCGTCATAGCTCGCTGCACATCCCACCCAAAAAAGAACCTCCGCTTGAGGGTGATCGGCCGCTCGAGGGATCTCGAGACCTTCCGCCCAGCTCGCTCGGTCGAGGCGCGAGAGGTTCCAAGGATTGCCGTTCGTTTCCATTCCCTCGAACGGCTTGTTCAACTGAGAGGGAAATTCTCCCTGCATGAGCACGAGGTTCCTCCTCATTTGCACGATTTTGTCCACGTAGGTGATCGCTACGGGGCACTGTTCCTCACAGGCGCGGCACGTCGTGCAAGCCCACAGAACGTCGGGATCGATCGTTTCGGGAACGAGATCCTCCTTGGCCAAGGGAGGATGTGCCGTCTCTCCGGAATCGTCGCGAAGCCGCTGCAAGGAACGCTCTGCAACGACGTCCTGAAAGCCGTACAGGTGGTCTCTCAAGTCCAGTGTGAGATGCTTGGGACTCAGCTTTTTGCCAGTCTGCGTCGCGGGGCAATGATCCGAACAGCGGCCGCATTCGGTACATGAATAGAAATCGAGGATGTCTTTCCAGGAAAAATTCTCGATTCGACTGTAACCGAGTCGATAGGTGCTCGGCTCCTCCGATTCGGAGGCAGCTTCCACCTTCTCGAGGAGGTTTTCCGTATCTTCCGCCAACGGCCGCAAGCGTCCTCGGGGCGTGAGATCGCCCAGGAACACGTTGGGAATCGCCGTGATAATATGAAAGTGTTTCGAGTAAGGTAGAATGTTCAAAAAGATGAGGACGAGTGAAGCGTGTCCCCAGAAACCAAGATTGGCGAGCAAATTGAGTTGCGGCAACTCAAGCCCCTGAAGGAGCACCGCAAATAGGCTCCCTCCGGGCTCCGGGAAGAAATGATAGGCAATCCCCTCGGGCGCCGGACCGAGAGGTGCCTTGATCTTCCTGGCCCATTCGCAGCTTTCGCTCCCGGGATTGCTCGCGCAAAACTCGGCATAACGCGCATTGATGACGGCCGCGGAGCCATCATAAATCAGATCTCCCACCATCATGACAAATATGATGCCCAGGATGGCAAGCCCCTCCGCGCCCAAGGCCATCCGCCTCTGAGGCTTGATGACTCGATAATAAAAGAAGATGGATACACCAACCAGCACCAGAGCAACGAATGTGTCCTTCAAGAACGCGTAGATCTGCCCTAGAGGCGCTTCTGGGCCGAGAACCCAGAGATTAAAGTCCGGTTCGAATCCCCTTCCCCACAGGACGAGCGTTCGGAGCAGAAGAACCCCAAAACCGAGAAAAATGAGATTGTGGGCTACACCAGCCCAAAAGTAGTAGCGGAGCTTCTTTTGAAGAAATGCCAGGTTCCAGACGGCTCGGAGCCGCTCCGCAAGACGATCCGTACGCGCCTCCCAGGTGGGGGCCCCTACGGTCAGAAGTGCCCACCGGCGGTAGGCACTGAATCCGAATAGGCCAAGGAGGCCCACCATGAGGACTATCATCCAAGTTGCACTCATCTTAGCTCCTCGAGCACGTCTCACTACTTCGAAAGACTCCGCCGACGCTCACCCACGGGCGGGTGAGGCGAGCGTCGGCGGAACCTTTTCCCCAATGTTACAGCCACCCCGACAGGTGCAACATCCCAACGAACAAAAGGCACAGCACCGCAACAGCAAGAAGACTCCTGGCGATCAATGACGCGTCGGCGATCTTGGCGGGACCGGGCACCGCGGCAGAAAGGAAACGCACCCCGGCACTGGGCGCTTCGTCGAGCCGAAACGTCAAAAGCAGGTGCCCCCGAGGCACCCCCTCTTCCCGAGCTGATCCTCCGTGTTCTGGGACACGAATGCAAACATCCCGACCTTCCGACACATCGGCGGGCAGAGGAACGGTCACGACATCCAGCGGTTCGCTACGGGGCCGCAAGGACAGCGCCCCTGCCCTCCGACAGGTATCACAGCCTCCGCCGCGACAGACGGCGCAGGCAAGATTTCTGGGCAAGGTCACCTCCACGCTTCCCCCTTCCCTCACCCATGAGGAGGGCACGCTCACTTGGTGGACCACGTCGGGACCCCGCGGGCCATCGAGAGCACCAAGAACTTGACCGAGAGCCTGAGCCACTGGTCGCAGCCTAGTTCGCATCCGATAAGGATGCGAACCAACGAGCTACACTGCGCTGTGCGGCAGAAAATGGGCAAAAAACGAAGTCGCCCGCTCTCGTCCTCACACGAGCGGGCGACGGAGTGCCCAGTCTGCGCCGCCAACGAACTCCCTCGCATCCGATAAGGATGCGAACCAACAAGCTACACTGCGTTGTGCGGCAGTTCTAGC
>CAYTRQ010000674.1:2134-2535 GCA_964440025.1 uncultured Polyangiaceae bacterium | reverse complement strand
GAGAGAAAAGTGGTCTCCCTACCGACCACTTTTATGTGGTCGCAGCACTAGCGCTAGGGTTGACTCGTGGAGAGAGCCGCACGCAATGAAGTGGGTCGGGAGGGCTACTCGCCGCGTTTTGAGCCGCAAGTGCGTGAGCCCGGCGAAAGGAGGCGCTTCGTCGCTTGCCTGCGCCAAGTGCGCGAGCCGGACGAAAGGAGCCGCTTCGTCGCTTGCCTGCGCTCCGTGAGCGAGGATCGCTGTCGCTGCTCTTCCCGGTCCGTTGGAAGATGAGGCGAAAAAACGCCTTCAGGACGGCCTTGGGGCGCATGTGCACCGCTTTTTGCTCGGGCTGAACGCCTCCGTGCCCTGCGTCCTCAGTGGAGGCGAAAGCTCGAAAACGGACGATTATTGCTCCTGTG
>CAYTRQ010000674.1:0-2124 GCA_964440025.1 uncultured Polyangiaceae bacterium | reverse complement strand
TCAGGCTCTCGGCATGGGCGAGACGAGGGATGGGGCGTCGGAACGCAGTTTCGCTCGCGCGCCGAGTCGTGTAGTCGATCTCAACGATCTCGACGTTTTCTGTCGAGTCGTGGAGCGGGCAGGCTTCTCTCGTGCGGCTTCCGAGCTCGGGATGCCCCCTTCGACCGTGAGTCGCCGGGTTGCTCGACTTGAGGAGAATCTGGGCATGCGACTCTTGCATCGCACGACCCGCAAGTTGCACCTCACCGATGCTGGGCGAGTGTACTTCGAGCAGGTGAGTCGGGCACTGCGGGAGATCGAATCTGCCGAGATCACCCTTCAAGCGGTGCAGGGAGTGCCGCGGGGGCGTGTCCGTCTCACAACGGTCAACGAACCGTTTGTCGAGCAAATACTGCTCGACTTTTTGCAACGCTATCCGGAAATCAGTCTTGAAGTGGACAAGTCGCACCGGGTAGTGGATCTGATCGAAGAAGGCTTCGATCTCGCCATTCGAGCCGGAACGCTTCCCGATTCCTCCTTGGTCGCTCACCGACTGCTGACTTCTGGCCCGACTCTCGTGGCCGCTCCCAGCTATCTCGAACACAGAGGCTATCCAACACGGATCTCCGAACTTTCCGAGCACGATTGCGTGATTCTGGGAACGAGCTCCACCGCGGCGACGTGGACGCTACGGGGGCCCAAAGGAGATGTGCGCGTGAATGTTTCGGGCCGCCTGGCCGTCAACGGATTTTTAACCGCAGTGGATGCCTGCGTGAGAGGTCTGGGGATTGGTCTGTTTCAGCGACATTTCATCGAGTCGTTGATCGCTCACGGTGACTTGATCGAAGTCCTCAAGGAGGTGGCTCCTCCTCCAAGTGGGCTCTTTATCGTCTATCCGAGTCGCCGACTGGTCGCCCCTGCCGTTCGTGCCCTCATCGACCACGTCAAGGAGCAGATGCCGCAATATCTCGAGCGCATTTCGTTACCTCTCGGCACTCGCCGCGGAGTCGCTTTCGGGTGAGGCAAGCGTCGAGAAAGCCTTGAGGTGATCGCCCATGCGTTCTATCCCGGTGGACCGTGACGGAATCACCGCAAGGCTTCACTCCTCTCGAGCGCTCGACTCCTCGTTTCGGCGTGCTTGGAGCAGCACGAATCGTTCCCAAGGCCCTGCTCTCCGCGGCGCCGGGCCTCGTGGAGGTGACGTGCCTGGCGGCCAGATCACCAGCCAAGGCCGAGGCGTTTGTCGCTGCCCACGGAATTGCGACTCATGTCTCGAGCTATGAAGAGCTGTTGAACCGCGCGGATGTCGACGTGGTCTATGTCGCGCTGCCGGCGGCGCTTCATGCACCCTGGGTCTGCCGAGCTCTGCAGGCAGGGAAACACGTGCTTTGCGAAAAACCTTTTGCTCTTTCCGTCACCGAGGCCAATCGTTGCGTTGAGTTGGCGCACAGAAAGCGCCTCCTCCTCATGGAGGCTCATCACTCCTGTTATCATCCACTCATCAACGAGGTGACGCAAAAGCTGGAGCGGCTGGGATCACTTCGGCACGTCCGTATCCTCTTCAACGGTCCCATTCAGCAGGGAGACATTCGCCTCGAGCCGAAGTTGGGCGCCGGGGTTCTTTTGGACTTTGGCTGCTACCTCATCCAGTGGCAGAGACTCGTGACCGGAGAATGTGCGCCCAGGATCGAACGGGCGGAAGCGGTGCAGTCGCCTCCGGAGGTCGATGTGAGCGTTTCCGCGTCGCTCAGAACAGCGAGGGGGATCGGCGTCGAGCTTTCTTGTGACATGCGTCCTGGGATCTCTTTTCAGGCTTTCATCGAAGTATGGGGAGAGAAGGGATGGTTGCGTTGGGACAATCCCCTCAACGGACAAGACAGCCACCTCGCCTTGGAGCTGCGCGATGCCCCCTCGGAGAGAATCGACTCGCCCGGGCCCTCGACCTACCGCGCACAGCTCGAGGTCCTCCGTTCAGCTCTTGCTGCGGGACGACACCCGCTGACGTCGGGCGCGAATATTATCGAGACACAGACCCAGCTGGACGCTCTCGTCCGTGCTTGCGGTTTGCGGCCTCGAGCGGAGCTTGCTCTGGACTAGTGCTGCGACCACATAAAAGTGGTCGGTAGGGAGACCACTTTTCTCTCG
>CAYTRQ010000673.1:0-2540 GCA_964440025.1 uncultured Polyangiaceae bacterium | reverse complement strand
CCAGAGAAAAGTGGTCTCCCTACCGACCACTTTTATGTGGTCGCAGCACTAGCTGGCCATCCGTCTTCTGCGAAGCCATGCGAGACCTACCAGACCGAGAGCCAAGCTCCACAATCTTCCCCGCGGCCCCGTCCCGACGGTACTGCAACCACAACCGTCGTCCTTTTCTTTCTTTTCCGCGTCCGGTTCCTGGGACTTTTTCTCCTGCTTCTCCTCGGTGGCTCTTCCAGGCAAGTCCAATTGAGGAACGGAGGTCATGACCACTTCCGCCGGATCGATCTGTTCGCGGTTCTTCCGACTCAAATCTTCCGCAATCCAAATCTTGTTCAGGCCGCGATAGGTCCGAGGGGGCTTACCCCATCGATAGCGTTTGGGGTTTTCGCACTCCACGACCTTGATGTTGGGATGAAGATGATTGTACCGGATTTGGAACTCGTTCTCGTCGGCCGTGGTCACCTGAACGGAGGCAACCCCTTCTGGTCCCTTGGGCAGATCGATACCTCCGGTGATCGGCGCTCCAGCTTCCAAAACTGGGTCTTTCGGCAGGTCGTCTTTTCCGTAGCGGTAGTGCAAACGGGAAAGAGTATACGTATGTCGCTTGATGAGCGCCTTACGAGCAGCCAGCTCTTCTCGATCGTCTTCCCAGCTCTCCTTGAATTCTTTCTTCTCCGAAGGAGTCTTCCCCGCTAACTGAGCCTCAAATTTTGCTTGCTCCTCCTCGGTCGGTTCGGGAGGCTCGGGCCGTCGGACGTCTTCCGGAAGCGTTTCGTCGAATGCGTCACCGCCCAGGCTAAGAAGCTCGTGCGGCATCAATGGTTCGGTCGGGCAAGGTTTGGTGCAATCAGCCGTCGTGTACGCGTACTCCGCAAGGAAAGTGCGGGGATTCTTTTCGAGAAACTTGTCGTGAAGGGCCGCGTAGAATTCACCCATGCGTTCTTTGACTTCGAACTTCACCCGTAGATTGGTTGGTGCGGGCTTCGTGGGATAGTTGGCCGTTTGCATCCTTTGATCCTTCACCAGCGTGAAGATCAATAGCTCTTGCGCTTTCGCCGCCGACGGGAGACCAAATCGAATCGGGAGCTTTTCTATCTTCGTCTCTGTAAAATACCTAATCGGGGAAAGTGTGGCGCGGTCGGCCCCAATCAGCTCGATACTGTTCGGATCAACGGCCATCGCAACGAAATTGTATCCTTGATCCGCGTATTTCTCGATCGATGCCTGCCCCCCTTCTGGCAGCTTGAAATCCTTTCCTGAAAGCCAAGAGAGCACCTCTTTCCCCGTGCCCACAAAGGTCTTGGTGTACTCCCCCTCCTTCTCCTTAGCTTCCACGTCCATCAACATCTCCTTAGCGACCTTTTTGGACGGATCGGTCTTCATCACTCCAAGAAAGCCCGTGTCGTCGCTGGCGGTCATGTCGCGTTCCCATGCCTGCTGGACCTCCCCCTCCTTACATGGGTCCATCTCCCAAAACTCGGCGAAACGCGGAGCGCTGATCTTGTCGAGCCTGTCCATGAACTCACGCTTGATCACGGCAACATCAGACTCTTCTACGTCTTTGGGCACGGGAACGACAACCGCAAAAGGGCTGAGCGAGCCCTCATAGTCAGGCATGATCGAAACAGCGCTCATGCCATCCTTTTGCATAACTGAAACATGAGTGGAATGGACCTTTTCTTGGCCCGTACCGGCAAGAAGCACCGGAGATGCTGACGCTGTCGCAGACCACGTCACCGCCAGCAGGGCGGCAAGCCCCGCGCACCGCAAAAAAGGAACACGCCATCGGGGCGCCTTTCGAGGTTGTGAACTGTGCTCGAGCAGCCCGCGCGATGCCACGAACGAGCCAAAACAACCAGAGAAGAACTGACGTGCCAACATGGGGGCGCAGGCTAGAACACATCTCATCAACTCGAAAGACCCCCAGCTCCGCTCCTCAGCACGCTAGTGAAGCCAGCTCAAACATTTACTTCTCGAAGACCTGACCGGCGACGACGCCCTCACCTTTTTCGACGGTCACGACGAGCTGAAGATCGCCCCGCTTCGGTCGGTAGCAGTCATCGCGACTGCCAAGAACTGCCTGTGGTCCCACGGCGTCATCTTCGGCCAGAGGCTCGTCATTTCCGCTCTCATAAAGCGCAATGTCCACGTCACGGACCGGGTGAATGCCCGCCGCAACGACGGTGTAGCAACGTCCTTCGGTCAATTGGACCTTTTGCTTGAACACTTGTCCCTCTGCAAACTGGGCTGCAAACGGCGCTCCTAGAGGCTGGGCCCCGGCCGGCAAGTGTGAGCTCGCCATGTAGGAGATGAGCGGACCCGCTTGAGCAGCCATGGAGACGTCCACCGGTGTCGCCTCTTCGGCACTGAGCGACTGCTCCTCAGGCCCCTCGGTTTCCGCTTCGGTTTGTGCCGACTCTTCCTCACCCTCGGTTCCTTCTGAAGCCGTCGCTTCAGACGCACCGTTCCCCTGAAGAGGGGCACTCGGGTCGGCCTGCGTTTCCGCCGCCGATTCCTGACTTGGCGCAGAATGCGTTGTAAACTCA
>CAYTRQ010000672.1:0-2546 GCA_964440025.1 uncultured Polyangiaceae bacterium | reverse complement strand
GATTTCCCATCGTCACCACCAGCTCGTCTGCCGAGGCGTGCGACTCGGGGCGCTCAGCTAGACTTGCCGTTTGGGCGACTAAGGAAAGAGATTCCTCCTCGGCAGGCGGCGGTGATTCGAGTGGTTCGGCATGGTGCTCTTCTTCCGGCTCCCTCTCTCTTTTAGTTGCCTGAGGCGCTGCCGATGGGGCCGAGGACGGCGGTGTCTTGTCTTCGGGTTCTTCAGCTCGCCCCGGTTCCGCGTGCTGCTCTGGGATGGAGTCCTTCAGCTCCGGGGCCGTGCGGGGCGGCGCTTTGCCTGTGCCCATCCACTCCGCAGCCCGCAGCACTGTACCGAGGGACTTGTCGGCAGGCCCGACCTTCTGCGCGTATTCGTTCGCATCCATGCCTTTCGGGAATTTCACGCGAAAGGCTTCGATGCCGCTGCTCGTGAGTTCCGTCGCGAGCTTCTCCGCGGCCTTGTCTCCTGCCTCGTCCCGGTCGTACGCGATCAGCACCCGCTTCACTTCATGGCGTTTGAATGCCTCAAAGTGATCGGGTCCGAAGCCTTCGACTCCGTACGCGCAGGTGACGTTGCGGTACCCCGCGCACCAAAAGGTCAGCGCATCAATGAGACTCTCGCAGAGGATCACTTCCTTCGATGCTTGTAGGGCCTGCCAGTTGAAAACGCCTCGATGCGGGCCAGGCAGGTACAGGTGATCCGGTGTCCCGGGGCGCAGGCGCCCGCCCACTTTCCGCCCGTACATCTCCACCAGGCGGCCTTGTTCATCGAAAATCGGCACCGTGATCGAGCCGCGCAGGTGCTCATGCCCCGTCTTGCGCAAAATGCCGAGCGACTGCAGTTTTCCTCGCACTTCTGCCCCCTCTTTGCGGTTTTTTGCGGGCAGTCGATACCCCAGCGACCGGTCCGCGTACCCGAGTCGAAAGTGCTCGATCATCTCCGCGCTCTTCAGGCCACGCGATTGCAGGTAATTCAGTGCTTCTGGCGAGCCCTTCAGCGTCTCGGTGTAGTAGTCCACCACGCGGCCCAGAAGCTCTTGATCGCCCGCGCTCGCGTCCGCCAGGGGCTCCAGCTTCTGCGTCGTAGAATGCTTGGCCACCTTCGTGCCGCGCCCCTTCGGGAGTTCGGCAGCTAAGGAAGGAATGTCGCTCCTCAGAAGCTCGACGGCATGCCGAAAGCTCACCCCCTCAGCGCGCATCACCCAATCGATCACGCTCCCGCCCGCCTGACACGCTCCAAGGCAGTGCCACAGGTTCTTCTCGGGCGTGATCACTAGGCTCGGCGTCTTGTCGTCGTGGAAGGGACACCGACCCAGAAGGTCCTTGCCTTGTGCCTTCAGCTCGACTCCGGCTCGCATCGCGAGGCGTTCGACGCTGATTTCAGCCTTCAAACGCTCGATTTCCGCTTCGCTCACTCGTGCCACGATCCCTCCTAGGTCCAAAAAGCTGTCAAGAGCGATTCGCGCCTCGACCAAACTTTCTTTACCTGTTGCCGCATTACTTGTAAACATATATTCACCAGGAGGTAATTCGCTCTGAAACCAGGTCTCGCCCAATTCGACCCTTACGATGAGCCCATGGCTCGCTCTCCTCGCCCAGATCGTGGCAAACGACCGAAGCAGGGCGCTCATCTCCTCGCTCTCAGGGAAGCGGCTGGGTTGACCCAGACTCAGCTCGCCAAGTTCGTGGGGGTCCCCCAAGGCACCATCGCCATGTGGGAGTGGAATGACACTCCTCCTCGCTCCAGTGCTCTGCCCGCAATGGCAAAGGCTCTTGGGGTTGATATCCCCGAGCTCCTGGTCGTCGGCTCGCCCACCAAGAAAGCTCCGATTGCAAAAAAGCCAGGACCGGTGAGTGAAGTCCAAAAAGCATTCGAGGAAGTCCGTGCGCTTCCTCGTCACCAGCAAAAGAAGATCCTCGAAACCGTCACAGCGCTCGTCGAGCAGTACAAGCGCAAGGCTGGCTAGAAGCAAAAACTCAGCGCCTCCGCGCAAACACCCAAGCGGCTAAAATGGACTTAGCAGCTTGGGTGGGGTCTATTTATTTCAAGAAAGAAAGGGGACACCGTGCGAGACCGAGACACCGAAGACTGCGCCGAATGCGGCGAGCCCACCGAGCTCAAGGGGTGGGCATTCACCATGCCCGAGGGGGAGAAGTTTTCCCTGGATGGTCTCGTCAAAGAAGAGAAGCCGTGGTGCCGAAAACACTTCATCGAGCACATGTTCTCCCTCTGGCCTTTCTCCTGCACCGATGATTGCCGGGAAGCGCAGTGTGATCTTCTCGGCATCGAGCTCAAGCCTGAAGACACCTGGGTCTGGCTCAATCTCAAAACCGTCCTCGTCGTCGACGAAGAAGCGGAAGACGACCCGATGCCCGGTGAGCCCATGAAGCCACGAGCCCCCTCCTGCCCGTGGTGTCAAAAGCCCATGCGGCTTCTCCGAGACAAGAAGAAAAGAAAGCCGGCTGCGTCCGACTCTCAATGATGTCCAGAGTGCGGCTGCCCACCTGCTCCCCGCACGCACTGAGTCCACTGTCGCCCCCTCGCGG
>CAYTRQ010000671.1:0-2564 GCA_964440025.1 uncultured Polyangiaceae bacterium | reverse complement strand
GCCGCATGCTTTCCAGCTCGTCATCCCATGCTGCCAGGCGCCGCCCCATCCCGACCGCCGTCTTCCTGCCGCCGGAAAGCAGCAAGTCCGTCAAATAGAGAGACATCGCCTCGCGACGCTCCGGGCGCCTCATCTCATCGGTGATGGAATCGAGAAATTCGGTAAGTTCCTTGTCGACCTTCTTCAAAGGTGTGCGCTCAACGCGACCTATGCCCAGAAAAATTCCATCTCTCTCGCTTTCACACGAGCCGTTGATC
Organism: uncultured Polyangiaceae bacterium; assembly: GCA_964440025.1. Lineage (GTDB taxonomy): Bacteria > Myxococcota_A > Polyangia > Polyangiales > Polyangiaceae > NIC37A-2. Next base: position 2,307 of record CAYTRQ010000671.1, on the reverse strand, counting down.
AAACTCGGATCTGCTCGTCTAGAAAAAAGTCATCAGACGGGACTAGTTTACTAGTTTACTAGTTTACACCGGCGCATCCCTCAAAAGGCTCCGCTGCCGCTGTTTGCGGGCGGTGAGGCGAGCGCCCTTCAGACTATCGTGGAACGTCGGCGCTGACGCGCGATCAGGTAGGCAGCCGTCAACCCGAGGAGCCAAGGCCAACCTGAGGGGGCCGATCTCCCGGTGCTGTGGGAGCAACCAAACACGTCGGCTTCCACGGAATTGGGCTGACTGGCCGGCCTCGAGGAAAATTCCTGGCTAATGATCGAAGCATTGTCTGTGTCGACGTCCGGTTCTCCGACCGTGGAAAAGCTCAGAACTCGAGCGTTGAAAGGTAGTTCTTCGGTTGTTTCCGGGGTAATGGGCCAAGTATTTCCGTTGCCATAGACTTTGCGACCATCCGGAAGAGTGACCCGCCAGTCTCCGTTCTCGCATCCGAGAAGCCGCTCTGCGACGTGGATGTTCGACACGTCCTCGAGATCGGAGTTGAAGTCGAAGAGCGGATCGTCGTCCATTTCATCGGCGCTCATCGTTGTATACAAACGCGTAACATGATCGTAGTTGAGAAATAGATCGGCGGCCTCTTCGATAGGTGTGAGAACCTGTTCTTGAACCGTAGAGACCAATTGTTCCATGTTGGTCTCTACGATGGGATCGGTTTCTGGATCGTATTCACCATAGTCGCGACCATCGAACGTTTCGCCAGAAAAGTAGCAATCGCTGCAAGCGATGAAGTCATCGGTCGTGATGGGGGAGCGAAAAGTCACGTTCTCTCCAAGGGCCTTGGCGAAACCGTCGTAATTGCCGTACCGAGCGACCAAAGAGCCAAGCTCGTCTCGGAGGTTGCTACCAGGGTAGGCTTGTGCAGTGAGCTTGTCCGCTTCAGTAACGATCGTATCATGGAACGGAGAAGCCTCCCCCGAAAACTCGGTTACGAAACCGTGTCCTCCAGCTTCGTCCGCTGCGAGAGAGACCACTTGATCATAGGTGTCGCCGGGGTTGAACCAGTCAATATAGAGTTCGTTGAGCACGAGTCCCTTGTAGTTGACTGGCACTGCGCGGCTTCGACCAAGAAGCCAGACCAGAATTCCCATGTCTTCCGCTGCAGCAACGGCTGTGGGCCGAATCGGGATGCTTGGTCGAGTTCCGGTGAAGGTCAGGGAGAGAGGTCGAATCGAGCCGGTCGACTCTCCTTTGGTGAGGCGAACGGCGATCAGGTTGAGGCCGTTTTCCAGGTAGGGACGCAAAACATCCGCTCCGAGTGACCCGACATCGTAGTCGTTGTCCTCGAGCCAGGAGAGAGCCACGTCTGCAGGGTCGGAGTCGCCTGGATCGACGGAAAGGACTTCGTAGTCAAAGGGGCCGACAGTGCCACCCTCAAGGACGCTGACCATGGGATCGGCTTCGCCTGCTCCTGGTAGGCTCCCCGCCGAGTCGGCGGTTGCGCGCAGAATTCCGTTGTTTCCGCAATCGGTTGCCGAGGTGTTGAGAGTGTAGGTTGGGTTCGTTGCCGCTTGGAGGCGATCAAACACCCGTCCGGAGCTGACCTCCACTTCCGGGATTCCTGGAACTGGTAGGATCCAAGAGAAGCGCTCTGCGGGACCTTCATAGAGGATCTCTACGATCTGGGTCGTCGTTTCGTCATTTTGAGCGAATAGAATTCGCTCAGCCGTTTGATTGACAGGGGCGGAGGCAGAGCAGAACAGCCCCCCACAGGCATGGGCTTGATTGGGTGTCTCTTGGAACGCTCCCAAAAAGGCCAAGGCCGACAAGGACACAGCGACGGAATTCGACAAACGGTGAAAAAGCCAAGTATGCATGTCGCTATGCTACGCCGGCTCTCTGCGGACTTCGAACAAAAAGTGCTCCGACCTTCGAGCCGAAATGGATCCCCTGTTTCAGGAGCCCCCTTCCTCTCCGCCGAAACAGCTCATGAAGCAGGACCCCTCCGCGTGGGGCGAACAGTGGGCATGGATCGTGATCTCAATCGTCAGGAACCGTAGCGTGCGGGAAATGATGGTGATGCCAATCAGCGGCTGGAAGCGAGGTAGGCACGGTTCCTCGCCGGGGGAAAGCGTTGGTCGGGGTAGATGGTCACCGGACGATCTGCGGAGACGATATCCGTGACCAGGCCGGTGCTCTTTCGCCAGGTGAAATGAACGGGAGCCCGCACCATCACAATGGGAAATTCTTGCATTCCGTTCTTTTCCCGCCATCGTTCGGCGTCTTCGTGGCTATAAAAGACGTATTCTTGTGCCGGCATCGGTC
>CAYTRQ010000670.1:0-2567 GCA_964440025.1 uncultured Polyangiaceae bacterium | reverse complement strand
ACCCCGATCACCTTCGCCGAACCAGCGCTGATCAGATACGCCGAGCCGTGACATCCAGCGCCGACCGGTCCAACGGTGCAGGCCAGCGGCGCTCAAGATGCGCAGCGCTGCGTTCACCCGAGCGAGGTCGTGCTTCTTGTCACCAAGCTCGATGGCGAAGCGACCGAGCTTGGCAGTCACGGTCCCGTGCTGAGCAGTCAGCGCAAGGCCGTCGGCGAGGACCTTGCGCGCGTCTTCGCCAAGCGCCTCGTTTACTTCTGGGGCGTCGAACTCGATCGGCTCGACGTGGGCGAAAATGGGCTTCTGTTCCTCTTCTTGGCGCAGGCTGAGACGGTCGACAGCTCGCTTGAATCGCTTCCGCTGACCTCGGCAGTCGACGCCCCAACGGCCGCACTCTTTGCGTCGGGCTTCCTCGGCCTTCTTGGCCTCGACTTCGGTTCGCACCTTGCGCTGCGCCACGGTCTGCTGAGCTGCTACCCATGCCTGCTGCTCCTTGCGGAGCGTAGCCGCTTCCGTTGTGTGAGCGTCGAGCGTGGTGGCGTTGACTCGCGCCTCCTGACGGGCGTCCTCGGTCGAGGGGATCATGTGCATGCTTCTTCTTATGCGCAAGCGGTCCCAACCTGTCCAGCGCAAATAAGGTGATAGGGTTGTTAGTGTTGTTTGGGCAACTGCACTCGCGACTGCACATTACTTGCGTACGAGGAGGCTCTCGCGGCCGTATTCAACCGAAAGGCAATGTGCAGGAATGTGCAGTCACACAGTGCAGCCACAAGCATGGGCCTCGCTCAACTTTTTTCAGCAAGCGGACACGGTAACCCGCTCAACCGCACAATCACCTACACCTAACAAACCTATCAACCCAAAACAGGGTTGCGGCCGGTCGCGCAACCGGCAATTGTTCCGGCATGGAACCGCGAACACGACGAGTTCGGCTGAACCTCACTCAAGTCGAGCTGGCTGCATTGGCCGGGGTGGCGGAGCGAACGATCAGGCGCTTCGAGACTAGCGAACGACAGCTGCCAGCGCGCATTGTCTCCGCAATCGAGCGCGCACTCGCCGACGCGGAAACGCGAGCAGGCAAGGGCTCCGATCAAGCTCCTTTCAGCTCGATCCCGCATGTGCCACGATCAAACAATCATGCGGTTTCTCTTTCTTCGGGAAAGGCGAGCGGCGACGCTACGTCTTGAGCATGAGCACCGATGCGCTACTCACCACCGGCGACATTGCCGAGCAGTTGCAAGTGTCGAGGAGTCACGCGCACCGGCTCGCCAGGGCGATGCCGCACGTCCAGGTGGGCCGCGTGCTCCGCGTCCGCCGATCAGTCTTTGAGAATTGGCTTGGAGAACACCAGACAGAACCATGGGAACACTCTACCGACGCGGGAAGACCTTCTACGCGAGCTTCAAGGACGAAGCCGGCAACTGGTGCACGAGGTCGACAGGCACGCGCGACAAGAAAGCAGCCGAAGCAAGGTTGCGCGAGTTCGAGCGACGAGCCGCCGATCCGGCTCACGCGGCCGCGAACGAAACCACGCTCCGTGAAGCGATAGAGGGTCACCTGCGGGCGCGCCGCCTCAAGGGGCGCTCGGAGGGCACGCTCCAGTGCTACCGCGTAAAGGCGGGGCATCTGCTCCGGCTTTTCGGAGCGGATACGCCCCTCGCTCGGATCGACTCTCGCGCAACAGAGACGTACGTGGAGCAACGCTTGGACGAGGGCGCGGCCAACTCCACGATCCTAAAAGAGCTTACGGTCCTGCGGGGCACACTGAAGCGGGCGAAGAAGTTGAAGATGTTCTCCGCCGACCTGTCCGACGTGATGCCGGACGACGTGGAGAACGACTACAAGCCGCGCGAGCGCTATCTGACCTTGGAAGAGGTCCACAAGCTTCTCCCCGAATTGACGCCCGACCAAGCTGCCCGCGTGTGCCTGGCCATCGGGACTTCGGCACGGTGGGGCGAGACCCAGCGCGCGCGGATCGAAGACATCGACCTCGATACGGATACCGTGCGCTTGAGGGGTACCAAGACGGCGCTCGCTGAACGAGTTGTGCCGATCGTCGGGCCAGCCCGGGAAATGGTCGACTACGCCTGGATGTATGCGGAAGGCACGGGCCCTCTACTCTTCAAGTCGTGGAGCAACGTCCGCCGCGACCTCCGCGCCGCGTGCAAGCGCGCTGGCATTCCTCCGGTTTCTCCGAACGACCTCCGACGTACTACTGCAAGCTGGCTAGTGCAGGCCGGAGTGGGGCTCCACGCGGTCTCAAGGGTCCTTGGGCACAAGGACACAAGGATGGTGGATCGGATTTATGGGCGGATGGGAGTGGACGACCTCCGTGCGCAGATGGCTGCGAAATTGGAGCCCGAAAGGGCTTCTGACGACTGCAGAAAATATGCAGAAAACAGAGGCGATTCTGGGGGCTCTGAGGGACCCATGGGACGATCGGGACCCGGCGGGCAAAATGAGAAAACCCCTTCTTTTGAAGGGGTTTCGGGAGTTTCTGGCGGTGCCCAGAGACGGAATCGAACCGCCGACACGGGGATTTTCAATCCCCTGCTCTACCGACTGAG
>CAYTRQ010000669.1:0-2583 GCA_964440025.1 uncultured Polyangiaceae bacterium | reverse complement strand
ACAAGACCCTCGACAACCACGTCAGGGCATTCGGGCCGGACGGGGAAAGTTTCGGTATCGTTTTCGAAACCACGAGCCCGGTCGAGACTCCGGTGCAGATGGAGGCGCTGGTTGCCTGGACCCGCAACACGCTGGCACAAGGAGAGCTCCATCCTCTGATCGTCACCGGCGTGTTTGTCGTCTTCTTCCTGGCGATCCACCCGTTTCAGGAGGGCAATGGGCGACTTTCGCGCACCCTGACGACGCTCCTCCTGCTGCGTTCTGGCTATGAATACCCGTTGCCTATGCGCCCACACCTCCGCCTATTGCCGGAGATAGTACCTTTCAGGCAGGCGGAATCAGATTTCAAAGTCTATTCGCTAACGAGCTGCAATTCCTGCACTTTCTCACGCGTCTTAAGTTGCGTGTTCAAGCGCTTGCTCTCGGGAATGCACGACGACATCCTCCGGCTTCTGGCTCTCCTTCCCAAGAAAAACCAGGCGCGGGCCATGTAGCGGTTCTTGGTGAAAGCGGCGAGTCTGCGGCTGCCGACGATGACCAGGAGATCGAAGACCAAGCAGCAATCTTCATGGCGCAAGGCTCGAACGCCCAACCGCCGCGAGCACGGAAGTGGCAGAGGCGTGCCTTGAGTATCCGGCCCTGTTCTTGACTACTGTCGCTCCCGCGTCAGTGCAGGTGTACGAAACTCCGGCGTAGGAAGAGGAACGGCGGAGAGGAGCCGAACGGTGCGTCCTCGAAGTACCCGTCCTGACCCCCGCTCCGCCGCAAGGGAAGGGAACAAACCCATGACAGGACCATCCAACGCCTGTTTGCCAGGGCCGTCATCGGTAACGCTACGTAGACGAGCGGGGCGCCAGCCTTGCGAAAGCTCGATCGAATACAATTCTTAACTGGCCCCTCTGCAAGCTCTGGACCTGCCGAGAGAATCGTTCACACTCGTCTCATGAACAGCCACGCTCATCACCATGCATCTTTGGGCAGGGCGGGAACTTCATGCGCTCGCGAATTCATCGGTTCGTCGGTGAGGCTCTGCTTGCTTGGTGCATGTCTGATGTCGCTGGCAGCGTGCAGCAGTAGCGGAGATTCGGGGCCTTCGGGTGGTGGTGGCGGATCCTCGGCCGAGTGGGTCACCAGTTCCGTTGCCGGAACGTTTAATAAGACGCAGGCTGAGAACATCCGAACCAGTTCAGTCTTTCAGAACTCCAGTCGGAATATGTTCTCCAATCAGGCACATTCCTACGAGCTCACGCGACTTCATATAGCGCTTTCCGGCGGATTGAGCGGCGCCGGTGAGCTTATCGCCGTTGTTGACAACGGATTTCTCGACACCCATGAACTGTTCCGGGGTAAGACGATCCACAAGTTCCAGGACATATCAGTCGACAAGGTTAACGGCCACGGCACGGGGGTAGCTGCGGTGGCCGCCGGCAATGATGACACCGGTTCGACGATGGGCGTTGCGTCCGGCGCCGATCTCCATCTGACATCCTATTTTGATTCCACCAAGGATCACCTCGATCTCAGCAAGATGACGCAATCGACTCTGAAGGCCGCCGATCTTGGGGCCGTGGCCCAGAACAACTCGTGGGGGATTAAAAAGCTGTCTGCGCGCGGAGGCGGCGAGCTGCTCCTCGAGGACGTTCAGACGCGAATGGATAACACCGGCGACAGCGTCTACGAAGCCCTGACATATCTCTCTGGTGGAGTTCCGCAGCGTTGGCATGACTACTATGATGCGCTTGACGGCTTTCAGAACTCCGGAACTGTGGTGTTTGCCCTCTCAAATGACGATACGCTCACCGAAGCGGATTTTGCCGCGGCGGCTCCCTACTTCATTTCCAAGCTGGACGAGGCGTGGCTCAGCGCGGGCAACGGCGCATTTGCGACCGACAGTGACGGGCACATTACTTATGCCGAACGGCTATCTGCGCCCTGCGGCAGCACCGCATCCTACTGCCTGTTTGCCGACGGGACCCTCCACACCGCATGGGATGGCGGAGACTCCGACTATATTACCAAGACCGGGACTTCGTTCGTTGCTCCCCAGATCTCGGGTGGTTTGGCGCTGATTGCCGAGGCATTCCCTGGCCTCAGCGCCGAGGAACGCACGAAGCGGCTGTTGGCCTCTGCCAACAACAAGTTCACCAAGTTCAAGAAGGACGGCGTTACTAATTTCGGCAACGGGGTTCAGCGCAACTATTCAGACGAATGGGGCCATGGCGTCATGGACCTCGAAGCCGCGCTGAGCCCGATCGGCACGGTTTCCATGGTCAATGGCCGCAATGTTGAAACAGCGGAGCGGACGCCTCTTGAAGAGAGCTTTGTCAGCGGCGCCCGCGGGTCCGGCGACGGCCTTTCAAGGCTTCTTCAAGACCGGAGCGTCACCGTGTTCGATGCCTTGAACGGGAACTTCGAGATCCCCGCCACTGCCGTCGTCGGCGAGACAGCAGACAGTGCGGCCTTCCTGGTCGATCCGGAAAGTCTCGACCCGGAAACAGCATCGCGCAATACGGCAACGCTCGGTGGTGAGGAGTTCGGCTTTTCGGTCACCCGGGGCACGAAAGAACTTCAGGCAACTCTCGG
>CAYTRQ010000668.1:0-2585 GCA_964440025.1 uncultured Polyangiaceae bacterium | reverse complement strand
GGAAGTCCGGAAAAAGGTCTCATGACTTCAGCCTGGATCGCCCCGGCAGCAAGACTCGAGTTCTTCTAGATAGGCTCTTTGCTGGCCCTGGGTGGGTGGCGGTGTACGTCAAAGAGTACCTCATCGACCAAGGGAAAACCGAACTCCGCGTGTTCGATGACCGCTCAGGGACGTTCCTCCGCCACTTTCGCGAGGACACTATCCTTCCGGGTCAGCACCGCTACTGCCATAAGCCTGCCCCTCACCCCAACGGGCTCGAGGTCCTTTTCTACTGTGACGGAACTTGGGGGGGGGACCAGCAGACGCCGGCAGAACAACCGGCGTTTCCGCCAGCCATCTGGGCTCTCAACCCCAAGAGCGGTGCTCTTCGGCCGCTCTTCAAGGCGGACGATCTGGGCGGCCCCACGATCACTTATGATCAAAACTCCGACCTCGTTGCGCTGCTCGATGAGAGGGTTCGGGTTCTGAAAAGAACCCCCGACGAGTGGCAGCCAGCAGGAATCGAGCTGAAACACTCGTTCTATCGGGATGAGTATTGGAGAGACGTGGCCTTCTCGCCCGACTCCCAGCAGCTGGTCGCCAGTAACGAGGAGAAGGTTTCTGCCTGGGATTTACAAACGGGGGAGAGAAAATGGACCCTGAACATTCCGACGACCCGTAGCGCCGGACTGACGCGAGTCCGGACCTATGACGAGGTCACCGCGGTCCAGCGATGCGACAAGATTCTCGCACTCAACTGGCAAGATGGCGCACGCGTGGTCGAGGCGAAAGGCGTCTCTTGTAGGGATAGCTACCTCGTTTGGCGCCGGGGCGAATGGAAGCTGGAACAGGTTTCCAAGCACGGCTATGGGCTGCCCGTGCAGGTGGTAGGTGCGTTGGTTCTCCTTGGAGAGTGCTTTGAAGTCGGACGCTGCAGGGGTCTACGACGAAACGGTGAAAAGCTGGAATGGCGAGGCAGATCCGCGCCGATAGCCCTCACCCCGGACGGAGACTTCGCATTCAGTTACGACTTTCCCCGGAAAAGACTGGTAGCGTGGAGCACCGAAGGTCACGAAGAAGTCGTCAGCTGGCCTCTCGGGATAGATACCCCAATGCGAGTTCTCAATTCCGGCAATGGAAGGCTCAGTGCTGTGCTCTTCGAGGACGGCTGGCGGACCGTCGAGCGGCCACAAGGCGAGGGGCCCTTTTCCTTTGGCACCATGGACATGGGCCGGGACGCGGTGGACCTTAATGACGATGGAAGCCGCTACTTGGGACCGGAAGGGGTTTGCGACCACAACGGGACATGCACCCCGCTCGAAGGTTTCGACGCCGAGCTTCGCACCGCGGGTAGCAACTGGCAGCCGGTCCGTGCCTGGAAGGACCATGTGGCACTCCGCTTCGCCAATCACGGTCGGCTGGTGGTCGGAGTCTCCGCCAGCCAACTCGATGTTTGGAGCGCAAGCACGGGCAAGCACTATGGGACATACAAGGCGACGCGCGCCGGCGATTGGATCTTCATCGGTCCAGGCGACGGCCCGCTCGAGGAACGTTCGCTCGAGTTTCTTCCCCGCAAAGAAGCCCTGAACAGCATGATGTGTACGGTTGGTGAGGAGTGGTTCCCCTGGGACCTGTGTGAAGCGGCGTTTGCCGACAAATGGTTGGATAGCAGGGAGTTGCCCCTTTCTCTCAATGGCGGTTAGGAGAAGACACATCGCATCGCCTCTTTACCGCGGCGCCTCCTCCACAAGCGCGATAACAGCACGCAAGCCCCGCTCCACTAGCGCCGAAAGATGTCGAGAACACCGAATCTCGGAACCGTCTGAACGAAACACGAACGGATAGCAAAGCTTGCGAGAGAGATGCCGAACGTGGCGCTGAACACGGCGTCACATCACATCGATCTCGAGTGGCTACTATCGACGCACCCGAAAGAAAGGACGGGGTCCCCCGAGTACGGGACCCTCGACCGCGCGGAGCGGGCGCATCAGAAACCTTTGTGTTACAACTCACACAAATAGCCAAGATGGCCACACCGTATGGCGCCCCGAGCACGGATCGTGAGGGACCCCGCCGGCGCGCAGCGAAGCGAGCACCGCCGGGCCTCCCCATCGACTCACCCCAATGGGGAGCACCCCAAATTCCGGAACAGCGGTTTGTTTATGTGGAGCCTGAACCGATTGCGCCCGAGATGCGCCCGGCAAAGGTCAAGCAAGTTGTTTCGACCTTTGAGATGATCCTTACCGACGAGGTGGGCGATCCAATCGAGGGCATCGAAGTCGACTTCCGGAGCGAAGGCGGACGTTCCACAGCGGTCACGGACGGCAACGGGAGCGCCAAATTTCCGGAGTATCTCGGCAGCTTTGGCACCGCGAAGATCAAAGATCCCCGCAAGATCGAGAAAAAACTCGAAGGCAAATGGGCGGAAGGCCGCACACCGGTGCAGTTTCCGCCGGAGGTGACGCAGTTTCGTTATCAAAAGAAGCTGCCGGACATCCGCCTCGAAGGTGACGTCCCGCGCCATGTGGTGATTCGGCCAGAGCTGGGACGGATTGATATCGTGTTGAGAGAAAAGCCGGGCCGGCTGCCTCATGCAGGAGAAAAGG
>CAYTRQ010000667.1:0-2590 GCA_964440025.1 uncultured Polyangiaceae bacterium | reverse complement strand
TGGCACAAAGGGGACCTGCGTTGACCTGGGTTGGCTGAATGACCCGAGCATTCTCGAGCGAGGCGCGACCTGACGACCTGACGGCCAACTCTCAGGGTTCGGTCGAGGACTGGCGCATCACCTCAAAGGCTGCGCCGTCGCTTCTCGCGCGGTAGGGCGGGTGTTGGCGGAGCCTCTTCCACGGGTCGGATGGATGCGCCCGTTGTTTGCAGGAACGCTGGTATGTCACCTCTCTGGGATGATGCGTCGTCGCTCTAGCAGCTGAGTGAGCTCGCGTTGACTGACGGCGCTTGTTCACTCGGCGGTTCCAGGAGCCAACCTGTGGACGTTCAATCGAAGCGCCGAATCGAACCTCTGGATGAACGTCACCCCTTTCGGTGTGCGCCTCGCTCGTGCTCGACAGGCCGAGCATCTTCTTGGCGCGATGACGCAGACTCCGCTGGACCTCTTGCGTGAACGGCCAGTCGAAATTGGTTTGGATTTTTTGCGCTCCCATCGCAGGCCAGTTGGTTGCCTAGCGAGCATGACTGAGCTGTACGCTTCTGACGACGTCGAATTCCTTGACGGTCGACCGATATGGCACCTTGTCCACGGGCGGCGTCTATGAAACCCACAGCACGGCTAACGGATGGCTCTCCCCTTCGGCGGGCGCCCGCAAAGCCGATCGCGTGGTGCTAAGCATATCGGGCACGTGTCGATGTATAGCATGGGGTGAGAGTGGGAGCCGCGTGAGGGCTCGGAAGTGCTAACCGTCTTCGGAGAAATCCCAGAGACGGTGCCCGCCCTGTGCCAGGGACGGCACGATGACCTGGGAGCTAAGGGGAGCTAAGGGGCCATAGTGCTGACAAGTGTGGTCGATGTGTTCGGAGTGTTCGGGGCGGCCGGTGGATACATCTCGGGTGCTGCCAGCAACCGTGCAGGAAGTCGATGTTCGCGCTGCATGATTTCCCCGACGAATCGTATCGCTACCGTGCAAGCCTTCGCGGAGCCAGGTGGCATGGTGATTGCCTGACTTGCCGCTATTCAACGTTCGAGAAAACCGGGGGCGTCCAGGCCAGCTCATCGCATAGATCTCCATTGCGCAAGGTCACGACCAGAACCGGAAAGTACTGGCAAGGAACGAAAGGATCGCGAAATATGAAGGCAACGAACATCGCGGCGCTTCTAGGTCTCACCCTGGGTTGTGCTGGATTGGTCGGAGCGTGCGCGTACGAGAAGGAAGCAAGCCCGCTCCGGGTTCGCGAAGCACGCCTAGTCACCAACGGGCAACTTTTTCCGGACGGTCAAGTCGACGTCTGCTTTTTGAATGGCCAGGGACGTTGCAATGCGAGCAATTTCTACGCCGGCACTTCGGACTCCTGCAGTGACGCGAAAAGCTGGACAGCAGAATGCAAGCTCTCCAACGCGGAATTCGATGCAGAGAGGGAAACTGCGTGGGAAACTATGCAGATCTGGTCTCAACGTTCGGGCATTGAGTTCGTTTGGCATGGCACGTGCCCGTCAACCGTACCGAACGGCTACATGGCGATCGAATTGCGCCGTGCGGGCGCGGCTGGTGCCTGCGGCTTGGGCTACAAAGCCAACGGCAATTATACGAAGTGCTGGTTCGGGGCTAGCGTGTATCCGGGACGCTTGGGCGTGATCGTGCATGAAGTCGGACACGGCCTAGCCTACCCGCATGAGCATGTGCGTACGGACCGGCCGGCTTGCGATTATATTGCCGGCCGCACCGAAAGCTGCTTGGCATGTTTGGACAGCGGCTGCTCAAAAAATAACCTGAGCGCTTGTACTTGCGAGCGGTGGCAATTTGATGACTGCACCAAGACCAAGAAGACCCTCACGTTGTGGGAGTACCAAGATGCCATCACTCGACAGGAGGACCCCGGCTGCGCGGAATGCACGAACAATGCTTGCAGCCCCGACTTGTTGAGTTCTTGTGCCTGTAGCAGTGGCCAGTACCATAGCTGCTTTGGTGGCCTCGATACTAGCCAATACACGCTGAATCTCGATGACTACGAGGATGCGACCAAAGCCCGAAATAACATTCAGCCCAATTCGTCACCCATGCTGGTGACCGATTATGACAAGGTCTCCATTATGAGCTATTGCGGGGCGGAGTATGGGCGCTATCACAACAATAGCGATCCCAACCAAACTTGGTGGGAACCGAGCGCCCTCGATCACTTGGGCGCTGAGATACTTTATCCGAAGGAAGAAGACCTGGACTTAGCATGCAAGTTAGGCTGCGTGAGGGGGGGCTTCGGCCTGATCGTGCGGTCTGATGGAGAAATCGTGGACGAATGGAGTGCTCGTGGCGCCAAGCCTTGGTGGACTTCAGATCTCGAATGGAAGCTCGAGTCGGCCACCGTAGCTTCCGGCGCGGTGCTCGACGCCTCCTATCTCGGCGACGGCGGATTCGTTTCCTATTCGGCCGAAAATAAATGGAACAGCAAAACCGCAACCGGAAAAATGGATGTCGTGGTGGACGACGGGCAGTGGACGGCCGTCGTTTCAGCCATACTCTGAAACTTAGCGTGGTTCGCGGCGCGAAATGGCCACTTCGTCGCCCGCCCCTTCGGGGCGAGGGCGG
>CAYTRQ010000666.1:0-2604 GCA_964440025.1 uncultured Polyangiaceae bacterium | reverse complement strand
GCCCGCCCTTGCCCCGAAGGGGCGGGCGACGAAGCGCCTTTTGTAGACGGGAACGAGCCTAAAGACGCGCTAGCAACGCAAGGACCGCTTCCGCGTCCTTTTGACAGTTGGAAGGTCCGAAGCTGATGCGAATCGTTCCCTCGGGCGCACCGATCGCCGAGAGAGCTTCGGGCGCGCAATGCATCCCCGCACGAACGACCAGTCCGTGCTCCCGGAAGTACCTTTCAGCACGCTCGAGGGGGAGCCGCTGATGAAGCAGCGATACTGTCGCCGTCGACTCGCCCACTTCGTGACCGAACACCATGACATCATCGATACCACGAGCTTGCCACGCCAGCTCGTACGCCAACTCCCGAGCCGCCCCCATCTTCTCGGATCTCTGCCGTCCAAAAGCCTGGAGGCCCTCCCCCAAGCCCGTGAGCCCGGCGAGATTGACCCCCCCCACATCACAGTACCCCGGCCTCGTCGTTCCGCAGCCCCCTCGCTCTCCCACCTCGCAGAAAGCCGAACCTGCCGCGAACGGAACATGGTCGGCGGCCCATAGCCCACCCACACCTTGCGGGCCCAAAGGATTCTTATGTCCGGCAAAGGCCAGCAGATCGCAGCCATAGCAACTCACGTCTTCATCGAGCAGACCGAACGTCTGTGCTGCATCGACCAGGAGGAGAGCGCCGCTCTCGTGAGCCAACTCCGCGATCTCGGCAAGTGGAAGGATCTCACCGGTCACATTGCTCGCGGCCGTGACGGCGACCAGGCGCACGGAATGATGCCGCAAGACCTCGCGCAAAAACTCCAGAGAAAAAGGCGTTCCGGGAGCATACGGTGAGCTCAATCGCTCGACACCCAGACTCCGGTGCAAATGAAGAAGAGGACGGATCAAGCCATGATGCTCAAGCTGGCTCGTCACGACAACATCACCGGACTGCCAAGGCAATTCAGTCACGCCCACTTCAAGGGCTTGGGTGCAACTGGACGTGACGAGCAACTGACGAGTATCGACTCCGAGTCGACGAGCAACGATTGCCAAGGCGTGCTCGGCTCTTTTTCGAGCTTCGCTGGGCTCGGTCGCTATGATTTCGCCGACAGCGCGGCCCACTTCGGGAGGCTTCGGGAAGCTCGTGCCAGCATTGTTCAGGTAGACCATCGAGCAACGAAGCAGCAGCAGGCGCGATTCAAGATTCGATTAGCGGAGAGGGAGGGATTCGAACCCTCGGTACGGTTGCCCGTACACATGATTTCCAATCATGCACCTTCGGCCGCTCGGTCACCTCTCCAAAGGTCGGGTCACTTTAGTGAGTGGCATTTCACATTCAAGCCCCTAAATCGCGGGAGGCCTCGAGTCCAGCTCACTTTTTTCTCGGTTTTGAGTAGTCATCCGAAGACGGCCTCGACCGGAAGACTGAACGAGCCTCCAAAGCTGGCGGAGAGAGTGGGATTCGAACCCACGGTGGGCTCACACCCACACCTGATTTCGAATCAGGCACCTTCGGCCGCTCGGTCATCTCTCCGGCGCCGAAGCTGGCAGCAGCCCCTCACCCTGTCAAGATAAGGAAAGGCGGAAAATCCAGGGCAGCAAGATCTTCGGGGCCTCTTCCCGCAGCCGACGCGGGAACGGAAGCACGAGCCAGCAAGGAAAAGGCGCTCGGCCTCACGGCAGAACCGGTGACAGCAGGCAGCTGCCACAAAGCAGTCCACATACGAAGCAAGCCCTGCCCGAGCTCAGACCTGATAGTTCGGTGCCTCCTCGGTGATGATGACATCATGCACATGGCTCTCGCGAAGCCCTTGACCAGTCATCCGGATAAACTGCGCCTTGGTCCGCAAAGCCTCGAGATCGGGTGAGCCAGTGTATCCCATTGCGGAGCACAAGCCCCCAACAATCTGGGCCAAGATCTTTCCTACCGGCCCGCGATGGGGCACCCGGCCCTCGATCCCCTCGGGAACCAACTTCTCATCGGCTGTCCCTGCCTGGCCGTAGCGATCTCGGCTGCCCTTTTTCATCGCTCCCATCGAACCCATACCTCGGTACACCTTGTAGCTTCTCCCTTGGTAAAGAACGATTTCTCCAGGAGCTTCGTCCGTACCGGCAAACATCGAACCCATCATCACAGTTGACGCACCCGCTGCGATCGCCTTGGCGACCTCGCCCGAATATTTGATCCCGCCATCGCCGATCACAGGAATACCATGCTTATCGGCCTCATGAGCGCAGTCGGCAATCGCGGTGACTTGCGGTACTCCCACGCCGGCAACCACGCGAGTGGTGCAAATGCTCCCCGGGCCGATCCCGACCTTGACCGCATCCGCACCGGCCTCGATGAGCGCCCGCGTCGCATCCGCGGTGGCCACATTGCCCGCCACGATTTGCATGCTGGGATAAGCCTTCCGCAGCGAGCGCACTGCCTCGGCCACCCCACGATGGTGTCCGTGCGCGGTATCGACGCACAATACGTCAACTCCAGCCTCAACCAGAGCCTCCGCCCGCTCTTCACGGTCTTTTCCTGGTCCGATCGCCGCACCAACCAGAAGTCGACCTCGATCATCCTTGCTCGCCTGGGGGTTTCTCTCGGCTTGGAGGAGGTCTTTGATAGTGATGAGTCCAAC
>CAYTRQ010000665.1:0-2605 GCA_964440025.1 uncultured Polyangiaceae bacterium | reverse complement strand
CATCGAAGGCCTCCGTAATGGCATCACCGAGGGCGCGGTCAAACCCAAGCCCAAGTATGAGTTCCACGAAGGCGACGAAGTGCGCGTCGTCGTGGGTGCGTTCGCGAACTTCTCCGGCACGGTGCAGGAAGTGAATGCAGACAAGCAGAAGCTCAAAGTCAAAGTGAGCATTTTCGGCCGAGATACTCCGGTCGAGCTCAATTTCACCGACGTCGAGAAACGCTAACTGTCGAGAAGAATCATGGCTGCCTCCAAGAAGAAAATTTCTGGCTACATCAAACTGCAGATCCCAGCTGGTAAAGCGAATCCAGCGCCCCCCATTGGTCCGGCCCTTGGCCAACATGGTGTGAACATCATGCAGTTCTGTAAGGACTTCAATGCTCGGAGTCAGAAGCTGGGTGATACGGTCGTTCCCGTTATTATTACGGTTTATGCGGATCGCTCCTTCTCCTTCATTATGAAGTCACCTCCCGCCAGCGTTCTGATCAAACAGACGCTCGGGTTGAAGATGGGCAAGCCGGGCTCTGGTTCTCCCGAGCCCAACAAGAAGAAGATCGGCAAGATCAGCTGGGATCAGCTTAGGCAAATCGCAGAGACAAAGCTCAACGATATGAACTCAGCTGACGTGGATGTTGCCGCGAAAAGCATAGCCGGCACGGCACGCAGTATGGGCGTCGACGTCGTCGACGCGTAGCTGGCGCGAGCCATCGAAGTTCCCCGGCGCCCCGAGGCGCCTCCAAGAAGTGACTGGTGCGGCTGCGCCGATTGGCGCTGGCGACAGTACCAGGAGTCGAAAGACGAAACCTCATGCCGAAAAAGATCGCAAAAAAACGGGCGGAAGCCCTATCCGGCTTTGACCGGCACCGATTCTATCCTCTTGATGAGGCTGTCGGTGTCGTTCAGAAGCTGTGTTACGCCAGATTCGACGAAAGTGTCGATATCGCGGTGCGCCTCGGGGTCAACCCGAAGCATGCCGATCAAATGGTGCGTGGAGCTGTCGTACTGCCTCATGGTACTGGCAAGAGCGTCCGCGTCGCCGTCTTCGCCAGGGGCGACAAGGAGAAGGAAGCTCGGGAAGCTGGAGCAGACTTCGCCGGAGCAGATGAGCTCGTCGCTCAAGTCCAAGGAGGAATGCTCGATTTCGATCGTGTCATCGCTACCCCGGATATGATGGGTGTGGTCGGAAAGCTCGGGCGCATCCTCGGTCCTCGAGGACTGATGCCGAACCCGAAGGTCGGCAGCGTTACGATGGACGTGTCGAGGGCAGTGCGGGAAGCCAAAGCCGGTAAGGTCGAGTACCGCGTCGACAAGGGCGGTGTGGTTCATGCCCGCATCGGTCAGAAGTCGTTTGATGGCGGAAAGCTGAGCGAAAATGCCCGTACCATGATGCAGGAGCTTTTGACCAAAAGACCGGCGACTGCCAAAGGTGTCTACATTCGGAGTGTGACCCTATCGAGCACGATGGGGCCCGGAGTTCGTGTCGACGCGGCGGACGCCACCACCGCTCCGCAGGAGGAAAGCTAATGCTCCGCAGGGAAAAAGAAGCATCGGTAGAAACCATTCGCGAGAGTTTCGCGAAAATGAGCTCGGCCGTTTTTGTCGACTACAAGGGTCTTAGCGTGGCCGAGGTTTCGAACCTTCGGGCGAAATTTCGGGAGCGGGGTGTCGAGTACAAGGTCTTCAAGAACACTCTGATCAAGAAGGCTCTCGAGGGCGAGAAATTCGTTTCGGGCCTGAGCGAAACAGCGCTTCGGGGAATGACCGGAGTGGCTCTGAGTTTCGAAGAGCCCAGTGCAGCGGCCCGCGTCGTCAAAGACTTCGCCAAGGAAAACGAGAAGCTCAAGATCAAGGCTGGGCTGCTCGATGGCCAAGTATTGGATGCCAAAGCAGTCGAGAATCAGCTGGCCACCTTGCCGAGCAAGGAGGAGGCCCGTTCCATGCTGTTGGCTCAGCTCATGGCGCCTGCGCAGACGCTCGTCCGCCTGTTCAATGCGCCCGGTCAAAATTTCGTCCTTCTGTTGGAGGCGAAGAAAAACAAGGAAGAAGGCGGCTGAACGGGCCGCTCAAGCCCAAGTCCCCGTGCGTCGTCATCCCGATGGCGCTGAAGTCAACCTGAATCGAACGAATAAGACGAACGTGATGGACCGCAGCAGATGTTTCTTGCTGCGGCAGTTCAAGGAGCGAACCCAAAATGCCGGATATTACTAAAGACCAGGTGGTCGACTATCTTTCTAGCCTTCCCGTGATCGAAATCGCCGAATTGGTGAAGGAGCTCGAGGAGAAATGGGGTGTTAGTGCTGCACCTGTGGCCGTTGCTGGAGGAGGCGCGGCCGGAGGAGAAGCAGCAGAACCCGCCGAAGAGCAGACCGAGTTCGACGTCGTTCTCGCCGAGGCTGGCTCGCAGAAGATCAATGTGATCAAGGTGGTGCGCGAAATTACTGGCCTAGGCCTCAAGGAGGCCAAGGACATGGTCGAAGGCGCCCCGAAGACTCTCAAGGAGGCCGTATCCAAGGAAGAAGCGACCGAACTCAAGAAAAAGCTGGAAGACGCAGGCGCGAAGGTCGAGGTCAAGTAACTCGAGCTTTTGATTTGTCAGGTGGCTTCG
>CAYTRQ010000664.1:0-2606 GCA_964440025.1 uncultured Polyangiaceae bacterium | reverse complement strand
AGGCGACAGCAGGTTAGCCGACACGAGGTCAGTCGAACCCACAGCTGCCGGCCCCATAGGCACTCCGGTGCCCGGTCGCCCGTGACCTGTGAACGAGGGTGACTCTCGTCTGGTTCATCGTGGCAGGCTCATCGTGGCAGGCTCATAAATCAGTTCGCGGCGAATATGGCCACCTCCGGCAACCGCGGTTCGGTTTCCGAGAAGGGCCGCCCCCCATGACAGGGCCCGCTCATTCTTCTTGCAACGGGTTCTGCTCGTTCCCACGACCGGCTCGTTTTTCCTGCGGCAGCTCCACCCATTCCTGCGACAGGCCCGCTCATTCCCACGGCAGACCAGCTCATTCTTGGACTCGGCTCGGACACCGAGCAAGGTACCATGCTCCGTAGCCCATGAGCGGAACCTGTGCGACGAGAGCCCACCACGGCATGCGGGAAGAGAACACCGCCACCAGGAGAGTGCCTGCCATCACCGCCCAAGCCATGCATTTCGCCTGAGGAGAAATGACGCGCTGCTCCTGAAACCGGCGCACCCCAGGACCAAACCAGGGATGTTCTCGCAACCAGCGCTCTAGCCGTGGGCTACTCTTCCCGAATGCCCAAGCTGCCATGATCATGAACGGCGTGGTCGGCAACAACGGCAATGCAACCCCCGCAAGTCCCACGGCAAACAGCAACCAGGCAAGACCGAAGTAGGGCCATCGGCGCCGCCGACCGGAGGCGGAAAGCCCCTCACCGAAGGCACCTCGCAGGTTGGGCTCCTCTACAGCCATGTCCACCAACCCTGCAAACCTCATGCTTGCGGGGGCAACTTCTGAGGGCGGCCAGATCTGGTCAGTCTTGCGCATCCAACCTTCCTCCGTGCTTTCCGCGTGAAAAACTTGCGGGAACTCAAGCAAGCACGCGGCCGATAGCTTCCCAAGGCATCAACAACTACCCTCGGCGACCATGATGCCGACCTTTTCAACTATTCTCCAACCGACGTTCATTCTTCGACCGACCGTTTGCCTCGCCTTAGCCAGTCTCGCCTCTGCCTGCGTCGGCGCTGGTCCCAAAGCAAAAAGCCAAGAGAACGCTTCTTCTCAACAATCCTCAACGAAATCTCCTGCGACATCCTCGTCGGAGCAGGAGCTTCCGCAGGCCCTCAACGCAGGAAAAACTCCACAGGAGCCCTTGTTAGACAACTTGGAGGACGGCAACCACCGAATCGAAACAGCCGAAGGGCGGGGTGGTTACTGGTACACGTACGTTGATGAAAGTTCGACCATCGAACCACAGGGCACTTTTGCTCTCGCCGAAGGCGGACCCGGGGATTCACAATATGCTGCGCGCATGCAAGGACAAATTGGCGACGCACAATACCCCTACGCGGGCATGGGGTTTTCTTTGGCCGAGCCCAAAGAACCCTACGATCTTTCTGGGTGCGAAGGGATCGCCTTCATGGCCAAGAAAGGCTCGGAGGAAAGTACTGGCAACGTTCGCTTCAAAGTGGGGGACGTCAATACGGTTCCCGAAGGAGGCGTTTGCAAGGACTGCTATAACGACTTCGGTCGAGACCTCGTGCTGACAACCGAATGGACCCAGTACGAGACCTCCTTTTCTGAGATGGAGCAGGAACCCTATTGGGGGGAACCACAACCCAAGATCGATGCATCTCGCGCCTACCAGCTACAGTGGCAAACCAAAGATCCCAGTGCTCCGTTCGATATCTGGGTGGACAACGTGAGACTCATTGGGTGCGGTGGCTCGACGGATGGCGCCTCGGCTGAAGAAGAAAACGAAGCAGATGGCAATTCCCCTGAAGAAAACGAAGCAGGTGGAACCTCCGCTGAAGAAGAAGCCCCGGCAGAAGCAGAAGGCGCCTCCTCTCCAGAAACAGCAGAAGAGTCCACACACAAGTAGCTCGACCCTGCGCATATGCAGCGGCCCAAGACCCCGCGCACATGCGGCAGGAGACCCTGCACACAAGCAGCGGCCCATGAGGCCGCGTGAGGCGCATCAATTGCACTCGTCTTGTCTGGGCGGCTGCGTCGCTGTACGAACGCGTTTATGCTTCTTCTCTGTCCGTCCCGTTTGCCGGGGTCATCTTGCTTGTCAGGGACATCAAGGCTGCTTGGCATGGCGCTCATTTGCTTGGCCATCAGTTGGACCACTGGCGCGGGGGCGACGTCTGTACGCCCCATCACTCCGATTCGAGTCGATGGTGATGAACTTGGCACCGTGACCTTCGCCAATCTCGTCGTCGACGTACCGGACTTCGAGATGGGGATTCTGAGAGATAAGTGGGTCAACGCTTTCCTCGAGGAGATGCGCCGACTCGGCTATCGCGCTTTGGGGGGAGAAGGTGCGGTCTTTGGTCAAGCTCGCTCTTCACAGGCGGATTTTGCCGTTGGTGGCACGATGAAAAGGTTTGCATGCGCGGACGAAATGGATCTCGCGTGTGCCCTGGCCATCGTCTGGGAGGTCAAGGACCTGCGGAGTGGCAACATCGTCTACCGCGTCGTCTCTCGCTATGAGGAAACAAACCTGGAGGACGAAAGCGACGCGACCGTCAGCCGAAAAATGCTTCTCGGCGGACTGCGCTCCTCGGCGCAGATGATCTCGTACGAG
>CAYTRQ010000663.1:265-2607 GCA_964440025.1 uncultured Polyangiaceae bacterium | reverse complement strand
CGCAGACAAACTGGATGTGACAGTTGCGCCAGATCCCCCGGAGGAGAATGAGCATGAAGAAGGGGAGTTCTCCTGGCTTCTCTACACTCCATGGGGGGTGCGTACAGTGACCTCAGACGAGAAACGCCGGGTGCTCGTAGAAGAAATTCCGCCAGGTGGAGCTCGGCTCGAACCTCTCTTTGAAAAAGAAAAGGACGGAGCATAACAGTGGATCCCTCAGAAACAGATGTATCATTTCAGTTCTCGAACCGGCGCGACGAGGACTTGAAGACGACAGCCGTTCTGCAGCTGACCTTCCCAGAGCAATTGCGCCCCAAGAAGGATGAGCCTCTGACGGCAGAAATCGAGTACCTTCCCGGGTCAGGAACGCCACTTCCCCATCAGGGCAAAGTCTCGATCGTTCGCTGGGGCAGAACAGAAGTCTTTGATCCCGAGTCAGAATTTTGGGAGAAAATCGAAGGAGCCGCGACGGCTACCATTCACTTCGTGCAACAGCGGTTCGACGGACAACTCAGTTTTCGTCTACAGTGGACGGCGCACGACGACAGCCAGCAGGAACGCACCCATCGTTGCGCTGCGGGGCAAGAACTGAATCGCAGGGTCACCGAGGAGGTGATCCCCTACGCTCCCAGTTTGGCGCAGTATCTCAAGTCCCCATCACTAGAATACCCACTGCAGCAGCTCTCTGGCACAGGGCGTCAGGCGGAAGCTCATGCGGTGGGAGTAGTACTTCGACACATTTACACGAAGCTCCGCTGGGGCTTTGGAAATTTTTGGGCCTCGCAGGGACCGAAGGCCGTGAGTGGAGCCAAGGCACTCTCGGAAGTTCGCGATAACAATGAATTAAAGGGGCTAACTCCAGCACAACTCGATGAAGCCTGGGCACAACTCATCAGCGAGGCCTTGGTGGGCACGTGCTATCAAGGGCCGGGAAGTTTCATGGCTGTGAACGAAATCACACTCAACTGGCCACAACCGCAGATTCCGGGTGTCGGTGATGGGCACAACCTCGATGCAAGCATCATGCAGGCTGTGCTGTCTGGTGGACAGTTCATGAACGACCCCTTCATCCCCGTCGTCTTTGCGTGCCAGCAGTTGGTTTCGTGGGCGTTGCTCTATCGAGGTTACACCGAAATCGCTGAAAACCCAGCGGATGCCGAGCTCTGGGGCAACACCGGCAAAGTGAATAGCGCCGAGCGGGTGACGGGAAACCAAGGGATCCTCACCGCCCAAAAGCTGCAACAAGACTCGCGGCTGCGACCGGGGACCTGCATGTACCGAGGAAAGACGGGGCAGGCTATGGCCCTCCGACACGTGGGGTTCACCCTTCGCGCGGACACCGTTGCCACACGGCTTCAGCTGGGGGACACAGGAGGATGGGTCTCGAGTGGTCTGGGGAGCGGTCAGAACTTTGACACGGAGGCACTCTTTCGGATGGCTTATCCATGCGACGGTATCCTGGTGTGCCCCACAGCGGAAGAGCGACGGAACGACTTGACCAAGGGCATCCGGGCGCTGCATCAGGCTCGGCCGCTGGCGGCAGGGCAACTAGTGATTGCTCGCAGAGGAAGTTCTGCCCTCAGTGAGCGGCTCCTGTGGGTGAGCAAGGCATTACCTCTGTATGAGGGTGATGGGGGTGAAAGGGTTTGTTTTCCTATCAGCAAGCTCGCCCATGCCCTGCGTTCTCTGCCTTTCAGTCAGCTATTGGACGTACGTTGGAGGGTGTGGGCCCCACGTGGAGATGCCGTCGCAATCGCGGTCGACGAGCCTGGTAGGTGGATAGCTCAGACCCAAGAAGAACCGCCTTCGGGCAAAGCCGTCATTGAAATCGGTTCAACGCAGGATGGGAACTTCTCGGTCCTACAGCGCACCAAGCAGCACCTCGGTTCGGGAGCTGCTCCCGCCGAGGTCGCGTTTGAAGCCCCAAACCCGCTTCACCTCTCGAAAGAAGGCTACCCTTCACTCGTAGAACCGATGGGGCAGATTCCGGGATACTTTCGATGAAGAAGATAGTAGCGAAAGCTTATGCCATGACTCTGCTTCTTGTCGGGTGTGCTTCCAACCAGCATCCGTCGACGCAGAAGGACCCGGTTCCTCGTGCCAATTCGTGCAAAGACGTTCAGCTCGCTGCGACTGGACTAGCCGCCGACGGCTTCGGGCGCCAGGCTCTCGAATTGCTCACGCAAAGCTGCCCCAGTGCGCTCGGAGCCCGTGCGTCCATCCTGGCCAAGATGGGGCACATCCAGGAAGCGGAGACGCTCGTGGCCCAAGTTCCTCAAGAAGAGTTCTTGGCTGCCCGGGAGGTAGTCGCCAAGGCCAAGCAAAAACGACAGCAGAGAAGT
>CAYTRQ010000663.1:0-255 GCA_964440025.1 uncultured Polyangiaceae bacterium | reverse complement strand
AGGACCAATGCAAAGAGGCGCTCGCGCCCTCGACTCGAGCGAGAGAGTCCGAGTATCCTTTGCCCAACGGGTGGTTCGAAAAAGCCCGGGCACACTTCTGTTTGAGCCAACCACGCAAAGCAAGGCTCGCCTTCGAACGCGGCGTAGCGGAAAGCCAAGAAGCGCCCCGATGGCAGCGGTCTCCTGGAGCAAGTGTCGAAAACTTCGAGTGGAAAGGAGAGGAGTTGGTGCTTCAGTTGCATTCCTCCCCCAACT
>CAYTRQ010000662.1:0-2607 GCA_964440025.1 uncultured Polyangiaceae bacterium | reverse complement strand
CCGATTTCCCCCTTGTTTTCGCGGCGTTAGCCATTTCGAGACGGGATCTAGCTAGAACTAGCCCAGCTCCTCCGCCATGTTCCAGTGGTAGCGGTCCCCGCCGTTGGAAAACTGGATGCAGTATTTCACGGGACTTATCGGTCCGCGCCCTAGCGCGGACTGACGGCCCCTTTCGATGGCTCCAGCGCTTCTCTCACGCAGCGAAAACCATTGACGGCATGCTCCGATAGCGCAAAGCGTTGGCCAAGCTTTAAGGACGACGCCAACAAGGGAGCTAGGCAATCGTCGTGCTTTACGCCAAGCGCCCACTCGTACTCTGTTGAATCTTCGGCTACCACCCATTCTTGAGCATTCGCTATCAGATCAAAAACACCCTGGGGATTTCGATCTAGCGCGCTCACCCCTACTTCACAGAGCGGTGATCCAGTCGGTCTTCTCCAGCACACACCCGATTCTGGAATGGAATCACCCCAGGGAAACCGAGACGAGAGTTGCCCCACCGCCGCGAGAATCCATTCCGATTTTTTCGGAAGCCTTGCTTCCCTAGCTTGGCAATACCTGTGCGCCGTTTCATATCGTACGAGCGCCGGCAACTGTGAACCTCGCGCCCCACTATCGGCAGCAAGACCAGCCTCCTGCAGCTCCGCGCGCGTCACTTCGTGAATGTCTAAACAAAATGGAGATACCGAGACGAAGCGCGGAGGCAAGTCCTGCCGTTTCCCGGATGGTGTCACGACGACATACCGTTCCTCCTCGATACGCAATTTACCTCCTGGAATACGTCTGGTTCCGTGAGGGCACTCTAACTCATTGTCGACTTTGTCGACCAGCATCGCCTTGAATCGCCGATTTCTATTGGGCCGTATGGGGGGTACTTTCGCGCAACCACCCGCGTCGTTGGAGCTTGGCTCGTTCCGCGAAGAGCCGCTCTTGCCCTGAAACGATACCTTCTCGATGGAAGGGTCTGGATCGTGACTTGCATTCGCGTCCCTGCAAGCTGTGTGGCGGCTTACGCATGCATTCGCCAACAACAGAACGCCCAGCCGACTAATGATCCAGCCTTTCATGACGACGGTCTCTTTGGTTTGTCAACCTTCCTATCGGGCTCAACGTGATGTCCCTTTGGAATATCGTCAGGTGCTTCCATCACAAACGGGTACCCGGGAGCGACTCTTCCTGACTTCTTTGCGCCTTCAAACTGATCGTCCGATACCAAACCCAAGGATGTCAGATTTCGGTCAACTCCTCCTCGGGGGAACTCGACATAATAGCCAATCGGCTCACTATATGCCAAAATGCGCACATTTAAGCATTTGGCGAGGTCGATCGCCAAAGACAAGCCCCTTCCAATCCCACCGTTGCAAAGGAAAAGTAGGATCTCACCATGTGCCGTAAATCGTCGCCGCATCTCATCGCGCTGCATCCGGCCCACCGCATCCTCATTCCACCAGACAACTACGCGACCGTCCAAACCTCCTGCGATCGGCTGATCTTCGACGAACGCAGTGCCATTGAGAATCACGTCCTGTCCTTGCATTCTCCCGGACAGGCTGATGAGACCAGGGTTGGCATGGGTGAATACATTCAGACGGCGAATTGAATCAGGCGGACGCTTCAAGACCTCACTCATCAGGTCACTTACATGAGATACTTTGCGGACAGCAGTCCTCCTTTTTCCGCGATTCGGCGTGTTCGCCACGTCCGTGAACGATTGACTGCCTGGGTGCCACGTCTTGTCCACCAATGCGGCTTTTCGCTCCGCAGCGATGCTGACTCTCCACGGCTCTGGAAAGTCTGCAACCAGCGAGACTTCATCTCCCTTCAAAGGCTTGATTCCAGGACCAAGTCGGACTTCAGCCATGGGGAGAACTTTGACCGTTTTCTTCCCGCTCTTGGGAACGAAGATAGGGCCAATTGATGCCAGCGACGCGGACAACGACTTCTCAACTTGCAGTCCCTTGAGCTGGGGTTCCACGTCGACACGGCGAATGATGTCGTCTCCCCTACTGAACGCAACTTCTGCCCGTGTTCCCGACTTCACAACGAAGAGCTTCTGGTAGCTTGTCTTGTCATTCTCTGGACCCGACACGTGTTCGAGGACGTGACCCTCGGCATCTGCACGGAGAAGAAGCTCTTTTCCGTCCTCCCACCAATACACCCAAGCATCTGTCACCTTTCCACGAACCGGAGGTAGATTTTCGCGCTCCTCCTCGGACGAAAGTAAGACGTGGAGCTCTTCGCTCATGCCTCCTCCTCAGTGCCTTGTTCTGAAAACTGAAGCTCGATCTCGGTTTCCGCCATAGAGAGCTTTGCGCTCTTCATGAATCTCGGCAGCTTCTCTTGAACGCGTCCGCTTTTGGTTCTTCCCCCTACGATAAGCCCAGTGTCGCAAACAATCGAGTATCTCATCTCTTCCAATGGCTCGTCATCTGCGTCGACGAATCGTAGATCCAAGCGCCTTTTCCGTAGGCTCTCTTTCGGCTCAATCTCCTCCCTGACAAACACATCCGGCAAATACAGTTCCGTAAGACTTGGGTCTTCCTTGAGCACGGCGAGATCGGGCTCGTTGCCTCTCTCGAAGAGCAATACTTCCACGCGACGATTGGC
>CAYTRQ010000661.1:0-2610 GCA_964440025.1 uncultured Polyangiaceae bacterium | reverse complement strand
GCTGTTCGGGCTGCCAGAGGAGGGCCTCGTCGAGCCTTGTTCGCTGTTCGACGTGGGAGGGGATTTTTTTTCGCATCCACGGCTGCGAGCTTTACTCGACGAGGTCATGGAAGCGGGCAGCGCGTTCCAGGACTTTCTCATGGAGCATACTGTCGAGGGCAAGAAGCGGCGCATCTTGCTCAATGCGCGAAGACTCGAGGGTGAGGGTGAGGGTGAGGCCGCGGCCTCTGGGCACATCCTGCTTGCTCTTGGAGATGAAACGGCCCACTAGTCGGAAGCTTGCGCTCGAACGTGTAACGACTCACTAACCCGGTGCAATATTGTTACTGGCTGTCGCTGGCGCTATCGACCTCGAGGTCTATACTCTTTTTGGGGTGGCTGCTCGAAGCGGCCGATTATGCACAACGCAGACCAAAATTGGGTTTCGCTGCGCGAAAACGCCGAGGAATTGTTGCGAAAGACCCGCCGCGATGTGGACGGGTTCGAGGCGGTGGACGTTCAGCGTCTCGTTCATGAGCTTCAGGTCCACCAGGTGGAGCTGAAGATGCAGAACGAGGACCTTCGAGTCAGAACCGACGAGCTCGACGCGGCCCGTACTCGGTATCAGGAGCTGTTCGATCTCGCACCGGCCGGTTATCTAGAATTGGACTCAGAAGGCTTGATACGGCGCGCGAATTTCGCGGCCGGGGTGCTGCTCGATCTCGATCGGGAACAGTTGGTCGGAAGTCCGTTCGAGAGGTTCGTCGATCGCAAACACCTCGAACCCCTGCGAGAACACCTGCGCAGTAGCGCACGGAAGGGCAGCGCAGCTGGTGAGCTGTGTCTTTCGAGAGCAGATGGGACTCTGGTCTACGTTCTGCTCGAGACCCATTCGGCTCGGGGGCCAAGCGGTGGCTGTTTTCTTGCGCTGATGGACGTGACCGCCCGACGTTCCGCCGAAGACGCGCTCCACGACGTCAATGAGGGTCTCGAGCAGCGCATCGTCGACCGCACTCTGGAACTCGCTGCACAGAATCGGCTTTTGCAACGAGAGATCGCAGCCAAGACCAAGGGCGAAGAGGAACGGAAGCGTCTAGCGGAACGCCTGCGCGAAGCCGAGCGGCTGGAATCGCTCGGTCTGCTGGCGGGTGGGGTCGCGCACGACTTCAACAACCTGCTCGTGGGGGTCCTCGGAAACGCGGACCTTCTGTTGCGCGAAAAGAGCCTTCCCGACAAAGCCGAGGTGTCCCTGAAGTCGATCGAGCAGTCGGCTCGGCGTGCCGCGGCCCTGACGCAGAGGCTGCTGGAATACGCGGGAAGGAGCGACCCCGAGTTCGCACCGACGGACCTTCAGAAGGCGATTTCGGAGACATTGGACCTATTGCGTGCGTCCGTGTCGCCGACGATCGAGATCCGAACACAGCTCGGCGATGTCCCGCCAATTTGGGCGGATCGCGGTCAGGTCGAACAAGTGATCACGAACCTCGTCCTCAATGCAGTAGAAGCCATCAACGAGGGTACGGGAGAGCTGGTCCTGCGCACGAGCTGCCAGGACCTCGACGCCACGGCCCTCGCTAGTTACACGCGCACGACCGGGGCTGGACCGGGTCGCTTCGTCGTCCTCGAGGTCGCGGATACGGGACCCGGCATGAACGAGCACACGCTCTCGCGCCTCTTCGAGCCGTTCTTCACGACCAAGTTCAGCGGTCGAGGTCTCGGTTTGGCTTCGGTGCTCGGCATCCTTCAGGGGCATCGATGCGGCTTGCGAGTGCGCAGTGTGCCGGACGAGGGCACGACCTTCGAAATTGCCTGGCCCGCGTCGTCGGCAGCGCTCTGCACGACCGTCGCACCAGTATCGAACGAAACGAGGCAAGAGACGGGCCGCGTCCTGGTCATCGACGACGACGAAGCGGTACTCGCTGCCGTTGGGAGGCAGCTCGAGCACCTGGGATTCGAAGTGGTCATGGCGTCCGGTGGGGTCGAAGGGCTACGGCTCTTTCGTGAAGCGACGACGCCATTTGCGCTCGTAGTTCTCGATCGGACCATGCCCCAGCTTTCGGGTGAGCAAGTGCTCCTCGAGCTGCGACAGGAGTCTCCGGAGCTTCCCGTCGTATTGATGAGTGGCTTCAGCGCAGCTGAAGACGAACTCCCTCGCAAGGGCGTCGCGCACCTCAACAAACCGATGACGGTGGAAGAGCTTGGAGCCGCTGCCCGCGCCGTTCTTCCTCCCTAAAAATGACGGGACGACTTTGCAACTCCGCAGTTGCTGCACCATCAGTCGACGTCCCCTCCTGTCCGAAAACTCGATCGCCCGGATCTGAGGCCCAATCGAGCCCATCCGCCGAGGACCCGTGTGCCAGCTCACGGCCACTCACGTTGTCCGGAGGTCGTTGATGCCGGCCGGAGCTACCACATGAGCGTGCGTTACAACGGTGCAAGTGAGCAGCTTTGCGAGGCACCTTCCCTTCCAGTTTCTCGTACTCACCGTGGCTGGCTTCATCCAGCGTCAGCAGCAGGACGTCATCCGACTACTTGCTCGAAGAAAATCGCGTCCTCCGTGAGCAGCTTCAGGGCCGACGTGCTAGCGTGAACTCTCCTCACATCGCCCGGAGCTGTCTCCACCTCGGTCGG